>JAEULD010000140.1 GCA_016792765.1 Candidatus Odyssella sp.
AACCTACAAGTCGACGATGAAGCTCAGGCCCGACGGCAAGCTCGAAGTGCGCGGCTATGTCGGCATCTCGCTGCTCGGCAAGTCGCAGTATTGGGAACGCGCGCGCTAGCTGCGGCGCATTGCCCGGGCCCGGCCGCGGCCGGCTTTCGTTAGCTTCGCGCGCCGTTTCCGGAGACCTCCGCCGCCATGCGCGCGCTTGCCCTCGCCGCTCTCGTCCTGCTGCCGTTCGCGGCGCGCGCCGACACCGGCGCGGCGTCGCCGGTCGGCCGCTGGTTGACCGAGGGCGGCACCAGCCATGTCGAGATCTACCGCTGCGGCGAGGCCCTGTGCGGCCGGATCGCGTGGCTGAAGGAGCCGATCGGGAAAGACGGCAAGCCCAAGCGCGATTCCAAGAATCCCGATCCCGCGCGCCGCGCGCAGACGATCGAGGGGCTTACGTTCCTCTGGAACTTCGCCGCCAAGGCGCCCGGCGAATGGGACGGCGGCCGCGTCTACAATCCGCTCGACGGCGACACCTATCGCGCACGCATGCGGATGCTGCCCGACGGCAAGCTCGAGTTGCGCGGCTACGTGCTGCTCCCGCTGTTCGGCGGCAGCCAGCGCTGGGAACGCGTGAAGTGATCTCGTAGGGGCGGGTCCCCGACCCGCCCGCGTCAGCGCGAGGCGAAGTCGTGGCGTCTGGTGCGCGCGGCGAGACGGGCGGGTCGGGAACCCGCCCCTACGCCTTCAGCTTGTAGCCCTTCTTGAACATCGCGTGGCAGATCGCCCAGAGCAGGGCGTTCACGCCGGCCACGACCAGCGCGCCGGCGAGCAGCGGGCCGTCGGACTTGCCGATGAAGCCGGCGCGAAAGCCGTCGATGAGGAAGAACAGCGGGTTCGCGTGCGCGAGCGCGTTCCAGAAGCCGGGCAGAAGCTCGATCGAATAGAACGTGCCGGAGAGGAACGCGGCCGGCGTGACGACGAAGTTCGTCACCGCGGCGATGTGATCGAACTTGTCGGCCCAGATCCCGCCCATGAGGCCGAGCAGCGAGAGCATCAGCGAGGCCATCGCCGCGTGGTAGAGGACGAGGCCGAGGTCGCGGATGTGCGTCTCGACGAACAGCGTCATCGCCAGGATGCAGGCCGCGCCCACGAACAGCCCGCGCGTGACGCCGGCCAGCGCGTAGCCGAGCGTCAGCTCCGACGGCGACAGCGGCGGCATCAGCACGTCGACGATGTTGCCCTGCACCTTCGAGATCACGAGCGAGGACGAGGTGTTGGCGAACGCGTTCTGCGCCACCGCCATCATCACCAGGCCGGGCGCCAGGAACTGGTCGAACGGCACGCCGGCGATCATGCGCTGATCGCCGCCCAGCGCGAGCGCGAAGATCGCGAGGAACAGCAGCGTCGTCACCACCGGCGCCATCAGGGTCTGCTGCGACACCTTGAGGAAGCGCCGCACTTCCTTGGCGTAGAGCGTCCAGGCGCCGCGCCCGTTGAACAGGCCGACGCGGCGCGGCGAGGGCGGGGCATGCGCGGCGGCGAGGCGGGGCGGCGGAGCGGCGAGGCGGTCGTCCATGGCGGCCGGTGTATGCGCCGCCGGCGCGGCGCCGGCAAGGCGCCGTTCATGTCGCAGTGCGGCATTGCGCCGGCGCGCGGGAGCCCATGCGCAAAATCCGCGAGTGCCGGCCGTTGCGGCATTGACATCCCCCGCGCCGCCAAGCGGAGTAGCGGCCGCCCTTTTCGAGAGACCGGAGCAGACATCATGGCCAAGAAGAAGAAAGCCGCCGGCGCCCCGCGCTATGCGATGAAGCAGGAGCGCGACGTCTACGTGACGATGCGCGACGGCGTGCAGATCGCGCTGCGCATCTACCGGCCCGACGCGCCCGGCCGCTATCCGGTGCTGTTCGCGGCCTCGCCCTATCAGTACGACACCGACGACCTGCCCCACAGCTCGCTGTTCCTGTGGCACGAGGTGGGCCCGGTCGAGTGGTACGTACGCGAGCAGGGCTACGCCTACGTCCATGCCGACGTGCGCGGCAGCGGCCATTCGGGCGGCGAATACGCGCTGCTGTGCAAGGAAGAGCAGCAGGATCTCTACGATATCGTCGAATGGATCGGCCGCCAGGACTGGAGCAACGGCAATGTCGGCGGCATCGGCCAGTCCTATTACGCGTGGTCGCAATGGTGGATGGGCATCGTCAATCCGCCGTCGCTGAAATGCATCGCGCCCTACGACGGCTGCACCGATCCCTACCGCGACGCGGCCTATCACGGCGGCATCTACAGCGAATACATGGTGTGGTGGTACAACAGGGTGCGCGCGAACACGCTGCACCGCGCCGCCGGGCGCCCGACCGGGCGCGCGCTGGCGCGCGACATCACCGCCGATCTGATCGCGCACCAGACCTACGACAATTGGTGGAAGGAGCGCTCGGCCATCGAGCGCGTCGGGGAGATCAAGGTGCC
>JAEULD010000163.1 GCA_016792765.1 Candidatus Odyssella sp.
TCCTGATAGAGGCCGGCGTTGACGGCGAACGACCAGCGTTTCTCGCGCGCCCACTCGGCCGCGGTGCGCCGCTTGTCGCCCTCGAACTTCGCCATCGCCAGCGCGAGCCTGGCCTTGGCCGGATCGATGCGGACGAGCGTCACCAGCCCGTCGCCGGTGCGGTGCGTGCCCGGCGCCCTGGGCTGCGCGAGCTCCAGCCCCGGCTCAAGCGGCCGCCACACGATCTCGGCGCGGGCGGGTGCGGCGGCAGCAATGGCGAGCGCCAACAGCGTAGGGGCGGGTCCCCGACCCGCCCGCCGGCATCTACGCGGCGCGAGGCCTCCGACGATCATCGCGCGTCGGCGCGGGCGGGTCGGGGACCCGCCCCTACGCAGGAGGCGGCGACGCGCACCTAGAACATCCCTTCCTTCTTCGCCTGCACCTGGGCTTCCTGGATCGACTTGCGCAGGCGCGCGACCAGCGTGTCGACCTGCGCTTCGTCGATGATCAGCGGCGGGCAGATCGCAATCGTGTCGCCGATCGCGCGGCAGATGAGGCCGTTCTCCTGCGCGCGCGCCGTCGTCATGCGGCCGATCTTGCCGAGCGGCGCGAAGTTCTCCTTGGTCGCCTTGTTCTTGACCAGCTCGACGCCGGCCACGAGGCCGACGCCGCGCACCTCGCCGACGATGTCTTCGGCGAGCAGCGACGCCATCTTCTTCTGGAACGGCCCCATCTGGCGGCGCACATGCGAGAGCATGTCGCGCTCCTTGTAGAGCTTCTGCGTCTCGACGGCGACCGCGGCCGCCACCGGATGGCCCGAATAGGTGAAGCCGTGGCCGAAGGTGCCGATCTTGTCGCTCTCGGCGAGCAGCGCCTGATAGATCTTCTCGTTGATCATCAGCGCCGAGATCGGGATGTAGGAGGCGGACAGCGCCTTGGCACAGGCCAGCATGTCGGGCGCGATGCCGAAGGTCTGCGAGCCCCACGGGTTGCCGGTGCGGTAGAAGCCGCAGATCACTTCGTCCGCGATCAGCAGCACGTCGTATTTCTTGAGGACCTTCTGGATCTTCTCGAAATAGCCGGGCGGCGGGACGATGACGCCGCCGGCGCCCATCACCGGCTCGGCGAACATCGCCGCCACCGTGTCCGGGCCTTCCTTCACGATCAGCGCCTCGAGCTCCTCGGCGCAGCGCGTGGCGAAATCCTCGGGGCTCTCGCCGGGCTTGGCGAAACGGTAATGGTGCGGGCAGGTCGTGTGCAGGATGCGCGCGATCGGCAGGTCCCAGTCCTGGTGGTTGGCCGGGAGTCCGGTCAGCGACGCGCTGGCCACGGTGACGCCGTGATAGGCCTTCACGCGCGAGATGATCTTCTTCTTCCCGGGCTTGCCGATCGCGTTGTGGTAATACCAGACGAGCTTGATCGCGGTGTCGTTGGCCTCGGAGCCCGAATTCGCGAAGAACACCTTCGACATCGGCACCGGCGCCATCTCGAGCAGCATTTCGGCCAGCTCGATGCCGGGCAGGTGCGATTTGTGCGTGAACATGTGGTAGAACGGCAGCTTCGACATCGCCGCCGTCGCCGCGGCGACGAGACGCGGCTCGTCGAAGCCGATCGCCGCCGACCACAGGCCGGCCATGCCTTCGATGTATTCCTTGCCCGAATCGTCGTAGACGTACACGCCGCGGCCGCGCTCGATGACGAGCGGACCCTCTTTCTCGTGCACGCGCAGATTCGTGTAGGGGTGCACGAGGCTCGCGATGTCGCGGGCCGCGGGGGAATTGCCGCGGCGCGGCAGTTGCTCGTTCATGTGAGGCTCCTCGGAAGGCAGTCTTGGATGCGGCGGCCTTATAGCGCGCCGCGCGCCGCCGGGTCGAATCGGCACTTTCGCGCAGTTCTCAGGCCGAGCCGGGCGCGGCCGGCGCCACGCAGTCGGCGCCGTCGTAGCGCGCGTTGTTGACCTTGAGGCCCACCGTATAGGCGGCAAGGTCGCCGCCCGCGTAGGGCCGCAGCAGTTCTTGCGCTTCTTCCGGCGAAGTCTTCTCGGCGTCGAGCCAGGCTTCGAGCTCTTCGCGCGTCGTCAGCATGACCGGCATACGGTCGTGGATGTGCGCGATCGCCGGGGCGGCGTCGGTCGTCACGATCGTGAAGGTATCGAGCGGCGGCGCGTCCTTCGCGCCGGCCGGATCGCGCCAGCGCTCCCAGAGGCCGGCGAAGGCGAACGGCCGCGCGCGCTCTTGCGTCCCCAGGACGATGCGGAACGGCTGCTTCTTTGCTCCTTTCGCAGAGCCCTCGGGCGGCGCCTGCCATTCGTAGAAGCCATTGGCGAGCACGAGGCAGTGCCGCGCCTTGAACGCGGCGCGATAGGCAGGCTTGGTCGCCACCGTATCGGCGCGCGCATTGATCATCATCGAGCCGATCTTCGCCTCCTTGGCCCAGGAGGGGATCAGGCCCCAGCGCATCGCGAGGATCGCGCGTCTACCTTCGTGGTTGAGGCGCACCACCGGCACGCTCTGCGTCGGCGCCACGTTGTAGCGCGGCGCGAAATCGAAGGGCGGCCCGTTGTAGCCGAACAGGCTGCGGAGCGCCTCGTCGGGATCGGTGATGGAATAGCGGCCGCACATTACTCCAAGAAATCGGATCGCCATTCGCTTGGCAACCCGAGGCATTTCTCGGCGCCGCCATTGTTGGGAGAGGGCGGTCGCCCTAAGGTACGCCCGATTGCAACCGAATGGGCCGAGACTTGCGCGCGACGGAAGACGGCATCGTATGGCGAGCGATCTTCAATGTCGTGCGTCGGCAGCGTTACGCCGCACGCAGCGGGGCGTTGCTGCTGACCGCCGCCGCTAGCGCGTGCGGCAATGGCGGCCTGATGTTTCGCGACACCGCCGCGGGCGGTGCGGACCGCTATTTCATCCTCGGATTTGGTGTCATCACGATTCAGCAGGAGCGGGCCTGCGCGCCGGGGGCGAGCGCCGCGCATGCGGAGGCGCTCGGCCTCCTTGTCAACTCCGGCGCGAACGCCGGTGTAATTGTCGGTTATGGACAGAAGCTGATGACGACTGTAAATAGAAACAGCCGAGACCTCGTCATCGAGGTCGAACGGCGCGGCCCGGGCCAAACCACGGTCGCAGTTCGGAGAACCGATCCGAACGGTTGGAAGGGGGGACCATGTTCCTAGATTCAAGTCCCGCACGATGGGTCCGCGGCGGCGCTGGTATAGCGGGCATTTTGCTGCTGGCCGCCTGCGCGGTGCCGACGGACCACTACGTGATCGCCGCGTCCGGCACTAGCATCGGCCTCGACATATCGTTCGATCAAGCGCGTCAAACGCCCCAGGCGCGGCTCGGTTACCACCGCGGCGAGGCCGCGCTCGTCCCGTCGAACCGGACGCCCTGCGTCGTTGATCGCGAGCGGCGGGCGGTCGCGTGCGCGGGCCACCGCGGCAACGGCGCGAAGGACACGACTGACGTAATCATGGAGCTTTATTACGGCGACATGTTCAGCCAGAGCGCTGTGATCTACCAGCGGCTTGCGGTAGGTGAGAACGCGGTGAGGTCGGATGGCGCGGCCCTCCTGTTCTCCAAGAGGCCGGACGGCGATGTTGATGGCAATGCGCCGCTCCTGCTCGGCGCCAAAGTAGACCCAGGCGCCGGCAGGGTCGTCGTTGAGCGAATGAATTTGCAGGCAGCTGAAGTCGCGCGCCGGATCGCAAAGTCCGACGGTTCGATCGATACCGAACGCCGCAAGAAGCTCCTCGACGCCTCGGCCACGCTGAAGCGCTCGCCCCGGCTCCGAACGGCGCTCGAAGCCGCCAAGACGGAGGTTGAATTCAGACGGATGCTCGAGGGACGGACGCCACGGCTTGTGGACGAATTGCACAAGGCTTCATCGGCGCTCTAGCAACGGAAGCGATTCATGCCGCGAACCATCGAAGTGCCGGAAAACGTCGCGAACTTCGCCGCATACGTTTGCAAGGACAAGCCTTCGGCTGAAGAGGCGGCAGGCGTTA
>JAEULD010000215.1 GCA_016792765.1 Candidatus Odyssella sp.
GCGGAATACGTGGCGTTTTACGAGGCGTTCGTCGGCCTCGTCGAGAAGGGCGCGCTGGGCGGCGCGCGCTTCGCCGGCGCCAAGCCGGGCGCCCGCGTGCTGCGCCCGCGCCGCCGCGCGGAGGCGGGAACGGCACCGGGCGCCGCGGACGGGCCTGCGGCTTCGTAGGCCGCGCTCCGGCGCCCTCGGCGCCTTGACAGGCCCCGACCCCATGCCGATATTCCGCCCTCCCAAGGCCGGACCGGGCCCGCGAGGCCCTTGTTCCGGCCGGTTTTCTCGCCTTGGTGCGGGGCTGTAGCTCAGCTGGGAGAGCGCCGCGTTCGCAATGCGGAGGTCAGGGGTTCGATCCCCCTCAGCTCCACCATCCCGACAATTGCGCGAAGCAGGATACCTTCCGAAGCTTGGGCGAAGGAGGGCCGGCCGCCTGCGCGCTGTCGATGGCCCCGAAAACCGATCTGCGCCCGGTCGACGCCAGGTCGGCCTTGCCGCGGAGCAGAAGCCTCGGCCTGCGCGGCGGGCCGCAGCTCAGATCACCCGTGTCGCCCGCGCCGCCGCGGCCGCGGCCGCCTGCCGATCGGGCTTCCCGTGCTGGTTGCGCGGGACGACATCGCCGACATAGACGGCCCACGGCACCGCCGCAATCGGCAGAGCCGCGCGGCAGGCGGTCACGATGCGCTCGGCCAGCGCCGGCGCAATGGCGCCCGGCTGCGGCCGGACGAGCGCCGCCACGCGCGGCAGGCCGTCGCCGTCGTTCTCGACGAAGCAGACGGCGTCTTCGACCTCGCCCACGCCGGCGATCCGGCTATCGACGTCCGCGAGGGCAAAGGTCGTGCCGTAGACATTGACCTGGTCGTTGGCGCGGCCGAGCAGGCGCAAGCGCCCCTCGGCCGTGAGCGCGCCGATATCGCCCGGATAGAACCAGCCGTCGCGGAACATGCGCGCGGTGGCCTCGGGATCGCCCAGATAGCCGTCGACGAGATGCGGGGTCTTGACCCGCACCAAGCCCGGAGTCTCGGGCGGCTGGGCGACGCCGTGCTCGTCGACGATCTCGACCGTGCGCCCCGGTAACGGGCTTCCCACCGTCCCGTCGTAATCCGTGGGCCGCGAGAGCGCGATACCGCACACCGGGCCGGTTTCCGTCGTGCCGTAGCGGTAACGCACCCGGCCGAACATGTCGAAAAGGCGGTGGACGAACTCGGGCGTTATGCTGGTGCCAGCGACAAGCGCCTCGGCGCGGGAAAAGTCGGACCCGGCCGCGCGGCTGCGAAATAGATCCGCGTATTGTGCCGGCGCGCCGATGACGACGTCGACATCTCGATCAAGCGGCTGGCCGGCGGCTTGAACTGCGATCGTGTTGCCTGCAAGCGCTATGGCCGTCATTGCGCTGGAGCCAATGGGGCTCAAGGACGAAAATAGGCAAGACACGCGTCGAGCGGCGGCGAGCTCCGCGCTTCGTGCGAGACTGCGCTTGTAGAACAAGCCGAAGCTGATCGCCGACGCTTTCGGCGTGCCGGTGCTGCCCGACGACGACGCGATGAAGAACGGGTCGGCGGGGGAGCCGTAGCCGGGGAACGACAGGGCCGCGCCAGCCGCCGCGCCCGGCGGCGGCGCCAGCCACGACAGGTCGACGGCGAAAACATTGGCCGCCGCCACCGGCGCTTCGCCCGGCCGGTAGCGCAGAATGTGCGTGACGCCGATGGCCGCGTTCGCCAGCGCCGCCGGGCTCGCCTGCAGGCAGCGGCAGCCGAGCAGCGAGGCCGCCCACAGCGCGACGAAGCCGATCGAGGTGTCGGGCGTGTCGATCGCGACGCAGCTGCCGCGGCCGATCCCCCGCGCCTGCATGTTGAGCGCGAAGTTGAGGATGTGGCCGCGCAGGGCGAGATAGGAGAGGCTGCGCCCGCCCGCGACGACGGCGATCCGGTCCGGATTGCGCCGGCAGACCTCGAGGATCGCCGCCCCGAAATGCTCGGCTTCGCTCATGCCAGGCGGCGGCGCCGCGCGGCCGTGCCGCGGACGGCTAGAACTTGCCGCGCTCGAGCTTGAAGACGTCGGGCGTCTTGGGGTTGAGGATGTAGCTGAGCACGACGGATTCGGGCTGATCCATCTTCAGCCGCTTTCCTTCCTCGGCCTTGGCGTCGTACTGGAAGCGGCCGACCATCGCCACCATCCGCCCGTCGTCGTCTTCCGCGCGGAAGAACAGGATCACGTCGGGCCGGTCGGTCGTCGCGTTCGAGACGGTCTTCTCTTTCTTGAAGCCGCGGTCCTGCAGCAGCTCGCGGAGGTTCGCCTGCACGGCGATCAGCTGCTCCGCGGTGAGCTTGTTGTCGACGGCCTTGTTCCAGATCAGGTCGACCTGCATCAGCCGGTGGCTCTTGTAGCCGAACGTGTAGTTGACCTGGGCCATGCCGCGGTCGGGAATGAGATCCGGAACCCGGATGCTGAGCACCACCGTCCGCGTCACCGTGCTCGTCCGCTTCTCGATCTTGGCGCCCTTGAAATCGCTGTCGATGGCCTTGCGGACCTGGTCTTCGGTCATCTGGAAGCGCGCCGACCGGAAGCCCTCGACCGTGGCCGCGGTCTGCGCGGCGGCCGGGCCGCCCCAAGCGATCAGCGCGAGCGCGAGGATCGGCAGCGCGCGGCGTGTAATCCGAAGCATGGCAAGCGCCCTCTTTCTGAGATCGTGGAACTGCGGCCGCGCGACGGAGCTGCGCGGGCGGCAACGTTGATAGCACAGGCTGCGAGCCGTTACACGGCGGCAGAAGGACCGCCCGCGGCGGCGGCCGCGCGGCACCGGGTGCCGCGCGGCGCGCGCCTTACCAGCGGATGCGGAGGCCCGCCGAGCCGGCGTGCGAGGTGCTGGTGCTCGAGAGGTCGCCCGAATAGCCGGCGAACACGCCGATCCTCGGGGTGACGGCCATCTCGAACCCGGCGCCGAGCAGGAACGTGTCGCGGTCGCGACGCGCGCCGACGACCTGGAAGCTCGACGTGGGAGCGCCGACGAAGCTTGCCGTCAACGTGGCCGATCGGTTGCCGAACTCGTGCGCCCAGGCGACCCGTGCGTAAGGATCGATACGCATCGTCTCGCCGAGGCGGAACGTCGTCCGCACCTGGACGCCGAGGCTCGAGCGGGCCGAGACCGTCGTCTCGCTCTCGTAGTTCAGCGCCGCCACGCCGCCGCTTTCGGTGTAGCCGTCCTGCGCGAACACGCTCATCTGCATGCCGAAGAACGGCGTCACCTGGAAGCGGCCGGCATCGAAGCGCCACCCGGCCTCGAAGCCGCCGATGAACTGGTTGGCCGTCGTGCTGCCCTCGAGATTGTTCACGAAGCCCGGGAACGCCACCGTGCGCTTCGTGTCGATGTTGTGGCGGGCGTAGCCGAGCGCGCCGTCGACATACCACGGGCCCGGCGCGTAGCTGGCGTAGATCGCGCCCTGGAAGAACGTGCCGTTGGCGCGGCTGTCCAGATCCTGCAGGCGGGCCCACGACGAGCCGGCGCCGATCGTGAAGCCGATGCGGACCGCCTCGCTGTAGGTGTATTCGATGCCCGCCATGCCGCCGGCGACGTTGAACCGCGCGCCGGAGATGCCGGCCGAGGAATCGACCTGCCCGGTCTGGCCGTAGCCGCTGACGAAGCCCATCCACCGGCCCATGCCGGGGATCGCCGTCGACGACCGCGACGCGCCCGGCGGCGCCTGCGCGATGTCGAAATCGCGCGAGGCGAACTGGACGTTGCGCGCGCTGCTCATCGCGCCGCCGCGGAACTCGTTGAGGCGGCCGAACAGCATGCCGAGCAGCTGGCCGGCGTTGGCGTAGCCGAGCTGGCTGGCATTGGCGATGATTTCGCCGGCGAGTTGCTGGTAGGCGCCCGGCACTTCGTCGCCGTTGAGCACCTGGATCTTCGCGAGCAGCCCGGCGAGGGCCCCGTTCGGATCCTGGTTGACGGCGCCGAACAGGCCTTCGAGACCGCCGCCCAGCCTGCCCTGGTTGCCGGGCAGATTCGGGTTGGTGAACGGCAGGCGCGTCAGGATGAGGTCGTAGCCGTTCGTCGTGCCCGAGCCATGGCCGCTGTAGGGATCGGCCGGCGTGTCGAGCGTCGGCACGAGGAAGGCGCTGGTGCTCTTGAGATTGGCGTTGGCGCCGACCTGGAGGCCGGTGACGTTGACGCAGCTCGCCGACTCGCCGCAATCCACGAAGTAGCGGAAGCGGTTGCGCTCGCCGTAGAGGCCGGCATTGCCGAGCGGC
>JAEULD010000230.1 GCA_016792765.1 Candidatus Odyssella sp.
TTCTCCTCGACCGTCAGATTCGGGAAGATCTGCCGGCCCTCGGGCACCAGGCCGAGCCCGAGGCGCGCCACGGCGTAAGAGGGCATCGCGTGGATCGCGCGGCCGTCGAAGAAGATGCGCCCCTCGCGCGCGGGCGTGAGGCCCATCACCGAGCGGATCGTCGTCGTCTTGCCCATGCCGTTGCGGCCCATGAGCGTGACGACCTCGCCCGCGTTCACGGCCAGCCCCATGCCGAACAGGATCTGGCTCTGGCCGTAGAAGGTCTTGATCTCGGAGATCTCGAGCAGCGCCTTCATGCCTCGTCTCCGAGATAGGCGCGCTTCACTTCGGGGTTCTTGCGGATCTCGTCGGGCGTGCCGGTGGCGATCGCCTGGCCGTAGACCAGCACCGTGATGCGGTCGGCGAGCTGGAACACGGCGTCCATGTCGTGCTCGATGAGCAGCAGCGAATGCGTGCCCTTGAAGCCGCGCAACACGTCGATCATGCGCGTCGATTCCTCGGGCCCCATGCCGGCCATCGGCTCGTCGAGCAGCAGGACGGTGGGGTTGGTCGCGATCGCCATCGCGATCTCGAGCTGGCGCTGCTCGCCGTGCGAGAGATCGGCGGCGACGACGTCGGCGCGGTGCGCGAGGCCGACGCGCTCCAGCGCCTTCTTTGCCGGCTCGCGCAGCGCGGATTCGCTGCGCGCCGATCGCAGGAAGCGGAACGAGTGCCCCGAATGCGCCTGCACCGCGAGGGCGACGTTGTCCTCGGCGGTGAAGTTCAGGAAGATGCTCGTCACCTGGAACGAGCGCGCGAGGCCGAGCGCGGAGCGCCGGTGCGCGGGCAGCGCCGTCACGTCCTGGCCGTTGAAGACGATGCGGCCCGAATCGGGCGCGAGCAGGCCGGAAAGCTGCGCGATCAGCGTCGTCTTGCCGGCGCCGTTCGGCCCGATCACGGCGTGCAGCTCGCCCTTGTGCACCGCGATCGACAGATCGTTGGTGGCGGTCAGGCCGCCGAAGCGCTTCACGAGGCGCTCGATCGAGAGGACGGTCTCAGGCATGGCTCGACCGGCTCTCCTGCCAATAGCGCAGCCCGAGCGCAACGATAATGCTGCCGAAGATCACGTAGAGCGGCAGGTGGGGCACGCTGCCGGCGATCTTCAGGATCGGAGAGGCCTTCGACATCAGCCAGACGAAACCGGCCAGCGCCAGGACGAACACGCCGATGCGCAGGACGAACATCGGCACGCCGCTCATCCGGTGCGGGATCAGGCTGTAGATGCCGCGGTTGGCGAACAGCACCAGCAGCACCAGCAGCGGCCCCAGCACCATCTGCCAGTAGTCCTTGCCGACATAGCCTTCGAGCACTTCCTCGAGCGTGAGCAGGCCGATCGCGCCGATCGCGGCGCCGTAGATCGTGCCGATGCCGCCCAGGATGCCCATGATCATGATCTCGCCCGAGCGCAGCCAGTTCATGTAGACGGGCGAGAGGAACTGCTGGTGGTTGGCGAACAGGAAGCCGGCCACGCCGCAGATGCAGCCGGCGATCACGAACGCGGTCAGGCGGTAGCGGTAGATCGGGAAGCCCACGGCCTGCATGCGCACCGGGTTCGACATCGCGCCGCGGATCACCATGCCGAAGCGCGACGAGACGAGCCGGCGGCAGAACCACACCGACGCGAGCAGCGCGAGATAGGACGCGTAGTAGATCGCGGCGCCGTCGCGGTCGTCGACCTTGCAGTTCTTGTCCGTGCGCTTCTCGCAGACGAACAGGTTGTCGTTGAGCGTGAAGTCGATGCCCAGCAGCTTCAGGCTGAAGTCGCTGCGCTTCGTGTTCATGCCGTCGTCGCCGCCGAACGGCTCCAGGCTGATGCCGAGATAGTAGAGCATCTGCGTGAACGCCAGCGTGATCATGATGAAGTAGACGCCGCTGGTGCGCAGCGAGATCGCGCCGATGAAGAGGGCGACGAGGGCCGAGCCGGCGATCGCGCAGACGAGCTGCAGATAGCCGTTGTCGATGCCGTATTTCGAGAAGACGGCGACGGCATAGGCGCCGAGCCCGATATAGGCGGCGTGGCCGAAGCTCACCATGCCGCCGTAGCCGAGGATCAGGTCGAGCGAGACGGCGGCGATCGCGAAGATCAGCATCTTCGCGACGAGCGAGACGAGGTAGGTCTCGCCCCAGATGTACCCGAAATACGGAAACACCGCGAGGACCGCCGCGCCGAGCACGAGCAGCACGAAGCGCGGATCGTCGAGCGAGGCGCGCAGTTCGGGAATGTGGGTGACGTTGGCGCCGGACATCGCGTCAGCCCGTACGTGCCGGGAACAGCCCTTGCGGGCGGAAATACAAGACCGCGGCCATCAGGATGTAGATGCTCATCGAGGCCAGCGCCGGCCCCGCGGTTTGCGCGAACTCCTCGGGCAGAAAGGTCCGCAGGATGTCCTTCATGAAGACGCGGCCGATCACCTCGACGAGGCCGACGATGATCGAGGCGATGAAGGCGCCGCGGATCGAGCCGATGCCGCCGATCACGATCACGACGAAGGCGAGGATCAGTTTGTTCTCGCCCATGCCCGATTCGACGGACTCGATCGGGCCGATCATCACGCCGGCGAGCCCGGCGAGCGCCGCGCCGATCCCGAAGATCAGCGTGAACAGCATGCGGATGTTGACGCCGAGCGCGCCCACCATCGCGCGGTTGCTGGCGCCGGCGCGGATCAGCATGCCCATGCGCGTCTTCGCGATGACGAGATAGAGCCCGGCGCCCACCGCCAGACCCACCACGATCACGATCAGGCGGTAGGAGGGGTAGGTGAAGCCGAACAGCGGCATCGGGAAATTGATCGCGTCGGGCAGGCGGAATTCCTGGCTCGTCGCGCCGAAGACGCGCAGCACGAGCTGATTGAAGAAGAGGATGAAGCCGAAGGTCGCCAGCACCTGGTCGAGGTGGTCGCGCGCGTAGAGCGTGCGCAGCGCCAGGAACTCGAGCAGGATGCCGAGCAGCAGCGAGAACGGAATCGCGATGACGACGGCCAGCGCGAAGCTGCCGGTCTGCTGGAACACGTAGGAGCCGATATAGGCCCCCATCATGAACAGCGAGCCGTGCGCGAGGTTCACCATGTTCATGATCCCGAACACGAGCGTGAGCCCGGCGGAAATCAGGAACAGGAACACCCCGAACTGAACGCCGTTCAGAACGGTCTCGAAAATCAGCTGACCCATCTGGGGTCCGCTCCCTCCTCAAGGACCCTCGGCAGAGGGTCCCCCCACACAGCGGCGGGGACACCCCATCGAGCGCCCCCGCGCCTGTCTTTTACACTCCGGTCGCCGAGTTACAAGCGCTTATCGGCCGGGCACTTCTCCCAATACGCGTCCTTGTAGTTCTGGAAGATGGCCCCGCGTGTGACGATCGCCGCCTTGCCGTCCGCGCCCTTCACGACCTCGCGCAGGTAGATGTTCTGAATCGGCATGCCGTTCACGTTGTAGGCGAAGGGGCCGCGCACCGACTCGAACTTGGCCTTGCGGATCGCCTTGGCGAGCGCCGGGCCGTCGTCGAACTTGCCGCCCGTCGCCTTGAGGCCGGCCGCGATGATCCGCGCGCCGTCATAGGCCTGCGCTGCGTAATGCGAGGGGTTGCGGCCGTTGGCGGCCGCGAAATCCTTGACGAACGCCTTGTTCGCCGCGTTGTCGATGTCGACGTTCCAATACATCGTGTGATAGGTGCCGACTGCCGCGTCGCCGATGGCGGGCAGCGTCGACCAGTCCACCGTGAACGCGGTGTAGAGCTTCATGTCCTTGCCGGCGCCGGCCGCGGCCCAGTTCTTGAAGAACGCGACGCCCATGCCGCCCGGCGCGAAGACGAACACGGCCTTGGCGCCCGAGGCGCGCGCCTTCGAGATGCTGGCCTGGTGGTCGGTCTCGCCGAGCTTGAAATAGTCTTCGCCCACGATCTTCGGGCCCTTGAGGGTGCGCTTCACGCCCGCGATCATGTCCTTGCCGGCCTGGTAGTTCGGCGCGAGCATGAAGATCGATTCGATCTTGTCCTGGTTCATGCGCTGGCCGAGCGCCTCGGGGATCTGATCGTTGTTCCACGAGGTCGAGGTCAGCAGCGGGTGGCACATCTCGCCCGCGAACTGGGAGGCGCCGGCGTTCGTGATGACGTAGGGCAGGCCCTTGGCGATCACCTTGGGATAGACCGCGAGCGCCACGTTGGACCACACGATGCCGGCCAGCACGTGCACCTTCTCCTGGTCGAGCAGCTTCTCGGCCTCGCGCACGCCGGCGTCGGTCTTCTGCTGGTCGTCGCCGAAGATCACCTTGGTGACAACCCCGGCCAGCTTGTCGCCGTCCTTCGACCAGCCTTCGTGCTTGAGGCCGATCTGGAATCCCTTCTGCATCTCGGTGCCGGGCCCGGCGCCGGGGCCGGACAGCGTGGTGATGAAGCCGATCTTGAATTCCTGGGCCATCGCCGCCGGCAACCCCGCCGCCAGCGCCGTTCCGGCCATCAGCACGATCCTCAACATTGCGGTTCTCCTCGGTCGAAAAAGTCCGGCACGCCGGCGACGGCGGCGCTGGACGGGATACGTTCCTCGCTGGATTGGACGCGCGTACCGCCCGCGGCGCCGTTCGCCGCGGCCACGACCGACGGCAACGCCGCCCGAGACGAGATCGCACGCGGCCCGCGTGCGATCTCGCCGGCATCAAACGGTCCGCCGAAGCGCGCTGTCAAGCCGGGAGGCTTGGCGATCCCGCGCGATGCCCGACGGGCACGCGCCGTTCAGATGCGCATGTTGGCCGGGCACTTCTCCCAGAACGAGTCGGGCCGCATCATGATCTGCTCGGCCCCCCGGATCTCCGGCTTGCCGTCCGCGCCCTTGATCACGTTGAGGCGCCAGTAGGGCTGGATCAGCATGCCGTTCACGTTGTACTTGATCTGCCCGCGCGGCGAATCCATGCCGCCCTTGCGGATCGCCTTGGCCACCGCGGCCATGTCGTCGAGCTTGCCGCCGGTCGCCTGGACGCCCTTCGCGATGAGCGCGGGCGCATCGTAGGACTGGACCGCGAAATAGGACGGCATGTGGCCGAATTTCGCCACGTAGTCCTTGATGAAGGCCTTGTTCTTCGGATTGTCGAGATTGGGGTTCCAGTGGCCCGCTTCGGTCGCGCCGATCGCGGCCTCGCCGATGCCGGGCAGCGTCACGCCGTCGATCGTGTAGATCGAATAGAGCTTCACGTCCTTGCTGAGGCCCGAAGTCGCCCACTGCTTCATGAACGCGACGCCCATCGCGCCGGGCGCGAAGATGAACACCGCCTGCGGCTTGAGCGCGCGGACCTTGGCGAGATCGGCCTGGTAGTCCGACTCGTTCACCTTGAACAGGATCGTCTCGACGACCTTGCCGCCCTTGAAGGTGCGCTGGAAGCCGGCGACGTTGTCCTTGCCGGCCTGGTAGTTCGGCGCCATCGCGACGACGGTCTGGATCTTGTCTTTCGTCGCCATCTCGCCGGTCGCCTCGGCGTTGCCGTCGTTCATGAACGACGACGAGACGAACAGCGGATTGCACATCTCGCCGGCGAGCGGCGAGGGGCCGGCATTGGTGCTGAGCAGCATCACCTTCGATTCGAACACCGGCTTCGACACCGCCATGATCACGTTCGACCAGATGATGCCGGCGACGATGTGCACCTTGTCCTGCTTGATCATCTTGTCGGCCTCCTTGAGGCCGATGTCGACCTTGGCCGACTGGTCGTCGCCGTAGACGATGCGCGTGGGAACGCCGCCGAGCTTGTCGCCGTCCTGCTTCCAGCCCTGATGCTCGAGGCCCAGCGTCCACCCGTTGCGCAGGTGCTTGCCGATCAGGGCGCCGGGGCCCGAATCCGAGTTGATGAATCCGATGCGCAGTTCCTGCGCCGGCGCGCCGGTGGCGGCGGCCAGCGCCGCGGCGGCGGCCATGGCCGCCAGGCCGTACTTCAGCATGTCGTGTCCTCCCTCGCCGGCGCTCTTCGTCCGCGTCATGCGGCCGTTCGAGCGGGCGTTCGAAAAATATACAGCGCTCCGCGCGGCGCGCGAAGAGGCGATCGGCCGGTGCCCCCGCGCGCGCACCGGCCATTTTTACAGCCACGTAAAATTACCCACGATCCGGAATGGCGGCTGCGCGCGCAGGCGGCTTGAACGGGCACCTTTGGTCAGTATGCTGACGATCGACGGCGCGCCGGGGTAAGGCGGCCCGCGGACGCATTCGGGAGGAGTGCGATGTTTCTCAGGAACCAGTGGTACGTCGCGGCGACGACCAAGGAGATCGGCCGTGCGCTGCTCGCCCGCAAGATCCTCGGCGAGCCGCTGATCCTCTACCGCACCGCGGCCGGCGCGCCGGTGGCGATGGAGGACCGCTGCCCCCACCGCGCGGCGCCGCTCTCGCGCGGCAAGCTGATCGGCGACGTCGTGCAGTGCCCGTATCACGGGATGGATTTCGCGCCCGACGGCAAGTGCACGCACATTCCCGGTCAGGAGTCGATCCCGCCGCGCCTCAAGGCGCGCACCTTCCCGATGGCCGAGAAGCACGGCTGGGCGTGGATCTGGATGGGCGACGCGGCCAAGGCCGATCCGGCGCTGATCCACGACTATCACTGGAACGAAGAGCCGGGCTGGGAGCCGGTGTTCGGCTATACCCACGTCAACGCCGAGTACCGCCTCGTCGTCGACAATCTCATGGATCTCACGCACGAAACCTTCGTCCACCCGACCTCGATCGGGCAGACGGCCGTGGCCGAGACGCCGATCACGACGACGATGGAAAACGGCAAGGTCAAGGTCTCGCGCCTGATGCCGGGCATTCCGGCGCCGCCGCTGTTCGCGAAGCTCCGCGGCCTCACGACGATCGACCGCTGGCAGCACATCTATTTCGACCTGCCGGCGCACGTCCGCATCGACGCGGGCGGCGTGCCCGCCGACACCAAGGACCGCGCGCGCGGGCTCAACTGGATGGTCCAGAACGCGATGACGCCCGAGACCGAGCGCAGCACGCACTATTTCTGGGCGATCTCGCGCTGCTTCGAGGTGGGCGACGCCGCGGTCTCCCGCACCATCCACGGCCAGATCACCAACATCTTCCAGGAAGACTGCGCGATCCTCGAGGAACAGCAGAAGCGGCTCGACAACGACCCGCTGAACCGTCCGCTGCTCGCGACGAACTGCGACGCCGGCAGCGTCGCCGCGCGCAAGATGATCGATCAGGCGCTGGCGCGGGAAGCGCAGGCGCAGGCGGCGGAATAAGGCGAGGCGTCGACGCCGCGCGTCAGGTGGCGGCCGGCGCTTTCCGGTTGTAGCGCCACAGCGCGAAGGCGATCGCGACGGCGAGGGCGCCGGCGGCGATGACGGTCTCGGGCGCGGTCTTGAGCCGCTCGAACCACTGCGTGAAGAAATGGATCGAGGCGAAGGTGGCGGCCGCGTTGACGAGGCCGCGCCGGTTGTTCGCCGCCGCCCAGGCGCCG
>JAEULD010000235.1 GCA_016792765.1 Candidatus Odyssella sp.
GGAGCGGCTGGCCGCGCTGGCCCGCATCGCGGCGCTCGAGCGCGACGGCGCCGAGCAGCGGCGCGCGGCCGAGGCCGACCGCGCGCGCGGCGCCGCCGAGAAGAGCGAGCTCGAACGCCGCATTGCGGCGCTCGAAGCGCAACGCCGCGCCGAAGAGTCCGAGAAGAGCCGCCTCGCCGGCGAGAAGACGGAGCTGGAGCAGCGGCTCGCCGCGCTCGAGGCGCGCCGGCGCGCGGAGGAGGACGCGGGACGGCGCCTCGCCGGGGAGAAGCAGAGCGTCGAGCAGCGCCTTGCCGTGCTCGAGCGCGATCTCGACGCGATGCGGCGCGAACGCGACCGCCTGCAGGCCGCGCTGCTCGCCGAGGAGAAGACCGCGGGCGACCAGAAGCGGCTGACCGACGCCCAGGCGGCCGAGCTCGCGCTCCTGAACCGGCAGATGGCGGCGCTGCGCGCCCAGCTCGGCGCGATCGAGGAGGCGCTCAAGGCGGCGGAGGCCAAGTCGGCGACCCAGAAGGTCGAGATCGAGGACCTCGGCCGCCGCCTCAATCTCGCGCTCGCGAGCCAGGTGCAGGAGCTGCAGCGCTACCGCTCGGAATTCTTCGGCCGCCTGCGCGAAATCCTGGGCGACCGCCCGGATATCCGCGTCGTCGGCGACCGCTTCGTCTTCCAGTCCGAGGTGCTGTTCCCGGTGGGCTCGGACGAGATCAATCCGGCCGGGCGCGAGCAGCTCGCGAAGCTGGCCCGCACGCTGAAGGACATCTCGGCCAAGGTGCCGCGCGATCTCAACTGGGTGCTGCGCGTCGACGGCCACACCGACCGCCGCCCGATCGTCAGCGCGCGCTTCCCGTCGAACTGGGAGCTGTCGAGCGCGCGCGCGATCGCCGTCGTCAAGATCCTGATGGCCGAGGGCGTGCCGGCCAATCGCCTCGTCGCGGCCGGCTTCGGCGAGTTCCAGCCGCTCGAGCCGGGCGAGAGCGAAGACTCGTTCGGCAAGAACCGCCGCATCGAATTGAAGCTCACCGAGCGCTGACGGCGCTCCGGCCGACGGCCTTGCGCTGCCGGGCGGAGCGTGCCCAACTCGCGGCGGCGCGGCAGAGCGCCCGAAGCCAGGGGCGGGACCATGGCCAGCGAAGACATCATTCTCGCGGGAATCGTCTGGGTCGTTCTGGGCATCGCGATCGCGGCCGTCGCGGCGCTGCGCGGCCGCCCGTTCTGGCCGTGGCTTCTCTTCAGCGTCGCGTTCTGGCCGCTCGCGCTGATTCACCTCGTCTTCGTCAGGCACCGCATCCGCGAAGCGGGCCCGCTCGAAGAGGGCGAGTGACGGCAGTGTCGAACCGTGTCGGCATCGTCGCCTGCCGCGCCGTGCCGGGCCGCAAAAGAAAACGGGGCCGCCCGAAGGCGGCCCCGTTCACCGTTCGGCCGGATCAACCGACCTTGAGGTTCGTCGCCGAGGTCTTGCCGCGCTCGGTCTGCAGCTCGAACGAGACCTTCTGGCCCTCGTTGAGCGTGTTGAGGCCGGCGCGCTCGACGGCGCTGATATGCACGAAGACGTCTTTCCCGCCGTCGCTCGGCTGAATGAAGCCGTAGCCCTTCGTCGGGTTGAACCACTTGACAGTGCCGCTGGGCATTGAGCCCTCCCGGGTTTGGTTGCGAAATGCCATGCTTGAGCCCGCATGGCGAAGGGAGCCAATCCCGGTAGCGAAGAACTTGGGCGAGGACGCCTCGGGGGGCGCGTCGGCAAGGATCGGGTCGCGGAGATTGATGCGGGAAAGTGGACCGAGGCTCGCGCCAAGTCAAGGTTGCGCAAAACCGCCATTCGCGATTCTTGAGGCGAATCAAATGCTTATTAGAAATGCATTGGGCGCCTCGGAAAAAGTTCCCGGCCGCCGCGCGAAATTTGAGCGCGGCGGCGGCGCCGGGGCGCGGCTGGCCGCTCTGGTTTGGAGCCCGCCGCCTCACACCGCCGCGCGGGCGACGTCGAACTGAAGGCGCGCCAAGCGCGCGTAGAGCGCGTTGCGTTGCACGAGTTCGGCGTGGCGCCCTTCGTCCACGATCCGGCCCTCGTCCATCACCACGATGCGGTCCGCCTTCAGCACGGTGGCGAGGCGGTGCGCGATGATGAGCGTGGTGCGCCCGCTCATCGCGCGGTCGAGCGCCGTCTGCACCGCGCGCTCGCTCTCGGCGTCGAGCGCGCTCGTCGCCTCGTCGAGCAGCAGGATCGCGGGATTGCGCAGGATCGCGCGCGCGATCGCGATGCGCTGGCGCTGTCCGCCGGAAAGGCGAACGCCTTTCTCGCCGAGCTGCGCGTCGAAGCCGCCGGGCAGCGCCTCGATGAACTCGCGCGCGGCGGCCGTTTCCGCGGCGCGGCGGACGTCGTCGAGGCTCGCTTCGGGGCGGCCGAAACGGATGTTCTCGGCGACGGAGCCGGAGAAGATCACCGGTTCCTGGGGCACCAGCGCCAGTCGCTTGCGGAAATCGTCGGGCGCGGCGTCGGTCAGCGGAACGCCGTCGATCAGGACGCGGCCCTGCTGCGGATCGTAGAACCGGTAGATGAGCTGAAACGCCGTCGTCTTGCCGGCCCCCGAGGGCCCGACCAGGGCGACGGTCTCGCCCGGCCGGACGGACAGCGAGAAGTCGTGCAGCGCCGAGCGGTCGGGCCGCGCCGGATACGCGAACCGGACGCGCTCGAAGGTCAGCGACCCCTGCGCCGGCTCGGGCAGCGTCGTGGGCGCCGCGGGCGCCTGGATGCGCGGCTCGGTTTTCATCAGCTCGAGCAGCCGTTCGGCGGCGCCCGCCGCGCGCTGGAGATCGCTGTGGAACTCGGCGAGCGCGCCGATCGAGCTCGCGGCGAGGATCGCGTAGAACAGGAACGCGGTGAGCTGGCCGGCGGTGATGCTGCCGGCCAGCAAGTCCTTCCCGCCGACCCACAAGACGAGCCCGACCGCGGCGAACACCGCGAAGAACACGCACGCGAAGAACAGCGCGCGCGCGCGGATGCGGTGCATCGCGGCCGCGAACGCGTCGCCGACGCGGCCTTCGAAGCGCGTCCGCTCGGCCGCCTCCTGCGTGAACGCCTGCACGATGCGGATGCCCGACAGCGTCTCCTCGATCTTGGCGCCGACGTCGCCGATGCGGTCCTGCGTCGCGCGCGAGAGGCGGCGCACCCTGCGCCCGAACACGATCGCGGGAAGCACGACCAGCGGAACCACGAGCGCGGCGAGGCCGGTCAGCTTCGGGCTGGTCACCGCCATCAGGAGCACGGCGCCGGCGAACATCAGCACGTTGCGCGCCGCCATCGAGGCCGACGAGCCGAGGATCGTCTGCAGCAGCGTGGTGTCGTTGGTGAGGCGCGATACCACCTCGCCGGTGGGCGTCGTCTCGAAGAAGGCCGGCTCGAGGCGCAGCACGTTGGCGAACACGGCGCGCTGGATGTCGGCCGCGACGCGCTCGCCGATCCAGTTGACGAGATAGGCGCGGAAATAGGTCGCCGTCGCCAGCACCGTGACGATGCCGAGCAGGCCGAGCAGCGCCCAGTCGAGCGCTCCGCCGCCATTCTTGAGGCCGTTGTCGACCAGCCAGCGCAGGCCGATGCCGAAGGCCAGCATGGCCGCCGACGACAGCACGAGCGCGGCCACGGCGCCGGCGATCTTGCCCTTGTAGGGGCGCAGAAATCCGAGCAACGGCCGGATGCGCGCGATCTCGGCGCGCTTTGGCGGGGTCTTGGGAGCGTTCAAGGGGTTTCTAAGCGGTCGTTAATCCACGCGAATCGCCGCACCGGGGGCGCCTTGCCTGCCCGGCGGGGCGCCGTTATATACCCGCCTTCCGCCGCGGAGACCTAGGATGAAAAAAGACACCCACCCCGATTACCACGAGATCACCGTGGTGATGACGGACGGCTCGTCGTTCAAGACGCGTTCGACCTACGGCAAGCCGGGGGCCACGCTGAAGCTCGACATCGACCCGAAGTCGCATCCGGCCTGGACCGGCGTGCACCGGCTGATGGACACCGGCGGCCAGCTCGCCAAGTTCAAGAACCGCTACCAGAATCTCGGCATTCCGCAGAGCATGGGGACGGGCGGCGCCGCCACCGGCGCGGTCAACAAGCCCGAGAAGGCCAAGGCCGCGAAGAAGGAGGCCGCGCCTGCCAAGCCGGCCGCCGAAGCGAAGCCGGCCGCCGCCAAGAAGGAAGAGAAGAAGAAGTAGCATTCGTCGCGCGCATGTCGCGGCCGGCGGCGCCCCCATCGGGCGCCGCTTTCGTTTCCGGGCGGGCAGTTGCGCCTGCCTTGAAAACCCAATCGCCCGGTGTCCTAATCCAGCCGCGGACAATCGGGCGGGACCGGTGGCGGGGGCTTCGGACATTGCACTGAAGCTGGTGAAGGCATGCACGAAGGGCGCGTGCAACGGCGCCATCGCGTCGCTCGAACTCATCCCCGGCTACAAGCTCGGCGAGGAAATCGCGAAGGAAGTCGCGAAGGAGGTCTTCAAGGGCCTCGTCTTCGAGCCCGGCGTCGAACGGATCGCGCAATACGCCGCGAAAAACGGGTTCAACTTCTTCGGCGCGCTCAGGGCGAACGATAAGCGCGCTGCGCTCGACGTCGTCGCCGCGCTGACGCCGCAGCAGGCGCTGGAAGCCAGCCGGGAAGTGCTGCGCGAGGTCAACCTCCCATCGGCGGCGCGGCGTGCGGTGGAGGGTTACGTTCTTTCCCTCCCGCACAGCTTTCGCCGCGGCACCACGCGGTTCAACGACGGCGGCATCTCGGCGACGCTCCTCAGTCAGCTTCCGAGCACGTTGGGCGAATTCCAGAAGCTGCTTCCGGCGCGTCCGCCGCTCTATGCACCGGGCGAGAGATTGGCCGACGACTACGTTCTGGAGGAACTGATCGGGCAGGGCGGCTACGGCGAGGTCTGGAAGGCCGTGCACCGCAAGATGCGGTCGCTGCCGCCGCGCGCGGTGAAGTTCTTCGCCGGCGAGATGTCGCGCGCCTCGCTCTTGCGCGAGACCAGCCTCATCGACCGCATGCAGGCGAAAGGCGTCAGCGAGAACATCGTCCGCCTCGAGGCCACCAATCTCGATCACGACCCGCCTTACGTGGCCTACGAATTCGTCGAGGGAGGCGACCTCGTGAGCTGGCTCGCCGCCCATGACGGACTGGCGCCGAATCCGGAGCGCGTGAAGGCAATTCTGCACCAGTTGGCAAACGGTCTCGGCTTCGCCCATGGCCGCGGCATCGTGCATCGCGACATCAAACCCGGCAACGTGCTGATCGCGCGCGATGGCCTCGTGAAGGTCGGCGATTTCGGCATCGGCGCCCTCGCGGCGCAACCGGCGGCCGCCCGGGCCGATGCGGAGCCCGATGCGCTCGGCTCGGCGGGAACGCCCGCATATGTCGACCCCGAGCGCGAGGACGAAAAGCCCGATCCGGCCGAAGACGTGTACGCACTCGGCGTCCTCGGCGTGCAGCTGCTGCTCGGGAATCTCAACCGCACGCCGCCCTTGGCCTGGCGCGGCCACCTCGCCGACAAAGGAGTCGATCCGCGCTTCGTCGGCGTGCTCGAGGTCTGCCTCGACCGGCGTTCGCGGCGGTTCAGGAGCGGAGCCGAGGCGTCGGCGGCATTGGCCGCGATCGCGGCGGCGCTCGAGCCGCCGCCCCCGACGGGAACCGGCACCGCGACCTCCGTCAAGAAGAAGCGGCTGCTGTCGCGGTCGCGGCTGAAGCGCACCACGCGCTACGTCGTCGAAGAGATTTCCACCCTCGGCCGCTCGACGCTGGGCCTGTTCGATCTCAAGAAGTCTGTCGCCGCAGTGCCCGATATCGCCCGGCGCGCGACCGCCACGCCCAGCGTCCTGCGGACCATACAGGATCATCGCGATGCGCCGATGCTGATCGCGCTGCCGCCCGGCCGATTCCTGATGGGGGCTCCGCCCGAGGAAGAAGGACGCGCCGCCGCCGAGGGGCCAGTGCACGAAGTCGCGATCGACTACGAGCTGGCGGTCGGCAAGGGCCCGGTGACGTTCGGGGAATGGGACGCCGCGGCTGCGGCGCTCGGCTACCGCCCCAGCGATGCGGGCTGGGGCCGGCTGCAAAGGCCGGCGATCAACGTCTCCTGGGACGACGCGCAGCGCTACGTCGATTGGCTGCGCACGCTGACCGGCAAGCCCTACCGGCTGCTGTCCGAAGCCGAATGGGAATATGTCTGCCGCGGCGGCACGCTCACGCCGTATTGGACCGGCCAGTCGATCACCTGCCACGTAGCGAATTTCGACGATTCGCGCACGCAGCCGGAAGCCGGCGGCGCGCTCGAAACGATATCGGCGCAGGTGAGCCGCGTCTGGAGCGCGCAGGTGCTCAACCGCGCGCGGACGGTACCGGTCGACGCGTTCCCGGCCAATCCGTTCGGACTGCACGACACGCACGGCAATGTCTGGGAATGGGTCGAGGACGCGTGGCATCCGAATTACGAAGGTGCTCCGACCGACGGAAGCGCGTGGGCCGGCGGCGAGCCGGGCATGCGCGTCCTTCGCGGCGGGTCCTGGCGAATGACCGGCGCGGCATTACGCTCGGCGCACCGATACCGGCGGCAGAAGCGCCATCGCGGGGATCAGGTCGGCTTCCGGGTCGCCCGCGTACTCGCCGCCGGCGAGCGCGGCGCATAGTCCGGCGCGCGGAGACCGCCAATGCCCCTCGCTTTCGTCACCGGTGCGACCGGCTTCCTCGGCCTCAATCTCGTCGAGCGTCTTGCCGCCGGCGGCTGGGAGATCGTGGCCCTGCATCGCGCGGCGTCCGACACGTCGCGCCTCGCGCGGTTTCCGGTGCGGCGCGCGGTCGGCGATATTGCCGATCGCGCGGCCGTGGCGGCGGCGCTGCCCGCGGGCGCCGATGCCGTCTTCCATTGCGCGGCGAACACGGCGATGTGGTCGCGCCGCTACGCGCAACAGTGGCGCGACAACGTCGAGGGAACCGAGGCCGTGCTGGCGGCGGCGCGCGAGCGCGGCGCCCAGCGGTTCGTCCATGTCTCGACCATCGGCGTCTACGGCCACGGGCAAGGGCTCGTCACCGAAGACTCGCCGCAGATCGCGCCGGCCGGCCTCGGCTACGGGCCGAGCAAGGCTGCGGCCGAGGCGGCGGTGAAGGCGGCGGCGCGCGCGGGCTTCGCCGCCGTCGTCGTCAATCCCGCGCACATCATCGGGCGGTACGACACGCACAATTGGGCGCGCATGATCGCGATGACAGCGAAGGGAACCATTCCCGGGGTGCCGCCCGGCGCGGGCTCGTTCTGCCACGCCGCCGCGGTCGCCGACGCGATGATCGCCGCCGCCGCGCGCGGGCGGCCTGGTCAGAATTACGTATTGGCCGGCGCAGATGCTTCGTTCGTGGAAGTGTTTCGGATCATCGGCCGGCTTACCGGCCGGACCGTGCCGCAGCGGGCGATGCCCGCCGCGGCGCTGCGCCTCTACGCGCGGCTGCTGACGGGAATGGCCGCGATCACGGGCCGCGAGCCGCAGATCACGCCGGCGATCGCCGACGTCGTCACCGGCCAGGCGCGCTTCTCCAGCGCGCGCGCGATTCGCGAGCTTGGTTACCAACCGGTTTCGCTCGAAGCGATGCTCGAGGACTCGTACCGGTGGATGAACGATGAAGGATTGCTCGCGGCCTGATCAGCGCGGCGCTTGCAATGCGGTGGCGACTTGCGCCACGATTCGGAGCGTGTGATACTTGCATAAAATCGCAAGTGTCTGGATCGACACATTCACGAGGGGGACGATGCCATGCCGATGTTCTATCGCGAGCGCGGTCTGCACGAGCTCTATGCCGACGACCCCGAGCGCGCCGACGCGCTGATCTTCGAGCGCCGCACCGGCGCCACGCGCCGCGGCTTCCTCTCCGGTTCCGGCCTCGCGACGATGACGGCGATGATCGGCGCGCCGATCGCGTTCGCCGAGTTCATGCCCGGCGGCTTCATTCCCAAGGCCTTCGCGCAGGCGGCGAAGGAGCCGAAGCTCCTCAAGATGGACGGCAAGGCCGAGCTCATCGTGCTCGGCGACCG
>JAEULD010000275.1 GCA_016792765.1 Candidatus Odyssella sp.
TTCTCCGCGACGTGCTGCGCGAAGCGGTCGGCGATCGGGCCCCACACCGGCGGCGGCGCCACATAGGCCATCCGCAACGTCGTCTCGGCGCGGGCGGCGGGCGCCAGCGCCAGCGCCGCGGTCAGCAAAGCCAGCATGCGTTTCATCGGTCGTTCCTCCTCGTTGTTCGGTCTTGCGCGAGCGCCCGTCAGCGGCGGCGGGCGAAATACTCCCGATAGGGGCTGCCGTTCGAGACCAGCACGCCGCCGTCGACGTCGATCGAGGTGCCCGTGCACATGGCGGCGCCGTCGCCGGCCAGGAACACGATCGCGGCAGCCACGTCCTCGGGCAGCACCCAACGCCCGAGCGGAACGATCGCCTCGACGCTCTTCCTCTGGGCGGCGTCGAGATTGCGTTCGATCATCGGCGTGAGCGTCGGGCCGGGACAGACGGCGTTGACGCGGATGCGGTAGAGGCCGAGCTCGAACGCGGCGTGGCGCGTGAAGCCGAGCAGGCCGGCCTTGGACGCGGTGTAGCTGGCGCCGCCGCTGAACGAGATGCGCTTGCCGGCGACCGACGCGACGTTGACGATGGCGCCGCCGCCGCGCGCCTTCATCGACGGCACCGCGGCCTGCGTGCACAGCATCGCGCCCTTGAGGTTGACGTCGAGCACGCGGTCCCAGTCGGCCTCGGGCATGCGCTCGATCGTCCACACCGATTCGATGCCGGCGTTGTTGACGAGAATGTCGATGCCGCCCAGATCGCGCGCGGCCGCGGCGAAGACGCGTTCGACGGCGGCCTTGTCGGCGATGTCGGCGGGATAGGCGCGGGCGCCGGCGATGGCGGCGGCCGCGGCGGCCACGCGCTCCGCGTCGCGGTCGAGCAGCACCACGCGCGCCCCCGCGGCGGCGAGCGCTCGGGCCGCGGCGGCGCCGATGCCGCCGGCCGCGCCCGTCACGATGGCGGTCTTGCCCGCGAGTGCGCTCAACGAGATCCCCCTCGGCGCCGGCCGCGCAGGGCGCTTGACGCGCGCGGCGGAGCGGCCTCTATACTAGTAACGATCGTTACCAATTGGCAAGCGCACCCATGGCTGTCACCAAGACGAAACGCCCGCCCGCGGCTCCCGCGATCGTTGCAGCGCGAAAGGCCGGCGGCGTGTACGCCTATGCGCTCGACGAGATGCGGTGGCGCGAGCTGGGCCGCCTCGGCGTCAAGGACAAGGCGGTGCGCAGCGAGCGGGAAACCGGGCACTATCTGGGCGTCATCGCGTTCGAGCCCATGTCGCGCTCGGGCCTTCACCAGCATCTCGGCACGGCGCTGTCGTATTTCCTCGCCGGCTCGCTGTCGGACTATCAGGGCAGCGCCAGCGAGGGCATGGCCGGCATCAATCTCGCCGGCGCCACGCACGACGCCACGGCCTATCCCGGCGCGCTGCTCGCCGCGCGGCTCGAAGGACCGGTCGCCACGCCCGAGGGCGTCACCGCCGCGCACCCGATCCAGGGCGGCGCGCGGGCCGGGCGGCTCATGAATCCGTTTCCCGAGCGGCTGCCCGACATCAACATCCCGGTGGCGCCGCTGCCCTGCGTGCCGACCGCGTTCGCCGGCGTCGGCCGGCGCATGATCTTCGACTACGCGCCGACCGGTGACCGGCGCCGGTGGGCGGCGCTCACGATCCTCCCGCACTCGCCCGCGATCGAGATCGCGCATCAGGGCCTCACCGACTGGTACGTGCTCGGCGGCGACGTGGCGGTGAACGGCCGGCGCTCGCACGCGAACGGCTTCGTCGTGTTCGAGCCCGGCGCGCGCGCCACCATCGAGACCGAGTACGGCTGCCAGATCCTCGCCTGGGCCGAAGCGCCCGCCACCGGCGACGCTCGGGGGCGGGAAGCGGATCTGTACGGGTTTTAGCTCCGGCGCTCTTGTAGGGGCGGGTCTCCGACCCGCCCGTGGTCCCGCAAAGACCATGTGCGCGGCGAGACCGGGCGATTAAGCGAACATCGTACCCGCGCAAACACGGGCGGGTCGGGGACGCGCCCCTACGAGATTCACTTCCGGCTATCCAATTTCCGCGTGCTTTCGACAAGGCGCGTGAGTTGCTCGAAGAATTTCCCGCGTTCGCGCGCCGGCAGCGCGCCGAACACGGCGCGCTCGCGCCCCATGCCCGAACTCGCGATCTCGTCGTAGACGCGCCAGCCCGCCGCGGTGAGCGAGAGGTGGAGGCGGCGGCGGTCGCGCGCGCTGGCCTGGCGCGCGAGGCGGCCGCGCGCGACGAGGCCGCGCGCCGCGCGCGAAACGCTCATCTTGTCGAGGCCGATGTAGTCGGCGAGGTCCTGGGCGGTGATGCCGGGACGGTCCGCGACCACGAGCAGCACCCGCCATTCCGAGAGGCTCATGCGCAGCCGCCGCCCGAAGCGCTCGTGGAACGGGCGCGCGGTGAGATTGGCCAGCACGAGAAGCTGGAAGAACGGCGAGCGCTGCGTGCGGATGCGCGCGCGATGCCTCGCCGGCGTCGATGGTTTCGCCAAGGTGGGGTCCGGAAACGTGTGAAGCGCGGAACGGCGAGGGCCGTCGCCGGACGATAACGCCGCGCTCGGCGCCGCGGCAAGCGCCGCGGGCATTCGATGTCGCGTGCAATTCCTGCACGCGCCGCCGATGCACTCGCGCTGGGCTGTCAAATGACAATCGCGTGCTTCGCGCCGTGCGACGGCGCCGCTTGACCGCCGCAATTCGCGATCAATCTCACGCCCGGGCCGGCGCTCTTTCCGGGTGTCGTGGCACGAGGAGGAATTTCATGGCCGTCTCGCTCACGCTCAACGGCAAGGCCGTTCAATTGAACGTGCCCGACGACATGCCTCTGCTTTGGGCAATCCGCGACATCGTCGGGCTCACCGGCACGAAGTACGGCTGCGGCATGGCGCAGTGCGGGGCCTGCACCGTGCACGTCGACGGCGAGCCGGTGCGCTCGTGCTCGCTGCCGGTCGCCGACGCGAAGGGAAAGCGGGTCACGACGATCGAGGGCCTCGCGAGCAGGCCGGCGAAGGCCGTGCAGGCGGCGTGGCAGAAGCTCGACGTGCCGCAATGCGGCTATTGCCAATCCGGGCAGATCATGTCGGCGGCGGCGCTGCTCGAGAAGAACGCCAAGCCCTCCGACGACGACATCGACAACGCGATGGGCGGGAACCTCTGCCGCTGCGCCGCCTATCAGCGCATCCGCGCCGCGATCCACGCGGCCGCCAAGTCGCTCGCTTGAGGTCCGCCATGCCGCACGACCTGCCGCAGAACTCCGCGCCCAGCCGGCGCACGCTGCTCAAGACCGGCGCCGCCGCGGGCGCCGCGCTCGTGATCGGGTTCCACATCGCCCCGCGCCGCGCGCTCGCTCAGGCGGCCGCGGCGCCGGCGCCCAATGCGTTCGTGCGCATCGGCGCCGACAATTCGGTGACGGTGATCGCCAAGCATCTCGAGATGGGGCAGGGCAGCTACACCGGCCTCGCCACGATCCTCGCCGAGGAACTCGACGCCGACTGGAGCCAGGTGCGCGTCGAATCCGCCCCGGCGGATGCCGCGCTCTACAACAATCTCCTGATGGGGCCGATCCAGGGCACCGGCGGCAGCTCGGCGATCGCCAATTCGTTCCTGCAGCTGCGCCGCGCCGGCGCCGCCGCGCGCGCGATGCTGGTCGCGGCCGCGGCGCAGGCCTGGGGCGTGCCCGAGGGCGAGATCGCCGTGTCGGCCGGCAGGCTCGCGCACGAGAAGAGCAGGAAGAGCGGCACGTTCGGACAGTTCGCCGCCGCCGCGGCCCAATTGCCGGTGCCGGGCGACGTGAGGCTGAAGGACGCGAAGGACTTCGCGCTGATCGGGCGCGACCTGCCGCGCGTGGATACGGCCGCCAAGACGAACGGCACCGCGCAGTTCGCGATGGACGTGCGCCTGCCCGGCATGCTCACGGCCGTCGTCGCGCGGCCGCCGCTGTTCGGCGCGACGGTGAAGTCCTTCGACGCCGCCAAGTCCCGCCAGGTGCCGGGCGTGCGCCATGTGGTACAGATCCCGACCGGCGTCGCCGTCGTCGCCGAGAACACCTGGGCGGCGATCAAGGGCCGCGAGGCGCTGGCGATCCAGTGGGACGAGAGCCAGGCCGAGCGGCGCGGCACCAAAGAGCTGATGGCCGAATACCGGACGCTCGCCGAGCAGCCGGGCAACGTCGCCCGGAAGCGGGGCGACATCGGCGCGGGCTTCGCCGGCGCCGCGAAGACGCTCGAGGCGCGGTTCGATTTCCCCTATCTCGCGCACGCGCCGATGGAGCCGCTCGATTGCGTCGTGCGGCTCACGCCGTCGGGCTGCGAAATCTGGGCCGGCGACCAGTTCCAGACGGTCGATCAGCTGAACGCGGCGAACGTGCTCGGCCTGAAGCCGCAGCAGGTGAAGATCCATACCGTGTTCGCGGGCGGGAGCTTCGGCCGCCGCGCGAACACCGTGTCGGACTACGTCGTCGAGGGCGTGCAGATCGCGAAGGCGGTGCGCGGCGTCGCGCCGATCCGGCTGGTCTGGACGCGCGAGGACGACATCCGCGGCGGGCGCTACCGGCCGCTCGCGCATCACTGGCTCAAGGCCGCGCTCGACGCGAACGGCCTGCCGGCGGCGTGGCAGCACCGCATCGTCACGCAATCGATCCTCGCCGGAACGCCGTTCGCGCCGATGATGGTCAGGAACGGCATCGACGGAACGTCGGTCGAGGGCGCGTCGAACCTTCCCTACGCGATCCCGAACTTCCAGGTCGAGCTGCACACGGCCAAGGCCGGGGTGCCGGTGCTGTGGTGGCGCTCGGTCGGCTCGTCGCATACGGCGTTCTCGGCCGAGGTGATGATCGACGAGCTGGCGCGCGCCGCCGGCAAGGACCCGGTCGATTACCGGCTCGGGCTGCTCAAGGGCCGTCCGCGGCACGCGGCGGTGCTGGCGCTCGCGGCCGACAAGGCCGGCTGGGGCAAGGAGATTCCGAAAGGCCGCTTCCAGGGCGTCGCGGTGCACGAATCCTTCGCGAGCTACGTCGCCGAGGTGGCGGAGCTGAGCGTCGCCGGCGACGGCAGCTTCAAGGTCGAGCGCGTGGTGTGCGCGGTCGATTGCGGCCTCGCGGTGAACCCCGACGTGATCCGCGCGCAGATGGAAGGCGGCATCGGCTTCGGCCTCTCGGCAGCGCTCGCCGAGCAGGTGACGCTCGAGGGCGGCAAGGTG
>JAEULD010000182.1 GCA_016792765.1 Candidatus Odyssella sp.
CTACTGGTCCACGCTCGACCACAGCGCGACCGACCGGCTCAAGCTGTTCAGGGTCGCCTGGGACCTGCTCGGCTCCGAATTCGCGATGCGCCACGACCAGTACGAGAAATTCTACGTCGGCCCCTCGTTCGTCGTCCGCAACTACAACTTCATGTACGCGCCGTGGGACGAGCTCGAAGGGCTTGTCGACGGTATCATCGCCGAGGCAAACGCGTAGCGCACGTCTGCGCGATCACCCCTGCTTCAGCTCGCCGGCGGCCACGAATTTGAGGCGCTTCTGCACCTCGGCGACGTCGTCGGGCCGCGGGAACGGCGCGGGCATCGGCTCGCCCGCCTTCCGCGGCCTGCCGATCGCCGCGAACCAGTCTTCGAGGCCGGGCGGGGCGAACACCCAGAAGATCTTCATCTGGCCCGGCCCGTCGTTGTGCACGACGTGCTCGACGTAGCGGCCGACCGCGATGAGGCTGCCGGGCGAGAGCGGATAGGTCTTGCCGTCGACGATGCCGCGGCCGGTGCCCTCGTAGACGAACAGCAGCTCGTCGTTGCGCTGATGCGCGTGGTTGCGCACATGCGTGCCGGGCTCCAGCACCTGGATGCCGGCCGAGAGGAAATTGATCGGCGAATTGCCGGGATGCAGCTTGACCGTCGCGTAGCCGGTGGACGGCAGCGGCTGCCAGTAGGAGGCGCCCTCCTCGGGGCCGCTCACGAGATGCACGCCTTTCTGCGGCGGGGCGATCGGTGCGTTCATGGCGGTCTTCCTCGCTCTCAAACGTGTTCGATCGCCGTCAGCCAGTCGAGGACGGCGCGGTTGTAGTCGTCGGGCACGGTGATCATGCACATGTGGCCGCCGGTCTTGAGAGTCTTCAGCGTGGCCTTCGGAATCGCCGCGGCGAGCTGCTTCGCGAAATAGAGCGGCGTCACCATGTCGTCTTCGGCCACGAGCACGAGCGTGCGGTGGCGGATGCGGCCGATCTGGCCGAGCCGGTCGTGGACGCTGATCGCGTCGATGCGGCTCTCCCAGATCTCGGGCAGGCCGAAGTTCTTGAGCGCCATCGCCTCCATCGCGTCCACCTCGGCGGTGCGCTCGGCGATGAACCAGGGCGGCAGCAACGCGAGGTTGCTGGCCTTCATGTAGGCCTCGGGCCCGCTGTCGCGCAGCGCGCGCTTCCGCGCCGCGAACAGGCGCTTGAAGTAGGCGTCGGATTTCGCCCAAGTCGCGGACAGCACCAGCCCGTCGATGCGGTCCGGGTGGTCGATCGCCAGCGCCTGGCCCATCGCCCCGCCGGTGGAATGGCCGAGATAGTGCGCCTTCTCGATGCCGAGCGCGTCCATGAGCCTCAGCGCGTCCGATGCCATCTGGTCGACGCTGTACTCGATCTTCGACGGCGTGCTCTGGCCGCAACCGCGATGATCGTGCACGACGACGTCGAAGTGTTTGGCGAAGGCGGGCACCTGGTTGCGCCAGGACACGCCGGTGCCGTTCAGGCCCGGCACGAGCATCAGCGTGGGACCTTGCCCATGCCGCTCGTAATGGATTTCCGCGTCGCCGATCGAAACCTTGGGCATCGTCCCCTCGTGCTCGCAAACGGGCCGCTGCTGGACGACGGCCCGGCCGCGGCATAACCTTCCGTATTCGAAAGCTAACAGGCTCGCGCGAGACGGGCGAGCGGCTTCAGAGGGAGGACACCATGAAATTTCGCATCGCGCTCACGGGCGCGGTCTGTGCGCTCGCCGCCGCAGGCGCGTCGGCGCAGCAGCAAGAGCTGCGGATCGGCTATCTGGTCACGCTTTCCGGCCCCACGGCCGGGATCGGCGTCGATGTCGTGAAGGGCTGGAAGCTCGGCCTCGAGCACGAGGGCTGGACGAAGGACGGCGACAAGCTCGGCGGCGTGCCGATGCGCATGTTCTACGGCGACGACCAGCTGAAGCCCGATGTCGGCGTGAAGGAGATCGACAAGTTCATCAAGCAGGACAAGGTTCACATCGTCGCCGGCTTCCAGTGGTCGCACGTCATGCTTCCGGCCGTTCCGCTGCTCACGAATGCGAAGACCGTGATGATGAGCAACGTCGCGGGCGCTACGCCGCTGGCCGGCAAGGGCTGCACGCCCTATTTCATTTCCACCTCGTGGAACAACGACCAGACCGCGCAGGTGAGCGGCACGCTGCTCAACGAGGACGGCATCAAGACCGTCTATCTCGCGGCGCCGAACATCCAGGCCGGCAAGGACGTCGTGAACGGCTTCCGTGCCGTCTACAAGGGCAAGGAGATCGGCAGCACGCTGTTCAAGTCGGGCGAGAGCGACTTCCAGGCCGATATCTCCAAGATCCGCGCGGCCAAGCCCGAGGCGGTGTTCCTGTTCGCGCCGGGCTCGATGGGCATCGCGTTCATGAAGCAGTGGGCGGCCTCGGGCGCCAACAAGGAGATCAAGCTCTACACGCTGTTCGTCGTCGACAGCATGTCGCTGCCCGTCGTCGGCGAAGCGGCGATCGGCACGTTCCACACGAACTACTGGGACATCACCAGCGACCGGCCCGCGAACCAGCGTTTCGTCAAGGAATTCCTCGCCAAGAACGGCACGATGCCGTCGCACTTCGCGGCACAGGCCTATGACGGGCCGCGCCTCATTGCGGCGGCGCTGAAGGCGACGGGCGGCAAGTTCGACGACCCGGTCGCGTTCGTGAAGGCGATGCGCCATACGCGGTACGAATCGATCCGCGGGGCCTACGCCTACAACGTCAACGGATTCCCGATCCAGAACTTCTACAAGCGCGAGGTCGTGAAAGGCCCCGACGGCAAGCCCCAGATCGTCACCCGCGGCGTCGTCTACAAGGATCACAAGGATCCCTACTGGGAAGAGTGCCCGGCGGCGAATCGGCTCTGATCGCTCCGTCGCCGCAGGCCGGCGCACCGGAAGCGCGGCGGTCGCAGCGGGCGGGCGGGTCCTTCGCCGCGGCGCGCGGCCGAGCCGCCATGCCGCCGGGCTTGTATTGCTTGCCAAAATAGCTAAGCTACTTCGCAATAAATCGGGAGAGGGCTCATGGCCGACGCGGCCCCGGCGCCGGTGCGCAAGAACCAGCTCGACAAGGATCTGCGCGGCTGGCTCGCGACGAACGCGGACATCGTCACGGTGATCCGGAAGCCGGTCGGCATGGCCGAGGTGCCGGCGCTGATCGCGCAGAGCCACAAGCCGATCCTGTTCGAGAACATCAAGGAATATCCCGGCTTCCGGCTCTGCGACATGCTCGTCCGGCACCGCTGGTCGCAGTGCCGCTCGCTCGGCGTCTCCGCGAAGGATTTCCTGCCGACGCTCGCCCAGCGCCTGCGCAAGCCGCCGCGCGGCCTCGTCGACGTCAAGACCGGGCCGGTCAAGGAAGTGATCCGGACAGGCCGCGACGTGGATTGGACGAGGCTGCCGGTGCCGACCCACACCGACCGCGAGAGCGATCCCTACATCACCGCGATGAACATCATCCGCGACCCCGAGACCGGCTTCTACAATTCGTGCCACGCCGGCACGACGCCGCTGGCGCCCGACCGCGGCCTCGTCAGCTTCGTGACCTCGCACTCGCACCAGATCATCCGCAAGTACCAGGCGATGGGGAAGAAGGAGATGCCCATCGCGTTCGTCTTCGGCGTTCCGCCGGCCTACGAGATCATGGCGAACTTCTCCGGGCTGCATCTCGATCTCTGGGGCGAGATGGACATGGTCGGCACGATCATGGACATGGACGTCGAGATGGTACCGTGCGAGACGATCGATCTCACCGTTCCGGCCCATGCCGAGATCGTCGTCGAGGGCGTGCTCGATCTCACGAAGCTGCACTCCTACGGCACGTCCGTCGCGCCCTCGATGTATTTCATGCCCGAGAAGCAGCAGCTTCCCGAGGTGCGCGTCACCGCGATCACGATGCGCGCGGACCGGCCGATCTACCGCAACCATCTCACCGTGCCGGACACCGACCATCAGGTGCTGCCGCGGCTCTGCCACGAGGCCGTGCTGTTCAACCGCGTGAGCGAGATCGGTCTCAGGGTGCACGACGTGCGCTTTCCCACCTGGGGCGCGGCGCTCTCGGTCATCCTCCAGGTCGAATATCCGCGGCCCGGCATGGTCAACGACGCGCTGATGACGTGCATGGGCGCGCCGTGGCTCAACACGAAGATGTGCGTGGCGGTGAGCCCCGACACGAATCTCGACGATGCCGCCGACGTCTACCACGCGATGGCGACGCGCGTGGACCCGGCGCGCGACATCGTCATCGTGCCCGCGACGCGCGGCTCGATCTTCGATCCCGCGGCCGAGCCGCTCGAGGGCCACTATCCGCACCGCCTCGTCGGCAAGATCGGCATCGACGCGACCGCCAAGGCGCATCGCGGCGGCGCCATCTTCGACCGCGCCTGGCCGAAGGGCTGGGGAAAAGTGAAGCTGGACGATTTCCTGGATTAGAGGAGAACCGCGATGAACGCCGTGCCCCCGAAACCGAAAGTCACCGTCGAGGCCGAGCCCTTCATTCCCTACGTGACGCCGGAGAATTTCGATCCGCGCATCAAGCCGATCCTCGATCCCTACATGAAGCGCATGGGCTTCCTGCCCAACGCGCTGAAGCTCTACGCCTACCGCCCGGAGATCGCGGTCACGCTGTTCACGCTCAACAGCAACGTGATGCGCGATCCGTCGTCGACGCTGCCGCAATTGCTGAAACGCAAGGTCGCGGCCCTGTGCTGCGCCGTGAACGGCTGCGCCTACTGCACCGCGCACAGCTGCAGCATGCTGAAGCGGCCGAACACGGGCGACCCGATGACCAGCGAAGGCTGGGGCATTTCCGAGGAGGAGCTGCAGGGCATCATCAGCGGCGAGACGAAGGCGCCGAACGAGATGGAGCAGGCGGTGTTCGACTACGCGCGCGCCGCCTCGGAGGACGCGCCCAACGTGCCGCGCGAGATCCTCGACCGGCTCAAGAAGCACCTGACGCCGCCGCAGATCGTCGAGCTGGCCTGCGTCGTCGGCTTCTGGAAGTTCTACAACACGGTGCACGACAGCCTGCACATCCCGATCGAGCAGCATCTGCTGGCCGATACCGGATATGTCAGCCTGGCCTGAGCGCCGCGCCGCGCGATGAGCGCCGTCCCGCTGAAGCGCGCGCAGCGGCCAAACCCGGCGCGCGCGGCGCCGGTTCGGCCGCCGACAACGACCGCGCGGCCCGCGCTGATGGCCGACGGCACCGGCGAGCGATTCCGCCGGCTGGTGAGCGATCTGTTCACGATCGGCGCGCGAATGGACGCCGTGCGCGGCCGCTTCGCCGAACTCGTCGGCGTGACGCCGCCGCAATACACGATCCTCATGAGCGTCGCGCAGATGGAGGGCGCGGGCGGCGGCGCCACCGTGCGCGCCGTGGCCGATCAGCTGCACGTGAGCGGCGCGTTCGTCACGGCCGAGACCGGCAAGCTCGCCAAACAGGGTTTCGTCGCGAAGCGGCCGAACCCGGCCGATGGGCGCAGCGTGCTGGTGGCGCTCGCGCCCAGGGGGCGCCGCGCGCTCGAGGCGGCGCTTCCCCACATCCGCGCCGTCAACGACGTGTTCTTCGGCAGGCTCGGCGCGGAGGAGTTCGAGCGGCTGGCGGCCGGCGCGGCGCGGATCGTGGACGCGTCGGCGGCCGCGGTCCTGTTGGCGCGCGCGCTCTCGGCCGGAGCGCGAAAATCGTAGCTGCGGGCCGCTTCGTAATATTATACCATTACGGAAATCCGGAGGTCCGGCGATGGCCGCTGACGAGAAGGTGTCCTATTTCGTCCGCTACAGAGGGCTGGCGCCGCCGATCGACGGCTTCGCGTCCGACTATTGCGGCCGGCATGTGGATATCCTGCGCGGCTGGCCCGGCATCGAGCGGATCGTCGTGCACACGCCGCTGGCCTGGCGCGACCCGTTTCCGGTGCGCCCGGACGGCACCGATTTCCTGACCGAGATGACGTTCGCCAGCGCCGATGCCTTGCGCGCGGCGCTCGGGTCCGAGGCGCGCGCGCGGGCGCGCGCGGACGGTGCGAACTTGATGCAAGGCGCGGCGCAGGTCACGCATCAGGCGATGCGCTCGCTGAGGCTGCTGTGAACGCGCCGGTCCAGGCCGCCGGCGAGGACGATCGACGCGTTCTGAAGCGCGATCCCAATCCCCATCTGTTCCGTCCGCTCGCGCTGCGGTCGGTGACCGCGCGCAACCGCATCATGCTGTCGCCGATGTGCCAGTATTCGGCCGCGGACGGCGTGCCGAACGCCTGGCATCTGCAGCATCTCGGCGCGCGCGCGGCCGGCGGGGCGGGCATCGTCTGCACCGAGGTCACCCATGTCGAGGCGCGCGGCCGCATCACGCCCCATTGCCTCGGGCTCTGGAACGACGCGCAGCGCGATGCGTTCGCGCCGATCGCGGCCTTCATCGCCTCCCAAGGGGCGGTGCCGGCGATCCAGCTCGGCCACGCCGGGCGCAAGGCTTCGGTGGCGCGGCCCTGGGACGGCAACCGGCCGATCGCGCCCGGCGCCGGCGGCTGGGAGACGATCGGCCCCTCGGCGCTGCCCTACGGCGCGTTCCCGGCGCCGCGGGCGATGACCGAGGACGATATCGGGGCGGTGGTGGCCGCGTTCGGCGCCGCGGCGCGGCGCGCGCGCGAGGCCGGCTTCAGGCTCATCGAAGTGCATGGCGCGCACGGCTACCTGCTGCACGAGTTCCTGTCGCCGCTCAGCAATGCGCGCACCGACCGCTACGGCGGATCGCTCGAGAACCGCGCGCGCCTGCTCATGCAGACGCTCGACGCGATCCGCGCGGAGTGGCCGGCCGAACTGCCGCTCGCCGTGCGCCTCTCGTGCACGGATTGGGTCCCGGGCGGCTGGGACGTGGCCGAATCCGTGGCGCTCGCGCGCCTGATGAAGGCGCGGGGCGACGTCGACTTCGTCGACTGCTCGTCGGGCGGAAACGATTCCGCGCAGCAGATCCCGGTGCATCCCGGCTATCAGGTGGGCTTCGCCGAGCGCGTCCGGCGCGACGCCGGGATCGCGACCGCGGCGGTCGGGCTCATCCACAGCCCCGACATGGCAGAGGAAATCCTCGCCAACGGCCGCGCCGATCTCGTCGTGCTCGGGCGCACGCTGCTCGGCGATCCGATGTGGCCGCTGCGCGCCGCGAAGGCGCTCAAGGCGCGCACCGTGAAATGGCCGGTGCAATACGAGCGCGCGGATATATTCTAGCCGCGGCATCAACCGGGAGAGCGCGACGTGGGCAGCCAGGCGCAGCTGACGCTGAAGAAGATCGGCAAGGACGGTTTCCGCTACGAGGGCGTCGCGATCGACACGCTCGTGATCGCCGGGTGGACCGGGCGCAACCAGGAGGCGCTGGAGAAGCACATCCGCGAACTCGAGGAGCTCGGCGTGCCGCGCCCGAAGACGACGCCGATCTTCTACCGCGTCGCCGCCTCGCTGCTCGCGTCCGCGGACGGCATCGACGTGTCCGGCGAGAATACGAGCGGCGAGGTGGAATTCGTGATCTTCCAGCTGGCCGATGGTCCGTGGATCGGTCTCGGCTCGGATCACACCGACCGCAAGGCGGAGACGCAGGGCGTGTCGCTCGCGAAGCAGCTCTGCGCCAAGCCGGTGGCGGGCGAGGTCTGGCGCCTGGCCGACGTGCGCCCGCATTGGGAGAGGCTCGTGTTGCGCTCCTGGGCCTGGATCGGGGGTCAGCGCCACCCCTACCAGGAGGGGCCGGTGACGACCATGCGGGAGCCCGAAGACCTGATCGCCCGATATGGCGGCCTCGGGCCCGGCAGCGCTATGTTTTGCGGAACGCTCGCGGTCAAGGGCGGCATCCGCCCGGCCGAAGCCTTCGAGATGGAGTTGGAAGACCCGGTGCTTCGTCGTAGCATTCGCCACAAGTACAGCATCGCGGCGCTGCCCGTCGAAGGGTGAGCGCCGCCCGCTTAAAGAGGAATCAGAGAGCGATGCCGTTCAACAAGCCGCATAGGGAGTTCTTCGCGATCGACATGGCGGAGGGGTGGGAGACGCCGCCGGGCTATCCTCCTGGAATCAAACAGAAAATACTCGCGAGCGATATCGACGAGACGAAGCGGACCGGCGGCCGGACGCGCCTCCTGAAGTTCGACGCCGGGACCTTCACGACGGCGCCGTTCGTCCACGACCATTGGGAGGAGGTCTACCTCGTCTCGGGCGATCTCACGGTTGGCAACGACGCCAAAGGGGCCGGCGGCGAGCCGTTCAAGGCACCTACCTACGCGTGCCGGCCGCCCGGCGTCTATCATGGACCGTTCAAGTCCGAACGCGGTTGCTTGCTCTACGAAATCCACTACTACGACGAGACGAGACCCTACCAGGCTGCGAAGCGGTAGCCGGGATCCATGTACCGGCCGAGCGCCCCGTCAGGAGGCTTTGCCTTGGAACAGTTCAAGCCGCCGTCGCTCCAGCAGAGCGCCTACCGCGAAATCAAGCGGCGCATCGTGACCGCCGCCTACCGGCCGGGGGAGCAGATCAACACGAACGTGATCTGCAGCCAGCTCCAGCTCGGCCGTACGCCCGTGCACCTCGCCATCCATCGGCTCGAGGGCGAGGGCCTCATCGAAATCATGCCGCGCCGCGGCGTGGTGGTGAAGCCGATCGACCGCGCCCAGATGCTCGAGCTGATCGAGGCCCGGCACATGATCGAGCCCGAGATCGCGGCGCTCGCGGCCGTCCGGGCCAGCGATCAGGAATTCGCCGCCATGCGCGCAATTCTCGACCGCATTCCCGCCATCGCGGAAGCGGGCGACGCCGAGCAGTTCATGGAGGTGGATCTCGAATTCCACCGCGGCATGGCGGTAGCCGCGCGCAACCACCCGCTGGCGGAGTTCCTGTCCGGGACGCACGATCACTGTGCACGCCTGTATTTCGTTTCGGCCAGCCGCGAATCGCACAACCCGCGCATCATCGGCGAGCACGAGGAGATTTTCGCGGCGCTCGTCCGGCGCGATTGCGGGGCCGTGCGCGCCATGATGCAGAACCATATCGAAAGCCTGCGCAAGAACGTGCGCGATCTACTTTGAGCGCCTGAACTCGGAGTCCGGCATATGCAGACGATCGGTGCGGCGCGGCGCGCGCTCGCGGAGGGCAGGATGTCGGCCCGCGCGCTGGCCGAGGCGGCGCTCGCGCGTGCGCAAGACAAGGCGGGCGAAGGCGCGCGCGCATTCACGCGGCTCTATGCCGACGGCGCCGTCCACGCCGCCGATTCCGTGGACAGCCTCGCCAAGGCGGGCGGAACGCCGGCGCCGCTGGCCGGCATTCCGGTTTCGATCAAGGACCTGTTCGACGTCGCCGGCGAGACGACCCTGGCCGGCTCGGTGGCGCTGAAGTCCGCGCCGCCGGCCGCGGCCGATGCCGTCATCGTGCGGCGGCTGCGCGCGGCCGGCGCCGTCCTCGTCGGCAAGACGAACATGACCGAGTTCGCGTTCTCCGGGCTCGGCCTCAATCCGCATTACGGCACGCCGGCGAGCCCGTGGGACCGCAAGACGCGGCGCATCCCGGGCGGCTCGTCGTCGGGCGCCGGCGTCTCGGTCGCCGACGGCATGGCGCTCGCCGCGATCGGCACCGACACCGGCGGCTCGGTCCGCATCCCGGCGGCGTTCAACGGCGTCGTCGGCTTCAAGCCCACGGCGCGCCGCGTTCCCGCCGCCGGCTGCTTCCCGCTCTCGAGCACGCTCGATTCGATCGGGCCGCTGGCGCCCTCGGTCGCGTGCTGCGCGCTCGTCGACGCGGTGATGGCCGGCGAGGAGCCGCTGCCGCTTCCGCAACGTCCGCTCGCCGGCCTGCGCTTCGCGCTGCCGCAGCGCTACGTCCTCGACGGGCTCGATGCCGGCGTTTCCGCCGCCTACGCGCGCGCACTGTCGCGCCTGTCCGCGGCCGGCGCCCGCCTCGTCGAACTGCCGCTCGCCGAGCTCGAAGACATCCCGCGCATCATGGCGAAGGGCGCGCTCGTCACGGTCGAGGCGTTCGCCGTTCACCGCAAGCTGCTGGAAGCCGAAGGCGCCAAATACGATCCGCGCGTCGCCAGCCGCATCCGGCTCGGCGCCAACGCCGCCGCGGCGGACTATTACGACATGCTGCGCCAGCGCGACCAGCTCGTCGCCCGCGTCTCGCGGACCACCGCCGACTACGACGCGCTGCTCTGCCCCACCGTCGCGATCGCCGCCCCGGCGATCGCGCCGCTCGAGCGCAACGACGAGCTCTACGTCAAGACCAACCTGGCCGTGCTGCGCAACACGACGGCCTTCAACTTCCTCGACCGCTGCGCGGCCTCGCTGCCGATTCACCGGCCGGGCGAGGCCCCGGTCGGCCTCATGGTCGTCGGCGAGCCGATGGCCGACCGCGCGCTGCTCGGCGTGGCGGCCGCGATCGAAGCGGCGCTCGCATCGGATTGAGGCGGGGCGCATCCGCCGCGCCCGCGGACTTCGGGCCTTGCCCGCCGCGATTGAATCTGTTACTTAGTTAAGTAAGTGAATTAAACGGCGGAGACGCGACGATGCGCGCCGGTGCGGCACGCCCTCTCGACCGGAGCGCCGCGGGCGGCTATGCGCCGCCGCTCAGCGTTTCGCTGCCCGCCTGCCTCGAGAACGGCCGCGACGACCGCCTCCGCGCACTGCTGCACGCGCTGTTCGTCACGACGGCGCGCTTCGAAGACGTGCGCGGCGCGTTCGCGCGGCGGATCGGCGCGACCGGGCCGCAATACACGATTCTCGCCGCCATCGCCGAAAGGCAGCACGACGCCGGCGTGGGCATCCGCGCACTCGCCGATCACCTGCACGTGGCGCCGAGCCACATCACGACCGAGGTGAACAAGCTGGTCGCGCTCGGTCTCGTCGAGAAGCGCGCCAACCCCGCCGACGGCCGCGGCGTGCTCGCGCGCCTGACGCGGGCCGGGGAGACGGCGCTGGACCGGCTCGGCCCGTTCCGGCGCGAGATCAACGACATCCTGTTCGCGGGGCTGAGCCGCGCCGAATTCCAGGCCGTGGCGCGGCTATTCGAGCGTTTCGTCCTCAACACCGAGAGAGCGCTCGACCGGATCGGCATCGAGGAGCGCGCGCGGGCGCGTCACGGCCACGGCTGAGGGCAAGGAGGGATCGCCATGTTGAAATCGGGCAAGGACCATCTCGAAGGGCTGCGCGACGGGCGCGTCGTCTACATCGGCGGGGAGCGCGTGGCCGACGTCACCAAGCATCCCGCCTTCGCCGAGGCCGCGCGGGTCGTGGCCGGCATGTTCGACGCGAAGCGCGCGCCCGAGAACCGCGATCTCTTCTCCTACGAGGAGAACGGCGAGCGGTATGCGATGTGGTATCTGCGCGCGCGCTCGCAGGACGACCTGCGCCGCCGCACGCGCTGCCACAAGGCGATCGCCGACCTCACCTACGGCATGATGGGCCGCTCGCCCGATCACGTCTCGGGCTTCGTCACCGGCATGTCGACCAATCCCGCCGCGTTCGATACCGAGAAATACAAGTTCGGCGCGAACCTGCTGAAGTACTACGAGTACTGCAAGGCGCACGACATCTTCTCGACCTACGCGGTGCTGCCGCCGCAGGCCGCGCGCAACCCCGAATTCTACGTCAAGAAGAACCTGCCGGTGCCGACGCTCCAGGTCGTGCGCGAGGAAGACGACGGCGTCGTCATCAGCGGCATGAAGATGCTCGCGACCTCGGCGGTCTTCTGCGACGAGATCTGGATCGGCAACCTCCTGCCGCTGGCGCCGGACCAGGTGAAGCAGGCCATCACCTGCGCCGTGAAGGTCAACGCGCCGGGCCTCACGCTGTGGTCGCGCCAGCCGCTGTCGATGGCGTCGAACAACCGCTTCGATTCGCCGCTCGGCTGGTGCTTCGACGAGACCGACAGCATGGTGATGTGCGACAACGTGAAGGTGCCGTGGGAGCGCGTGTTCGTCATGGACGACGCGATCAAGGCGCGCGCGATCTACATCGAGACGCCGGCGCACTGCTACGGCAATCACCAGTCGAACGTCCGCTACTGGTCGAAGATGCAGCTCGTCCTCGGCCTGTGCAGCAAGGTGGCGCAGGCCACCGGCGCGAACGAGGTGCCGGCCGTGCGCGAAGTGCTCGGGCGCATGGCCTCGCTCGAGGCGCTGATCGCCGGCCTCGTGCACGGCCAGATCGAAGCCGCCGAGGACTGGCCGAAGGGCCACAAGACCTTCAACCGCCGCATGATGTACGCCGCGCTCAACTGGTGCACCGAGAGCTATTCGGAGATCATCGATCAGTTGCGCGAGCTTTGCGGCGGCGGCGTGTTCCAGATGCCGGCCAGCGTCTCGGTGATGAACGACGCCGGCATCCGCAAGGAATTCGAGATGTACTGGCAGACGCCGCAACTGCCGGCGCTCGAGCGCATGAAGCTGATGAAGGTCGCCTGGGACATGGTCGGCAGCGAATTCGCCGGGCGCCAGCAGCAATACGAGAAGTTCTACGCCGGCGCCTCGTTCATCGTGCGCAATCACAGCTTCCGCGAGGCCGACTGGAAGTATTTCGACGGCATCGTCGAGAAGCTGATGGCGAGCTACGGCGTGCCCGACGCCGCGGCGAAGATGAAGGCGGCGGAATAGCCGGCGCTCACCGGGCCGCAGGCGGCAGCGTCCATGCCGCGGCCGCCGAAAGGAGGCCGGCGGCCGCCGCCAGCGCCAGCGCCACGCCGTAGCCGCCCGACATGTCGAAGATGTAGCCGCCGAGACCCGGCGCGGCGAGGCCGGCGGCGCCCCAGGCCGTGAACACGCGGCCGTAGACCGTGGCGGTGCGTGCGACGCCGAAATAGATCGCGACCGAGGCCGGGTAGGTGGCGGCCATCGCGCCGTAGGCGAGGCCGGTGGCCGTCAGCACCGCGAGCGCCAGAGCGCTGTCGGGCACGAGCGCCAGCGTGCCGAGCGCCGCGGCCGCGAGCAGCGGGGCGGCGACGAGGATGCGGCGCACGGGCAGCGCGTCGGCGAGCCAGCCGGCGCCGAGCCGCCCGATGCCGTTGGCGCCGGTGATGAGCGCCGTCGCCAGCGCCACCGGCGCGAGCGCGCCGCCATAGACGCGCGCGATGCCAGCCGCGTGGCCGAGCGCCATCAGGCCGGCGCAGGCGCCGAAGAAGAAGCCGAGCCAGAGCGTGATCTCGATGCGGCGCTCGGCGAAGCTCTCCGTGCTGTTGGCCGCCGTGCTGCGGCCCGGCGCCGGCATGACGATCCCGCGCATCAGCGCCGCGGCGACGGCGCCGCAGGCGAACAGCACAGCGCCGGTCCAGACGAGCGTCGCCCAGGGACCGATCGCCTCGATCATCGCGCGGAACGCGAGCGCGGCCACGACCGAGCCGAGCGCGCCGGAGCCCGCCGTGAGCCCCGCGGCGAGGCCGCGCCGGTGCGGCAGGACCGTCACGTTCGCCTGCAGCGCGATGCTGTAGGCGATGCCGCAGCCGCTGCCGAACAGCAGGCCGTAGGCGAGCACGATGCACCACAATTCGCGCACGAGTCCGGGCAGCGCCACGCCCAGGCCGCACAGCACGCCGCTCAGTAGCGCGATGCGCGGCGCCGGCCAGCCGCGCAGCAGCATCGGCGCCGCGACCATCGCCACGGCGAACACGATGCTGGCGATCGAGAACGCGCCCGACAGCCAGGTGCGGCCGACGCCGAGCGCCGTCTCGACCGGCTGATAGAACAGGCTCCAGCCATAGATGGATCCTGCCGAAAGGCAGGCCAGCCCGCCGGCAACGACGACGGCGAGGGGATGCGGGCGGCGGGCGGGCGCGATCGTCATGGAACCCCGACTGTCGCCATGCCCGAATCGCAAGGCAATGGCGTTTCCCGCATCGCCGTCCCCAGCGCGGCGAAGCCGCGGCCCGGCGGCCCCGGCGCAAAACCGGTATGCGACATAACAACTCCCCCGCGCCCCGCCAAATGCGATAACAGGGGAGCACACCGAACCCCGGAGGGCCCGACGATGTCCGCGTTCCAGAATGTCTCGATCCCCTATGGCGGTTATTGGAGCACGCCGTTCGCCAAGTGGCAGGGCAGCTTCGCCAACCTCCATTCGATGCGCTTCGCCGCGCACGTGGCCAAGGCCGAGCTCGCGCGGCGCAAGATTCCGGCGACGGTGTTCGACCACGCGATCTTCGGCACGACGACGCCGCAGCGCAGCGCGTTCTACGGCCTGCCGTGGCTGATGACGATGATCGGCAATCCGAACGTCAGCGGCACCGTCGTTTCGCAGGCCTGCGCCACCAGCGCGCGCGCGCTCGCGACCGTGGCCGGCGACATCGAGCAGGGCTTCGGCACCGCGGCGCTGTGCGTGGCGCAGGACCGCACCTCGAATTCGCCGGTCGTGATGTATCCGCAGCCGCAGGCGCAGGGCGGCGCGCCGATGGTCGAGCACTGGATGCTCGACAATTTCTCGACCGACCCGATGGGCGGGCCGGCGATGGTCGGCACGGCCGAGAATTGCGCGCGCGACTGGCAGATCGGCACCGACGAGCAGCACGAGGTGGTGCTGCGGCGCTGGGAGCAGTATGCGGCCGCGATCGCCAACGACCACGCGTTCCAGAAGCGTTACATGACGTTGCCGTTCGAGGTGCCGGATCCGCAATTCAAGAAAACGGTGGCCACGATCGCCGGCGACGAGGGCGTGCGCGCCTCGACGAAGGAAGGCCTCGCGAAGCTGAAGCCGGTGATGGAAGGCGGCACCGTCACCTTCGGCGGGCAGACGCATCCGGCCGACGGCGGCGCCGCGATCATCCTGACCACGCCCGAGAAGGCGCGCGGGCTTTCGAAGGACCCGAACATCGAGATTTCGCTGCGGAGCTACGGCCAGGCGCGCGCGAAGCACGCCTACATGCCGGCCGCCCCGGTGCCGGCCGCGCGCCAGGCGCTCGACCGCGCGGGCATCGATCTCAAGCAGATCGACGCCGTCAAGACCCACAACCCGTTCGTCGTGAACGACATCGTGTTCGCGCGCGAAACCGGCTTCGACGTGAACAAGATGAACAATTACGGCTGCTCGCTGATCTGGGGCCACCCGAACGGCCCGACCGGCATGCGGCTCGTGATCGAGATGATCGAAGAGCTGGTCGAGCGCGGCGGCGGCCGCGGCCTGTTCACCGGCTGCGCGGCCGGCGATACCGGCATGGCCGTCGTCGTCGAGGTCAAGGACCGGCGCAGGCCGTAGCGCCGCACGGGAGCGCCGGCCGGGATTGGCCGGCGCTTGAACGAGTTTTTACATCAACGTAAAAAAATGAACCCGCCCCGGTTCGCGCCCGCCGGCGGGGCGCTATAATGGCGCGACAGGAGCCTGGGAGAGACGGCCCGTGACCGTGCAACGCCACTGGACCAAAGCCTATCCGCATACGCCGCTGCGCCTGGCCGAGCGCCACCTGGTCATGGAGCGGCGCGCCGACGGCGCGGTGCTGCTGAAATCCGGCGTGCCGCTCGGGCCGGTCCCGCGCCAGCTGGGCGACGACCTCCGCGCCGGCGCCGCGCGCCATCCCGACCGGGTCTTCCTGGCCGAGCGCGGCAAAGACGGCGCCTGGGTGAAGCTCACCTACGCCGAGGCGCGCGCCAAGGCCGACGCGGTTTCGCAATGGCTGCTCGACAACGGCCACGGCCCGGCGAACCCGGTGGCGGCGCTCTCCGACAACAGCATGGCGATGGGCCTCCTGATGCTCGGCGCGATGCAGGCCGGCATTCCGTTCATGCCGGTCTCGCCGGCCTATTCGCTGATGTCGAAAGACTTCGCGAAGGTGAAATACATCTGCGAGCGCTTCACGCCCTCGCTGATCTACGCCGAAACGCTCGCGCCGTTCGTGCCGGCGCTGAAGGCCGTGGCCCCGAAGGCGCAGATCGTGGCGAACGAGGCGCGGGGCGAACTGCCGAACGTCGTGCGCTTCGCCGACCTGCTCGCGACCAAGCCCGGCCGCGCGGCCGAGGAGGCGTTTGCCCGCGTCACGCCCGAGTCCACGGCCAAGATCCTGCTCACCTCCGGCTCGACGGGATTCCCGAAGGGCGTGATCAACACGCACCGGATGCTGACGGCGAGCATGACTCAGTGCGGTCAGGCCTGGCCGTTCCTCGGCGATCGCCCGCCCGTGCTCTGCGACTGGCTGCCGTGGAACCATACCTTCGGCTCCAACTTCTGCTTCAATTCCGCGCTGCGCTTCGGCGGCACGCTCTATATCGACGAAGGCCGGCCGATCCCGGGCCGGTTCGCGCCGACGCTCAGGAACCTGCGCGAGACGAAGCCCACGATCCTGCTCAACGTCGCGCGCGCCTACGATTTCCTGCTGCCCGAATTCGAGAAGGACGAAGACTTCGCGCGCACGGTGTTCGCCAATGTCGACATGATCTTCTACGCCGGCGCCGGCCTGCCGCAGAACCTCTGGGACCGGCTCGAGGCCGTGTCGATCAAGACGCGCGGCAAGCGCATCCCGATCCTGACCTCGCTCGGCTCGACCGAGACGGCGCCGCCCGCCATCGTCTGCCACTGGACGATGGACGTGACCGGCTCGATCGGCCTGCCGCTGCCGGCGCTCGAGGCGAAGCTCGTTCCGGCCGGCGACAAGACCGAGATCCGCTTCAAGGGGCCCAACATCTCGCCGGGCTATTACCGCGACGCCGAGCGCACCGCCGAGGCGTTCGACGCGGAGGGCTTCTACAAGATCGGCGACGCGGTGAAATGGGCCGACCCGGCGGATCCGAATCTCGGCCTGCTGTTCGACGGCCGCGTGGCCGAGAATTTCAAGCTGCTGACCGGCACCTGGGTGGCGGCCGGCATGCTGCGCCTCGACGTGCTCTCGGCCGCGGCCCCGCTGATCCAGGACGCGGCCGTGACCGGCATGGACCAGGAATGGGTCGGGCTGCTCGCGTTCCCGAACATGGCCGCGTGCAAGGCCGCGCTCGGTCCCGAGGCGGAGCCGATGGCGCCCGACGCCATCGTGCGCCACCCGAAGCTGCACGCCGCGCTCAAGGCCAAGCTCGCCGCCTACAACGCCGCGCATCCGGGCTCGAGCCAGCGCGTCGCACGCGTGTTGCTGATGACCGAGCCGCCCAACATCGACGCCGGCGAGATCACCGACAAGGGCTATCTGAACCAGCGCGCGATTCTCGCCCGCAGGGCGGCGCTGGTAGAGCGGCTCTATTCGGACAAGCCGGGCGACGACGTGGTGAGCGCCTGATGCGCGGTTATCCGTGTTCGGGTTCGGGCCGCGCGCCGCGGATGCGCCGCAGCGCCTTGGCGACGACGTCTTCCGCCGCCTTCGAGACCTCGTCGGCGAAATCGTCGGAGCGCGCCGGGTTCTTCGTGTAGGCGGGCACGGCGAAGTAGAGATCGTCCTTCACCGAAGCGATCAGCGCCTCGCCGGCGGCCTCGGGATCGGGCTTCCGCGCGAGCAATTCGCCGAGGATGCGGCTCAATAGATACTCCGCCGCCGCCAGCCTGATCTGCAATGCGCGCTCGTCGGTCGCCATGGCCGCCCCGCCCCGGTTCGGGGGCGAGACTAGGCCGCGGCGCCGTGCGGCGAAAGGCGTCTGCGCCGGCTACTTCTTGTCGAAACGGATCGCCTGCTTCTTCAGGAAGGCCTCGATGCCCTTCTTCGCGTCTTCGCTGGTCTGCGACATGGCGGCGGCGAGGGCCTCGGTGAAGAAACCGTCGTTGCGGTCCATGTCGGCGATGCGCGGCAGCGCCTGGATCATCATGTAGTTCGACATTTCGGCATTGCCGGCGATGTCGTGCGCGAGTTCCAGCGCCTTCGCGTAGGCGTCGCCCTTGGGCACCACGTAGTGGCAGAGGCCCATGCGGAGGCCGTCCTGGGCGTCGTATTTGCGGCCGGTCAGCATCATCTCGCGCATGCGGTCGAAGCCGATGATCTTCTGCACGCGCACCGAGGCGCCGCCGCCGACATAAATGCCGCGCCGGCCCTCGGGAAGCTGGAAGAACGCCGTCTCGTCGGCCACGCGCACATGCGCCGAGGTTGCGATCTCGAGCCCGCCGCCGATCACGCCGCCATGCAGCGCCGCCACCACCGGCACCGGCCCGAATTCGAGCCGCTCCAGCGTGTCGTGCCAGAACATCGAATGCTTGACACCGTCGAACGGCGGACGATCCTTGTGCTCGGCGAGGTCGAGGCCGGCGCAGAAATGACCGCCCGCACCGCGCAGAACGACAGCGTCCACCTCGCGCTTGCGCGCGCTCGCGTGCAGCGACAGCACGAAACGGTTCACGTCCTCGATCAGCGCGTCGCACACGGCGTTGCGCTTCTCGGGCCGGTTCAGCGTCAGAACCGCGATGCGGCCCTCTTGCGTGGCCTCGACATAGGGAGAGGAAAACGTGACCGACATGGTGGCGTGTCCGGAGCGGGTGGCGAGAATAGCTATGCCTTATAACAATATCGCCGGTTTGTCATATGCCGTTTCCGGGGCCCGGTAGCGCGCCATGAGCGGGCCGTCCGTCTACTGGGAAGACATCCCCGAAGGCCTCGTCCGCGAGGGCGGGGCCTTCGCGTTCGACGCGGCGGCGATCAAGCGCTTCGCCGCCGAATTCGATCCGCGCCCGACCCATCTCGACGAGGCCGCGGCTGGGGCCACCTTTTTCGAGGGACTTGCGGCCAGCGGCGCCCATACCTTCGCCGCCTGGGCCCGGCTCTATTGGGAGCTGACGCCGGGCTGGGCGACCCAGGCCGGCACCCATATCCGCGACATGCGCCTGTTCCGGCCGGTGCGGCCGGACGACGTCTTGAGCCTGAAACTCGCCGTCCACGGCAAGCGCCCGCATCCGCTGCGCGGCGCGTTCGGCTTCGTCGAGGCGCGCCACGTTCTGTTCAACCAGAAGCGCCAGCGCGTGTTCCGCATCGACTGCACGATCATGATCGAGCGCCGTCCCGTCAGGTGAGGAACCCGAGCGCCCGCGGCAACCAGAGCGCGAGATTCGGGAACAGCAGCAAGAGGACGACGAGACCCATATCGGCCGCCAGGAACGGTCCGATGCCGCTGAAAATCGTGGCGAGCGGTATGTCGGGCAATTGCGCGCGAATCACGAACATGTTCATGCCGACCGGCGGCGTGATCAGGCCCATCTCGACGACGACGACGACGAGGATGCCGAACCACACCGGATCGTAGCCGATCGCCTGCACCAGCGGCAGGAATACCGGAATCGTGACGACGATCATGCTCAGCGAATCGAGAAAGCAGCCGAGCACGATGTAGACACCGACGAGGATGAAGATCACGACATAGGGCGGCACCGCGAGGCCCTTCACCCAGGCTGCCACCAGCACCGGCACCTGCGTCAGCACCATGAAGTAGCCGAACAGGAACGCGGTGACGGCGATGAAGAACAGCGTCGCCGTCGTCCATACCGTCTCGATCAGCGCTTCGACCAGATCGCGCCAACCGAAATCGCAGGTGGCGAACGCGATCGCGATCGCGGCGAAGGCGCTCACGGCCGCCGCCTCGGTCGGGCTCATGATGCCGGCATAGATGCCGCCAACGGCGATCGCAAACAGCAGCGCCATCTTCCACAACAGGCCGATGGCCTTGAGCCGCGCGCGCCAGCCAACGCCGGGAATCTTCGGCAGGCGCTGCGGCTGCAGCCAGCCGATCGTCACAATGGCCAGGATGTGAAGCACGGTCAGCGCGATCCCCGGAAACAGCGCCGCCGCATAGAGCTCGGGCACGCTGCGCTCGGCGAACAGCCCGTAGATGATGAGGATGATCGAGGGCGGGATCAGGATACCGAGCGTGCCGCCCGAGCCGACGACGCCGGTCGCGAGCGAAAGGTCGTAGCCGTGCCGCTTCATCTCCGGCACGGCCACCTTGGTCAGCGTCGCCGTCGTCGCGAGCGACGAGCCGCAGATGGCGCCGAAGCCCGCGCAGGCGCCGATCGTGCCCATCGCGAGCGCGCCGCGCACGCCGCTGAACAGCGCATTGGCCGCGCGGTAGAGCTCGCGCGACATGCCGGCGCGCGCCGCCACAACGCCCATGAGCACGAACAGCGGGACGACGGTGAGCGCGTATTTCTCCGTCATCTCGTAGGGCGTGTTGCCGAGCGCGAGGAGCGCGCGGCGCCAGCCGTCGACGGCGGCATAGCCGAGGAAGCCCACCGTGCCGAGCGCCACGCCGATGGGCACGCGCAGCAGCACGAGGGCGATCAGCGCGCCCATCGCGACGAGACCGATCGTGGCGGGGCTCACGGGCGTATCAATCCAGCGACGTCTTGGCGCGGTGGCGTGCCCCGGGCCCGCGCCGCCACGCGCCTACGCCCACGGCCAGGATCGCCAGCGCCGAAGCCGCGAAGCCGACGAGCAGCGGCAGCCAGTGCCAGTAGCGCGGGATCTGCAGCGTCATCGTCGTCTCGGACGAATTGAGCTTATCGAGCGCCGGCGCGATCATCTGGCTGAGCGTCAGCGTGACGAACGCGAGCCCGAGCAGATAGCCGAAGATGCGCAGCGCGAAGGTGAGCTTCGAAGAGCCGAGCGAATCGACCAGATCCACCGTCACCTGCTCGTCGCGCAGGAATACGCCGGGCAGGGCGAGGAAGACGGAGAAGGCCAGCGCCAGCTCCATCATGTCGACGACGCCGAAGATCTCCTGCTTGAACAGCCAGCGTGCGAACACCGCCGCCGTCGTGATCAGCACCATGAAGGCGAGCGCGATCATGGCGGCGAAGGCGAACGGCCTCGCCGCCGCGGCGAGCGGGTCGCGCGCCGCCCCCTCGGGCCGCCCGGGCTCGGGCACGCGCTACTTCCAGAAATTCTTCGACGTCGCCGCGTGCTTGGCCGCGAGTTCGACCATGAGCTTGTGGACCGCGCGCGCCGGCTGGCCTTTCTTCTCGAGATCGGCCAGCACCTTTTCGGTCACGACTCCGGCGGCCTTGCGCAGCTTCGCGTCCTCCTCGGCCGAGAGCTTGACGATTTCGGTGCCGGCCTTGATCATCGCGTCCTTGCCGGGCGCGTCGATGCTGTCGAAGCGCTTGCCCGGCTCGCCGGTGCCGCCCAGCTCCTGCATCGCGTCCACGAAGATCTTCTGGTTCGCGGCGCCCAGCGATTCCCACGAGCGCTGGTTCATGCAGGTGCAGAAGCTCACGACGTAGGAATACATCTCGGTCGTGTATTTCGTCACCGGCCCCATGCGGAACGCGATGCCGGCGCCGCCGTAGTCGATGAACGCGCCGTCGAGCGTGCCCTTCTGCATGTTCTCGACGATCTCGGGCGAGGGGATGCCGACCGGCGTGCCGCCGAGCTCGGCGATGAAGTCGCGCACGACCGGCGAGGCGAAGCGGATGCGCAGGCCCTTCAGGTCTTCGGCCTTCCGTACCGGCGTCTTGGCGGTGTGAATCTGCCCCGGCTGATGCGTGTAAATCTGGAGCGGCTTCAGGCCCTGGTGCTCCTTGTCGAGGTAGGCGCGCACGGCCGGCTCGTTCAGCACCTTGGAACCGATCTCGCCGCTGCCGAAGAGATACGGCACGTTCGAGATGTCGGTGAGCGGGAAGCGGCCCGGCGTGAAGCCGTGCACGAACCAGGTGATGTCGGCCTGGCCCGAGCGCGCGAGATCGGCATAGCGCGGACCGGGGCCCATCTGCTGGTTCGGAAAGACCGCGATCTTGACCTTGCCCTCGGACTTCTTGGCGACGAGGTCGACCCATTCCTGCAGGTATTTCGCGTAGGGATGCTGCGGGATGACGAAATGCGCGAGCTTGAGATTGACCTCCTGCGCGCCGGCCGGCGCGGCCAAGGCGAGCGCGGCGGCTGCTGCGGACAGTGCACCGACGGTGCGCATCATATGCATTTTCCCCTCCCTTTGCGCTTGCGCGATAATGCCGGGCGGCCGGGTCGAGTCAAGCAAGCTGCCGTCCCGGGTCGTGAGAATTTCGCGCCGCGCTCACGGAAGGAACGGCAGGCGCAAGCCCTTCGCCTTCGCCGTGTCGATCGCGATGCCGTAGCCGGCATCGGCGTGACGCATCACGCCGGTTCCGGGATCGTTGTAGAGCACGCGCGCGAGGCGGCGCTCCGCCGCGTCGGTGCCGTCGGCGAGCACCACCATGCCGGAGTGCTGCGAATAGCCGATACCGACGCCGCCGCCGTGATGGATGCTGACCCAGGTGGCGCCGCTGGCGGTGTTGAGCAGCGCGTTCAGCAGCGGCCAATCGGCCACGGCATCGGTGCCGTCGAGCATTCCCTCGGTCTCGCGGTTGGGGCTGGCGACCGAGCCCGAATCCATGTGGTCGCGGCCGATGACGACCGGCGCCTTGAGCTCGCCCTTGCGCACCATTTCGTTGAACGCGACGCCGACGCGGTCGCGGTCGCCGAGGCCGATCCAGCAGATGCGCGCCGGCAGGCCCTGGAACGTGATGCGCTTCTGCGCCATGTCGAGCCAGTTGTGGAGATGCGCGTCGTCCGGCAGCAGTTCCTTCACCTTCGCGTCGGTCTTGTAGATGTCCTCGGGGTCGCCCGAGAGCGCGGCCCAGCGGAACGGGCCCTTGCCCTGGCAGAACAGCGGGCGGACGTATTTGTGCACGAAGCCGGGGAACTCGAACGCATCCTTGACGCCCATCTCCTGGGCCATCTGGCGGATGTTGTTGCCGTAGTCGACGGTGGGAATGCCGCGGCGATGGAAATCGAGCATCGCGCGCACCTGGATCGCCATCGATTCCTTCGCCGCCTTCACCACCGCGGCGGGATCGGACTGGCGCATTTTTTCGGCCTTCTCGAGCGTCCAGCCCGCGGGCAGATAGCCGTTGAGCGGGTCGTGGGCGCTGGTCTGGTCGGTCACCGCGTCGGGGCGCACATTGCGGCGGACGAGCTCGGGAAAGATCTCCGCCGCGTTCCCGAGCAGGCCGACCGAAAGGGCCTCGCCCTTCGCCGCCGCGCCCCGCACCATCGCGAGCGCCTCGTCCAGCGAGTTCGCGCGCTTGTCGAGATATTTGAGCTGCAGCCGCCGCTCGATGCGCGACGGCGCGCATTCAACGCACAGGATCGAGGCGCCGGCCATCGTCGCGGCGAGCGGCTGCGCGCCGCCCATGCCGCCGAGCCCGCCGGTCAGGATCCATTTGCCCTTCATGCTGCCGCCGTAATGCTGGCGGCCGATCTCGGCGAAGGTCTCGTAGGTGCCCTGGATGATGCCCTGGCTGCCGATGTAGATCCACGAGCCCGCCGTCATCTGCCCGTACATCATCAGGTTCTTGCGGTCGAGCTCCTGGAAATGCTCGAGCGTCGCCCAATGCGCGACGATGTTCGAGTTCGCGATCAGCACGCGCGGCGCGTCGGCGTGCGTCTTGAAGATGCCGACCGGCTTGCCCGACTGCACGAGCAGCGTCTCGTCGTCCTCGAGCGTCTTCAGCGCGCGCACGATGCGGTCGAAGCTGTCCCAGTCGCGCGCGGCGCGGCCGATGCCGCCGTAGACGACCAGCTCCTCGGGCTTCTCGGCCACCTCGGGATCGAGATTGTTCATCAGCATGCGCAACGGCGCCTCGGTCTGCCAGCTCTTGGCATTGAGCCGGTCGCCGCGCGGCGAACGAACCTCGCGCGTGTTGGCGAAGCGGTTATCGGGCATGGGCCTCTCCATTGGTCTCCCGAGTCATATCACGCGGTCGCGGCGCAGCGAGTCGATTTCGTCGGGCGCGAGGCCGAGCACGCCGCGCAGCACGGCATCGGTGTGCTCGCCGAGCGCCGGCGCGCGCGCGGTCTCGGGCGCGGCGCTGCCGAACCGCACCGGCTGGCGCACCAGCGGCGCGGCGGCGAGGGCCGGGTGGCCGGGATCGAGGATCATGCCGCGCGCCTCGATGTGACTGCTCGCGGCGACGTCGGCGATCGACCAGACCGGGCCGCACGGCACGTCCACGGCATCGAGCGCGGCCTGAATCTCGTCGCGGGTCCTGGCGCCCATCCAGTCCTGCAGGATCGCCCGCAGCTCCCGCTCGTGCGCGCTGCGGTCCGCGTTGCGGCGGAAGCGAGGGTCTTGCGCCAGCTCGGGGCGGCCGATCGCCTGCATCAGCTTCGCGAACGCCGCGTCGGAAATCGCGACCATGACGACATGGCCGTCGCTGGCGCGGAAGCAGTCGACGGGATAGGTGACCGGATGCCGGTTGCCGACGCGGCCCGGCTCGGCGCCGGTGTAGAGGCGCTTGGCGAGCACGGTCAGCAGCATCGAGAACATCGAATCGAGCATCGCCACGTCGAGATGCTGCCCGCGCCCGGTCTGCGCGCGGCCGGCCAGCGCCGTCGTGATGCCCCACGCCGCGAACATGCCCGTCGTCACGTCGCAGATCGAATCGCCGACCGCGGTCGGCGGCCCGTCCGGGAAGCCGGTCACGCTCATCAGCCCGCTCATCGCCTGGATCACGAGGTCGTAGGCCGGGCGGTGGGCGAGCGGGCCGGTCTGCCCGAAGCCGGTGATGCTGGCGTAGACGAGCCGCGGATTGACCGCGCTCAGCGCCTCGTAGCCGATGCCGAGGCGCGCCGCGGCGCCGGGGCGGAAATTCTCGATCAGCACGTCGCTCTTCGCGGCGAGCCTTTTCAGCAGGTCGATCCCGCGCGGCGATTTCAGGTCGAGCGTGATGCTGCGCTTGCCGCGGTTCAGCATCATGAAATAGGCGCTCTCGCGCCCGTTCGGGCCCTCGGCGAACGGCCCGAAATGGCGCGCGTCCTCGCCGATGCCGGGGATTTCGACCTTGATCACCTCGGCGCCGGCGTCGGCGAGCATCGAGGCGCAGTACGGCCCCGCCATCACGCGGGAAAGATCGAGCACGCGGATTCCGGCCAGCGGCTTCATGCGCCTTCTCCTGCCCGCAGCACGATCTTGCCGGTGCTCCGGCGCGATTGCAGCGCCTCGAGCGCCGCGGGCAGCTCGGCGAGCGCGAAGCGCGTGTCGACCCGCGGGCGGATCTTGCCGGCGGCGTGCAGCGCGAGCAGATCGGAAACGGCGGCCGCCACCAGGGCGGCATCGCGCTCGTGGCTCCAATAGACGCCGATCGCCGCGGCATTGCGCAGCAGCAGGCGGTTGCCGGGAATGGCCGGGATCGCACCCGAGGAAAAGCCCACGATCAAGAGGCGCCCGCCCCAGCCGATGCATTTCAAGCTCTGCTCGGTGATCTCGCCGCCGACCGAATCGAACACGACGGCGGGGCCGGCGCCGCCGGTGAGTTCCTTCACGCGCTCGGGCCAGCCGGCGGCGCGATAGTCGACCGCCTCGGCCGCGCCGTGTTCGCGCGCGATCGCGGCCTTCTCGTCGCCGCCGACGCAGGCAATCACCCGCGCGCCCTTGGCCGCGGCGATCTCCACGGCGGCGAGGCCGACGCCGCCGGCGGCGGCGTGCACGAGCACCGTCTCGCCGGGCGCGAGTCGCGCGTGATGCAGCAGCGCGATGTGCGCGGTCGGGTAGACGACCGGCAGGGCCGCGGCGGCGGCGATGTCCATCCCGTCCGGAACCGCGATGGCCATCGCCTCGGACACAAGCGCCTGCTCGGCGAAACCGCCCCAAACCACCTTGCTGGCGACGCGCTGGCCCGGTTCGAGGCGCCCGCCCGGCGCCCCTGCGATTACCGTGCCGGCGACCTCTTGGCCGGGCGTGAACGGCAGCGGCGGCCGCACCTGATACTTGCCGCGCACCATCAGCAGGTCGGAGAAATTCAGCGCCGCCGCCTCGACGCGGACGAGCGCCAGGCCCGGCGCCGGCGCCGGCGGCGGCGTCTCGCCCCAGCGCAGCGGCAAATCCGCGCGCGTGTCCTCGACGATCCAGGCCTTCATCGCGCCAGCAGTAGTATCAATCGATAGGATTTGCCAGAGTGCCGCGCTCGATCATGGCGGCGCAAGGCGGGTATGCCATCGCCGTCGGGGGAAAAGCCAATGTTCCTGCGCTCGCTGCCGCACTCGCCCTATGTCCGCAAGGTGCGCGTGGCCGCGCACGAGACGGGCCTCTCGCTCGACTGCGTCGAGGCGCACGTGTTCGACCCGGCGACCCCGCTGCTCGCCGAAAATCCGCTCGGCAAGGTGCCGGCGCTCGTGCGCGACGACGGCTCCGTGCTCTACGACAGCACGGTGATCTGCCAGTATCTCGACACGCTGCACGGCGGCGCGCGCCTGTTCCCGCCCGAGGGCGAGGCGCTGTGGCAGGCGCTGCGGCGCAACGCGCTCGGCGACGGGCTCGGCCAGGCCGCCACCTGGAACATCCGCGAGCGCTACCGGCCGGACGGCGAGCGCTCGCCGCGCTATCAGGCCTATTACGAGCGCACCATCGACCGCAGCTTCGCCGCGCTCGAGGCCGAGGCGCCGGCCCTGGCGGAGCGGTTCGGGATCGGCGAGATCTCGATCGCCTGCGCGATCAGCTACGTCGATTTCCGCTATCCGGACCGGGGCTGGCGCCGGACCGCGCCGCGGCTCGGCGCCTGGTACGACGGCGTGTGCCGACGCCCCTCGATGCGCGCGACCGAGCTGCAAGCATACAAGGGGCCGCTGCAGCCGCCGGCATAGGCGGGTCGACCGCGCGTCTGCAATCGGCACGTGCAATTGCGCGCCATTCGTATTATGCTTGAAAAAGTGCGGCCGGCTTCAGCCGCGGACAGGGGTCTCGCTCGGCAAGGGAGACGGCGTGAATCTTCCGCCCGCCTTGGTCTGGATCGAAAGCTTCGGCGTCGGCATTCCCGAGCTGGACGACGATCACCGGCAGCTCGTCGCTGATGCGGGCGCGATCGTGGAGGCGATCCGCGCGCGGCGTCCGTGGCGCGAGGTCGAGACGCTCGCCGGCCTCATGGTCGAGCGCTGCCGGACGCATTTCCGCCGCGAGGAAACGGTGATGGAACGCGACCGCTTTGCCGCGCTCGCCGCGCACAAGCGCGAGCATGCGCGCATCGAGGCCGAATTGCAGGACATCCTTTCGCGCATCGGCGGGTCCGATCCGCCGGCGCCGGGCATGATCGAAGCCGCGCTGGAGCTGCGCGAGATGCTGATCGACCACCTGCTGCGCTACGATCTCGCGTACAAGTCGCACGGGATGTACGTGCGGGGCCGCTAGCGCCCGCGCCTCACGTCGCGGCCATGCGCGCTATCCGCGCGCCTTCAGCTCGAGCTTGTTGATCTTGCCGACCCCGGTCTTGGGCAGCGTGTCGAGGAATTCGATGTGCTTCGGCAGCTTGTACTTGACCAGGCGCTCCTTGCAGTAGGCCTCGAGCGAGGCCTTGTCGAGCGAGGCGCCGGGCTTGAGGGCCACGTAGGATTTGACCGCCTCGCCCGAGAAGCTGTCGGGGACGCCGACGGTCGCCACTTCGAGGATCGCCGGGTGCTTGGCAAGCACTTCGTCGATCTCGCGCGGATACACGTTGTAGCCGCCGACCAGGATCATCTCCTTCTTGCGGTCGACGACGAACAGGTAGTCGTCCTCGTCGAAATAGCCGATGTCGCCGGTGTAGAGCCAGCCGTCGCGGAACGCCTTCGCCGTTTCCTCGGGCCGGTTGCGGTAGCCCTTGATGAATTGCGGCCCCTTCACGCGGATTTCGCCGGCATGGCCCGGCGGCAGCACCTTCGTGCCCGTCTCGAGATCGACGACCTCGACCTCGGTGTCGGGGCCGACCACGCCGACCGAGCGCACCTTGTGCGCGCCGCGCATCGGCATCTGCGCGATCGGCGCGCCCTCCGACATGCCGATGCCCTCGAGGATCGTGCTGCCGGTTTCCTCCCGCCATGCGCGCAGCAGCTCTTCCGAGCAGGGCGCGCCGCCCGACATGCACCAGCGGATGCTGGAGAAGTCGGTCTTGCGATAGTTCTCGTGGGCGCGCAGGCCCACATACATCGTCGGCGGGCCGCCGGCGAACACCGTGATTCGGTGGCGTTCGAACGCCGCCAGCACCTCGCCCGGCTTGTAGGCCGGCAGCAGATGCATCGTGGCGCCGATGTAGACCGGATAGACGAGCGTGAAGCAGAAGCCCCAGATGTGGAACAGCGGCGCCACGTTCAGCACGCGCTCCACGCCGAACTCCAGCGGCCACAGCGCGCCGACGCCGTAGCAATAGGCCATCAGCGTGGAATGCGTGTGCGCGGCGCCCTTGGGCAGGCCGGTCGTGCCGCCGGTGAAGAACATCACCGAAGCGTCGGCGGCGGCGGGCAGCGGCAGCGAGGCCGGCGGCTCGCGCAGCAGCCCCTCCACGGTGCCGGGCGGGAGCGGCGCCACGTGCGGCACGCCCAGCCTCGCCGCGATCGGGCAGAGGCGCTGCTCCTGCTCCGGGTCGCAGCACAGAATGTGCGGGCCGACATCCTTCAGCAGCGGCTCCAGTTCGGCCGGCGTGTAGTTCGGATTGACCGGGGCGGCGAGGGCGCCCGCGGCCATGGCGCCCATCAGCGCGATCGATGCCTCGAGCCCGTTGCCCATGACGACGGCCACGGCCTTGCCGCGTGCGTCCTGCGCCTGGAAGCGCCGCGCCATCGCGGCGACGGCGGCGGCGTATTGCGCGTAGCCGAGAACGCGGTCGCCGCCGGCGCCGGGTACGACGAGGCCCGGCCGGTCGGGCTGGCGCTCGGCCGCATGGGCCAGCGCGTGCAGGATGGAGGGGAATCGCCGATAGCGCGGATCGAGCGTATAGCGGCTGCCGGACACCATCGCTAAGCCGCGCCCCGCCGCTTCAGGACGCCCGAAAGCGCGATCGCCGCCGCCATCTCGGCCTCCTGGCGCGGCGCCATCAGATGCGCGCCGGCAACGCCGGGGATCGTCGCCAGCTCCTGGATCAGCTCGGCGCAGATCTTGCGGCCCTCCGCCTTCTGGTCGGCGGCGGCGTCCAGGCGCTTGACGATCGCCTCCGGAATGGAAACGCCCCAGAGGTTCTCGTGCATCCAGCGCGCCTGCTTGGCCGAGGCGAGCGGGCCGATGCCGACGAGGATGAACACCTTCTCGGGAATGCCGTGCTCGGCGAGCCGCGCGATATAACGGCGCAGCATCGCGAGATCGAAGCAATACTGGGTCTGCACGAAATCGGCGCCGGCCGCGATCTTCGCGCTCAGCGAATCGGGCTTCCACTCCGGCTTCGGGTCCATCGGCGCGTCGGCGGCGCCGAGGAACAGGCGCGGCGGCCCGGCGATGTCGCGGCCAGAATTGAGCTTGCCTTCGTCGCGCAGCTTTTTCGCCAGCGCGATCAGCCCGGTGGAGTTGATGTCGTTCACCGGCTTCGCGTCCGGCTCCTCGCCGCGCTTGGGGTCGTCGCCGGTCAGCGCCAGGATGTTGGGCACGCCGAGCGCCGCGGCGCCGAGCAGGTCGCCCTGCAGCGCGATGCGGTTGCGGTCGCGCACCGTGAACTGCAGCACCGGCTCGATGCCGGACGCGGCCATCGCGCCGGCCAGCACGAGGCTCGAAAGGTGCGCCTTGGCGGTGGCGCCGTCGGTCACGTTCACCGCATCCGCGAGGCCCGCGAGCGGCCGGCAGCGCTCGACCAGCGCGGCGGCGTCGGTCGTCGCGGTCGGCGACGTCTCGGCGGTGACGGCGAAATGCCCGGCGCGCAGCGCGCGTTCGAGCCGGCCGGGCGATTTCGGTGCGGTGGGCATCGGCGTTTCCGGTGGAGTGCAGCATCCACCCTATAGACCGCCCGCGCACACGGCGAAAGCGCAACGCGGCCCACGCC
>JAEULD010000049.1 GCA_016792765.1 Candidatus Odyssella sp.
GTCGTCTGGGCCGCCGCGCCGGACGCCGCGAGCATCGCGGCGAGCGCGGGAACCAATGCGTAGGCGAGTTTGGACGGCATCGTTACCTCCCCATGTTGCCGAACCTCGACGCACACTCCGCCGAGGCGGCCGCGGACGTCAAGTCACGGACACTTGGCAGGCGCCGTTATTCCCCGCGGCCCGCAGATCCCGCCGGCGCCGCCGGCAGGCGCGATCTTTCGCTCCGCGCCCGCACTGCCCTATAAGCGCCGTCGGGGATACCTCTTCGGCTTTCGGAGTGCAGGCGACCATGGCGGGCGGCAAGAAGGGAACCGGCAAGAAGGGCTCTGGCGGAAAAAGCGGCGCCAAGGGAAAGCGCGGGGGCGCCAAGCGGCCGCCGGCTTCGGTGCCGCCGATGCGCAAGCCGCCCACTGCCCGCGCCGCGCCGCGCGCTTTTCCGCGCCGGCCGCTGAAGCCGCACGCCGCGCCGGCGAAGCCGGCGGCGGCCCCGGCAAAGCTGGGGCTGGGCAAGTACGACCTCCATCTCGGCCGCAACCCGGCGAACTTCGTGCCGCTGACCCCGCTCCAGTTCCTCGAGCGCGCCGCCGCGACGTTTCCCGGCCGGCCGTCGGTGGTTCACGGCAAGCGCCGCTACACCTGGGGCGAAACCTACGAGCGCGCGCGGCGCCTGGCGTCGGCGCTGGCCAAGCGCGGAATCCGGAAAGGCGCCACCGTGGCCGTGATGGCGCCGAACATCCCCGAGCTCTACGAGGCGCATTTCGGCGTGCCGATGACCGGCGCGGTGCTGAACGCCCTCAACACCCGGCTCAACGCCAAGGAGATCGCGTTCATCCTCGCGCATGGCGAGACCGAGTTCATCTTCTGCGATACCGAGCTATCGCCGATCATCAAGGGCGCGCTGGCGGAGCTGAAGCGCGACATTCCCGTGATCGACATTGTCGATAGCGAGGGCCCGGGCGGAGAGCGCATCGGCGAGACCGACTACGAATCGTTCCTCGCCGGCGGCGATCCGGACTACGCCTGGTATTGGCCCGACGACGAGTGGGACTCGATCACGCTCAACTACACCTCCGGCACCACCGGAAACCCCAAGGGCGTGGTCTATTCGCATCGCGGCGCGGCGCTTTCGGCGCTGATCAACCCGCTCGTCTGGTCGATGCCGCAGAACGCCGTCTATCTCTGGACGCTGCCGATGTTCCACTGCAACGGCTGGACGTTCCCGTGGACCATGGCGGCGATGTGCGGCACCAATGTGTGCCTGCGCCGCATCAGCGCCGAGACGATCTACAAGGCCGTGGCCGAGGAGAAGGTGACGCATCTCTGCGGCGCGCCGACCGTGCTCGGCTTCATCATCAACGCGAAGCCCGCCGAGAAGCGCAGCTTCGCGCACACCTGCAATATCATGACCGCCGCGGCGCCGCCGCCGCCCTCGATCCTGGAAGGCGTCGAGAAGGCGGGCTTCACGGTCACGCACGTCTACGGCCTCACCGAAGTCTACGGCCCGGCCACGATCTGCGCCTGGAACCCGGAATGGGACGCGCTCGATTCGGTCGACCGCGCGCGCCTCAAGTCGCGCCAGGGCGTGCGCTATCCGCTCGCCGAGGGCCTCATGGTGGCCGACGCCAAGACGCTGGAGCCGGTGCCGCGCGACGGCCAGACGCTCGGCGAAGTGTTCCTGCGCGGCAACATGACGATGAAGGGCTACTTGAAGAACCCGAAGGCGACCGACGACGCCTTCGCCGGCGGCTGGTTCCATACCGGCGATCTCGGCGTGTGGCATCCCGACGGCTACATCGAGCTCAAGGACCGCTCGAAGGACATCATCATCTCGGGCGGCGAGAACATCTCGACGATAGAGGTGGAAAGCGTGATCTATCGCCACCCGGCGGTGCTGGAATGCGCCGTCGTCGCCCGGCCGGACGAGAAATGGGGCGAGACGCCGTGCGCGTTCGTCACGCTCAAGGAAGGCATGAGCGCCACGGAGAAAGACATCGTCGATTTCTGCCGGCAGCACCTCGCCGGCTTCAAATGCCCGAAAACCGTGATCTTCGGCGCGCTGCCCAAGACCTCCACCGGCAAGGTGCAGAAGTTCGTGCTGCGCGACAAGGCGAAGGGGCTCTGAGCCGCCGGCGTCACCGCCGCTCGATCTTCGCGACGTCGAGCCAGCAGATCGTTTCTTCGGGCTTCAGGCTGTTCGGCACCGCCGTCAGCGTGCCGGTGACGCGGATGTGCGCCTTCTCGGCGAGGAACTTGCCGTCGCCGGCCGCGATCGCGGCGGCACCCTGCTTGGCCTTCAGCTTCGCCTCGTCGACGCGGTTGGCGCCGGTGCCGAGCTCGATGTTGAGCGAAAGCCGCGCCTCGCCGTCGGCCTTGTCGCGTAGATCGAAGCTGCACGTCGTAATGCTCGCGCCCTGCCGCGTCGCCTTGCGGCACAGCCCCTCGAATGGCGCGCGCAGATAGCCGGTGGTCGCGATCGTCTTGCCGTCGTGCTCCTTGGCGCAGGCCTTCGCGAATTCGACCGTGGGCGCGGAATCGCCGCAGGCGGCGAGCGCGAGAACGGCGGCGAGCAGCGGCGGAGAGCGGCGCATCATGCCCTCTGTTACGGCGCGC
>JAEULD010000073.1 GCA_016792765.1 Candidatus Odyssella sp.
GTTCGCGCTGCTGTTCGGCCTCCACATCCATCAATGGTACGGCCCCTATCGCCTGGGCGCGAGCTGGCGCGAATGGCCGCTGCCGGCCGGCGCGCTGGCGGCGGGCGCGCTCGCCTGGCTGGCGCTGCCGCGGCTCGCGCAGCGTTGCGCGCGCGCGCGGTTCGCCTCGGCGAGCGTCGCGGCGCTGCTTGCGTACCTCGCGTTGCAGGCGGCGGACCCGTTCGCCGGACGGCGCTTCTGGCTCTACGCGCCGGCGCGCTGCGATCTCGCGGTCGAGTTCCCGCGCCGCGCCAACGCGGTCGCGGGCGAGGTCCGGGCCGGCGATCTGGCGGCCGCGCCGGTAAGCCGCGTGCTGCTCACCGATCTCGGGACGGCCAGCGCGCTCGGCGCCGAATGCGTCGCGTTCGAGAGCGCGCTGCCCGAGGGCGCGCGCGCGGCCGCGCTCGACGCGGCCGAGGCGCTGCTGAAAGCCCAGGCCGCGCGGCTGCGGCTCACCGTGCAGCGCGTCGCGCGCGTCGGCGGCGATACGGTGGCGCTGGCCGGATACACCGACGAAGGCCGCACCGCGACCAACGAGGCGCTGGTGCGGCGCGGCGAGGCGCGCGCGGTGCTCGGCGCGTCGTCGCTGCTCGTGCTGTGGGCGTGGAAGATCCAGCGCGAGGGCGAGACAGCGCCGTTCGGCGAGGCGTTCTTCGCCACGGTGACGCCGCGCAAGGCCGCGGTCGACGGCCGATCGCGTTGAGCGGGAATTGCGCCGCCGGAAAAACGAAACGCCGGCCTGCTGGGAGGAGACAGGCCGGCGTCCGTTTGCGCGAGAGCGCCCAAGCGTCCTGGGGAGGGGTCGTCGGGGTCGGGGCGGGGAGTGGAAGCTTGATTCCCTCGCGAAACTCGGGGGTGGGTGCGTCGAACGAGCGGACCATGCCACGGCCGCGCGGGCGGCACAGTGACGGCGCTCACACTGGCTAGAAATAGACGATCGGGTTCTTCTCGGCGGCGAGCGTGCCGCCGTGCACGTCGGGCGTGCGCTCGGCGCGCCGCGGCAACGAACGCTTGACCTTGTCTTCGACCTTGCCGCTGCGCGCCGTGGCGGCGCGGTCTTGCGCGAAGCCGGTGCCGGCGGTGGCGAAGACGAGGCCGCAGGCGGCGGCGAGCGCGAACAAGGCGGTTCTCATGGCATCCCTCCTCGAGACGGGTGCGGGTGCGGGATCGAACTCGTGAACCCTAGGCCGAGGCCCGCCGCGCGGCAGTGATCCGGATCACAGGGCCAAAACGCCGAGCGCCGCGGCCCCGTCCGGGGCCGCGGCGCCTTGGCGATCGTCGCAGCGTTCGGCGTGCGCTTACTTGGGCACCGCGCCCTTGGCCGGCGGGCACTGCTTCACGCCCTTCACGACGACCGGCTTTTCGCAGTTGAGCTTCGCGTGCAGCTTCAGCTTCTTGTGCTTGACCAGCTTGTGCTTCACGACCTTGTGCTTCTTGACCAGCGCGACCTTGCCTTGGTCGGTCGGCTTCGCGACGGCGAGGCTCGGCGCAACGATGGCGAGGCCGATCGCCGCCGCGAGGGCGATGAGTTTGGTCTTCATGGGAGCATCCTTTCGAGGGAAAGAGGGGCGAGGCGTTACCGAGCCTCAACGCCGCGCACTCTGCCTCGGCTAGGCAATTCCCGCAGTGATGCGGCTCACAGGGAGCCGCCGCGCGCTACCAGCGCCCGCGCGGGCCGCGCCAGCCTTGGTAGCGCCAGCCGTAGTTCGCGTAGGTGCGATAGCCCCAAGGCTGGCCGTAATAGGGCCGCGGGCCATAATAGACTCGCGCCCGCCAGCCCGGCGGCGCGGCCGGCGCGTAATGGGGCGACGGGCCGGGCGAATAATAGGGCACCGGCGGCGGGTAGCCCGGCATGCGCGCGCTGTAATCGGGCGCTTCGTCGCCGCTGTGATCGTCGCCGGGCGGCGGCGGGGCCGGCACGGCGGCAATGGCCGTGCGCGATTCGGTCGGCGCTTCGTGGCGGCGCGACCACGCGCCGTCCTCGTCCTCGTCGTCGTGGCGTACGGGCGGACGCGGCGTGGCGCGCGCCGTCTCGCTCGTGCCGCGCCGGGACGGGGGCTCGATCGACGGGGTTTCTTCCGGCAGCGGCGTGCGCGCGGCCACGGCGGCGGGGCGATCGGGCGCCTTGGGCGGCTCGGGCTTCGCTTTCGCCGTCTCGGCCTTCGGCGGCTCGGGCGCTTTGGGGCGCGCGATCTCGGCCTCGCGCTTGGCGGGGGCGCGCGCCGTGCGCTCGGCGGGAGCCGCCGCCGGCTTCGGCTTTTCGCTGGGCCTGGCGGCTTCGGCTACCGGCCTCTCGGGCCGCGGCTTGGGCCGCGATTCGACCTGCGCCACGGCCGGGGCCGGTTTCGGCGCCGCGTCGGCGGCGAGCGCGCGCTCGGCGCGGCTCTTGTCGGCCGCGCTGATCTTCCAGCGCTTCTCGAGCAGGAGGCGGAACAGCTTGGCCTCGACGTGGCCCTTCGCCTCGGCGCGCTTGTACCAGTAGTAGGCCTCGGCGCGGTCGGCCGGCACGGACTGGCCGAACTGGTAGTGCCGCCCGACGAGGTATTGCGCCCGCGCATCGCCCTTGTCGGCGAGCGGACGAAGCACTTTCAGCGATTTCTCGAAGTCGTTCTTCTGATAGGCCGCGAGGCCTTCCTCGTAGCCGGAGGAGGCGGGCGCGGCGGATGCCGGCGCGGCCGCGGCAATGCACGCTGCGGCGAGCGCGATCCCCAAGAATCGGGTTGCGGGCCCTCTCATTCCCTACCCCAGTGCCGGGCCCCTATTCCCGGCGTGAGCCACGCTAGACTCCGGTTGCTGAACCGGCCCTGAATGGCCGGCCGGCGACAGCGCGCTCTGCATTGATTTACGGCGCCGCCGGGGCCTAATGTCCCCGCGCTTCCGCAGATTCTTTGCGGATTTTCCGTAAGAGGGAGGAGACGAACGTGATCGACCTTTACGCCGCCGGAACGTCCAACGGCATGCGCGCCAGGATAATGTTGGAAGAGTGCGGCTTGGCCTACACGCTGCATCCGATCGACCTGATGAAAGGCGATCAGAAGAAGCCGGAGTTCCTCGCCCGCAATCCATGGGGCCAGATCCCGGTGATCGTCGACCGCGACGGGCCCGGCGGCAAGCCGGTGACGCTCTCCCAATCCGTCGGAATCATGATCTATCTCGCGGAAAAGTCGGGCAAATTCATTCCCAAAGACGGCGCCAAGCGAGCCGCGATGTGGCAGGCGCTGATGAACGCGACCAGCGACATGGGGCCGACGCTGGGCAGCATTTTCACGATCGCGCGCGCCAAGGAGCCGCACAAGCCGTCGCAGCTTCTCTTCGAGGATCGCTGGAAGGCCTACATGAAAGCGTGGGACGACACGCTCGCCAAGCAGAAATATTGCGCCGGCGACGAGCTGACGGTGGCGGATTTCGCGCTCTACGCGGTCGTCGGCCGCGCGAAGCAGGTCCTCCCCGCGCTGGTCGATGGCTACAAGAGCATCGACCGCTGGATCGACGAGATCGGCGCGCGCCCCGGCGTTAAAAAAGGGATGACGTTCTAATCCGAACGCGGCGCAGGCGCCGCCGCTTGGCCGGCGCGAGCGGAAGTCCGGAACATGGATGGGGGGCGGGTGCGAAACCCGCCCCCTTCGCATGTCCGGGTCAGAGCGCGAGCGCCAGGACCAGCGTGATGAGCGCGATCAGCAGGAACGCCGCGAAGCCGATGCCGAGCCAGACTAGGGGGCGCCGCTCGGGCGGTAGATCGCGCAGGAACTGGAACGCGGGGCCGGCGGGCTGCGGCGGCGCGGGCGCGCCCGGCGCGGACGAAGCGGGGCGCGAAGGCGCAGCGGGGCGCGGCGCCGCGGGACGCGGCGGGGCAGGGCGCGGCGGTGCCGGACGGGGCGGCGCCGGCGGTGCGGTGCGATCCGCCGATGGCGGCGCAGTTGCTTCGGCCGGGGGCGCGGTGCCCTCGGGCGGCCGCGGCGGCGCGTGCTGCGGCGCGTGCGGCCGCACGACCGTGCGGTCGGTGTCGCGCAGCAGTTCGGACACGGTCGTCTCGAGATCGCCGAGGCGCAGCGGCGTATCGGCGCCGAGCTCGGCCTCCGTCGCCGCCACCCATCGATCGCCTTCGCGGATCGCGATGCCGTACGCGCTGCCGAGATCCTTGAGCGCGAAGCGGCCTTCGCCGAGCTCCACGAGTTCCGCATGCTCGCGCGAGACCGTGCTGTCGGTCAGCACGATGTCGTTGGTGTCGGCGCGCCCGATCTTGTATCGCCGCATCCCGGCGCGGCCTTCGCGCTAGCCGCGCCGCACGTCGAACGTCACGCCGCCGATGACGATCTGGTCGCCGGGGTTGACGAGCGTCGGCTGGAACGGATCGAGCGCCTGGCCATTGACCTTGGTGCCGTAGGCCGATTTCAGGTCCTCGATCGTCAGCGAGCCGTCGCTGATCGCGAACTTCGCGTGCCGCCGCGACACGGTGGGATCGCCGAGCACCTTGTCGGCCATGCTCGCGCTGCGGCCGACGACGAGGCCTTTCTCCGCCTTGCCCATCGCCTTCTCGATCTCGGATTGCGCGAGGGCGAGCGATGCGCTTTTCCCGGTGCTGTCCTTGCCCGAGAGCGTCCAGTCGCCGGAGGCGGCCGGGGCGGCGGTTTCGCCCGGCCGGAACGTCGCGTCGAGGTTGGTGGCGCGGCGCGGGCCCGAGGGCGGACGCGCGGACGGCGTGCGCGCGCCGGCCGCGGCGGCGCTGCCGGTGCGCTTGGCGCCGGGCGAGACGCCCTTGCGCTGCACCCAGGCGCTGTAGGATTCGACGACGCGCACGACTTCGCGCCGGCGGAACACGGCCAGCGCCGCCGCGCCGAGGGCGACCAGCAGCGTCATGCCGCTGAACACGATCAGCAGCGGCGAGGTTCCGCCTTCTTCGCTGCAGGTTTCGCTCGAGAGGCTGAGGCGGACGTCCTTGAGCGCCGGCACCGTCTTCACCGAAGCGATCAGGTTCGAGACGTGCGGCGAGTAGAAGCCCGGCGCGACCTGGCCGACCGCGTACTGATCGCCGCGCTCGTCCTTGACGACGCGGAGCTGGTTCGGCGTCGAGTAGGTGTTCACGCCGACGACGCGGTTGCACGCGTCGAACAGCGGGCCGCCCGAATTGCCGGGATTGATCACCGCGTCGTGCTGGATGATCGGGCGGGCGACGCCGGCCGTCGCGAGGCGCGCGACGACGATGCGGCTCACGACTCCGCGCGTGATCGACGGCTCGCGGAAGATCTTGAGCTCGGCCTGTTCGTCCGGATTCTTCAGGAACTTGTCGCTGATGCCGGGATAGCCGACGACGAAGATCGAATCGCTCTTCGGCGGGTAGGAGAGCGGCTCGCGGGTCGACAGCTCGAGCGCGGGCAGGTCGAGATTCTTCACGCGCAGCACCGCGAGATCGAGATCTTCCGAGTGCCAGATCGTCTCGGCCTCGGTGAACTCGGGCACGTAGGTGCTGATGACGTAGAGCTTGTAGGGGATCTTCTTGTTGATGAGCTCGTTCGAGATCGCGACGTGCCAGTTCGTGGCCACGTAGCCGCGGTCGATGACGAAGCCGGTGCCGTGCCCGGCGAAGACTTTCTTGCCCTGCACCTCGGCGATCAGCGCCACGCGCAGCGTGCTCTTCTCGGCGGCCTTGGCGTCCCAGGCCGCGGCGGGGGTCGGAAGGGCCGCGGCGCTCAAGAGCCCCAGGAGTGCCGCGCCGGCGGCGGCGCGCGCGAAGACGGCGGGTTTGCTGACCTTGCCCATGAATTACCCTATGGATCGAAAAGCCGCCCTGCGTTGACCGGCGGCGCGATCGCGAGCCCCGCACATAATCGGCCACCCTCCGGCGCCATTGCAAGCGAAAGCACCTACGGCGCCGTTCGACATAACCGCTCGGCGCCGGCCGTGCGTGGCGCGCCTTCCGCCCGGGCGGCTCAGGCGGGCTGCGGCCCCGGTCGGCCCGCCTCGACCGCGAAACTCTTGAGCGTGGCCAGCGTCGCGTCCGGCCGCGCGATGGTGTCGACGGTCATGAGATCGGTGCGCCAGGCCTCGGGCGTCACCGTGCAGCGCAGATAGCCGCGCCAGCGCGCCTCGGCGAGCTTGACGTAGGGCAGCTTCAGGCCGGCGTCGGTGATGACCTGCGGGACGCCGGACGAGCTGATCGAGCTGGCCACGAATTCGCTGGCGATCGCGGGCGCGCGCGGATCGCGCCAGTCTCGCTTGATGTCGGTGACCCAGAACGAGTGGATGTCGCCGCCGAGCACGACCGGGTTGGGGACGCGCGCGGCCACGAGCCGGTCGGCGATCCGGCGGCGCGCGGCGGGATAGCCGTCCCAGCCGTCGGTCCACACGCCGAGCTCGCCGCTCTGCATCGGCTGGATCAGCGATGCCATCAGCAATTGCTGGCCGAGCACCGTCCAGCGGCCGGTCGTGCGCGCAAGGCCCTGGAGCAGCCAGCGTTCCTGCTCCGCGCCGAGCATCGTGCGTCGCGGGTCGGCGAGCTCGGCGCATTTGTCGGGGTTGACGACCTGGCCGCCCCAGCGCGGGCCGGGGCAGGCCTGGTCGCTGCGGAACTGGCGCTCGTCGAGCAGGAAAAGATCGACGAGGTCGCCGAACCGGCGGCGCCGGTAGAGCGGCAGGCTCGCGGCGCGCGGCGCCATCGCGGGGCGCAGCGGCATGTGCTCGTAGTAGGCGCGATAGGCGGCGGCGCGGCGCGCGAGGAACGCGGCGGGCGGCGTTTGCTTCTCCGAGCGATCGTTGGCGTAGTCGTTCTCGACCTCGTGGTCGTCGGCGACGGCCAGCCACGGAAACGCCGCGTGCGCGGCCTGCAGGTCGGGATCGGCTCGGTATTGGGCGTAGCGGTTGCGGTAGTCGGCCAGCGTCACGGTTTCGCCGCCGCGATGCTGGCGCGTGCGCTGCGGATTGGCGGCGTATTCGTAGATGTAGTCGCCGAGGAACAGGACGAAATCGAGGTCCTCGCGCGCCATGTGGCGATAGGCGGAATAGTAGCCGTTCTGGAAGTCCTGGCAGCTGGCGGCGGCGAAGCGCAGCCGCGCGACCTTGCCGGCGGGCGCGGTGCGCGTGCGGCCGACCGGGCTCGCCTCGCCGCGCGCGCTGAAGCGGTACCAATAGACGCGGCCCGGCGCGAGGCCGTTCGCTTCGACGTGCACCGAATGCGCCCAGGCGGCATGCGCCATGGCGGTTCCGCGGCGGACGATCCGGCGCATCGCCTCGTCTTCCGCGATTTCCCAGCGGACCGGCACCGGTTCGGGCCCCATGCCGCCGCCGTTCAGCGGGTCCGGCGCGAGGCGCGTCCACAGCACGACGCCGTCGGGCAGGGGCTCGCCGGAGGCGACGCCGAGCGAGAACAAGTATCCGGCTTTCGCGGCGCTCGCGCCGGGATCGGCCGGAGCGGCCGCGGCGGTCGAGCCGATGGCGAGCGCGAGCGCGCCGCCGGCGAGAAACGCGCGGCGATCGAGCCGCGGATCGTGCGACGGGTCGTGCATGTCGGTCTGCCCCGTTCCAGTGCGGGCGCACCATAGCCTACGCGCGCGGCGGCACGAAGCGCGCAGGCCCGAAACGCGACGGCGGCCGACCCTGGTGGGTCGGCCGCCGTGCTTACGGCCCCTGGTGGGGGAGGTGGGACAGGGCGGGGGCCGCAAACTTCTTCGGAGGACCAGCCGACTGCCGTCGGACACGCGGAATATCTCACGAGGGCGGTGAACCCAGCCTGATCGGCGCATTCACGCGGTGTTCAGTTTGGCGCAGCGGCAATCGAGCGATTGCAAGGGGTTGCCGCACGCATCCGATCGCCGGGCGCTCACGTAGAATTTGTCGACGGCCGGGATGATTGCGGCGCGCGAATTGTTTAAGGTCGCGCGGTCCCGCATTGCCGGAGACCCAGAGGAGACCAGCATGAAGTCCATTCCGTTCCTCGCCATCGCCCTGGCCGCCGCGGCTCTTTCGGCGCCCGTCCTCGGCATGGGCAGCCAGGATCCGGCGCCGGCGCCGAAGCCGCCCGCCGCGAAACCCGCCGACAGCGGCTATAGCGAGGCCGAGCGCGCGGTGAAGGCGAAGCAATACGAAGACGCGATCAAGAAGCTCGAGCAGGTCGTGACGAAGGAGCCGCGCAACGTCGATGCGCTCAACTACCTGGCCTACAGCCATCGCGAGCTCGGGCGCTACGACATCTCGCTCGGCTGGTATCAGAAGGCGCTGGCGATCAACGCCAATCACCGCGGCGCCAACGAATATCTCGGCCAGCTCTATCTCAAGACCGGCAAGATGAAGGAAGCCCAGGCGCAGCTCGCCAAGCTGCAGAAGATCTGCGGCCGCGGCTGCGAGGAGTACGAAAGCCTGCGCAGCGCGATCGCCAAGGCGGGCGGCCGCTCGTAAGCCCCACGAAGTACGCGCGACGCGACGGGGCGGGATCGCATCCCGCCCCTTGCCGTTTTCGCGGCGTGCGGCTTCCGCTCACGAGGCCGCCGCGATCTCCTTGGTCGCCGAAGTCTTGTCTTTCTTGAGCGGCTCGAGCGTCGGCAGCGCGGCGGCGTCGGGGATCGCGCGCACGGCGAGGGTCTCGACGCGGCCGCGGATCGCGAGATCGTGGCGCGCATAGGCCGAGAGGTCGATCGCGCCGAGCGCCGCCGTCGCCTCGGAGACGACGAGCTGCGCCTTGACCTCCTTGGTCATCGATTCGAGGCGGCTCGCGGTGTTCACGGTGTCGCCGATCGCGGTCAGCGTCGTCGCGCGTTCGTAGCCCATCTCGCCGATGATCGCGTGGCCCGCGTGGATGCCGATGCCGATGCGGAGCGGGGCTTCGAGCTCGCTCTTGAGGGTCTCGTTCAGCTCCTGCAGCTTCAGCGCCATGTTGCGCGCGGCGTTGAGCGCGGCGCGCGCCCCGTTCTCGGGCTCGCCCTCGGTGCCGAACAGCGCCATCACGCCGTCGCCGATGAACTTGTCGAGGTGGCCGCCGGCGTCGGCGATCGCCATGCCCATCGCGTTGAAATAGCGGTTGAGCACGAAGACGACGTCGTAGGGCAGGCGCTTCTCGGCGAATTGCGTGAACGAGCGCAGGTCGGCGAACAGCACGGCGATCACCTTGTCGGAGCCTTGCGCGTGGCGCGGCCGGGCGAAGGCCTCGCGCGGCGTCGCCGTCGGCGGCAGCAGCGGGATCACGTCGATCGGCTTCGCCGGCTTGATCTGGCAGGCGAGGCGCACCTGCGGCGGCGCGCCGATGCGCTGGAGCACGCGCAGCTCGTCCGGCGCCGGCGGCGGCAGGTGCTCGGCGCCGCGGCCGACGCGCACGCGGCAGGTGGAGCAGCGGCCGCGCCCGCCGCACACCGAAGCGTGCGGAATGCCGTTGAAGCGGCTGGCGTCGAGCACGGTGCTGCCGGGCGGCACCGCTACCGTCCTGCCGCCGGGATAGGTGATGCGCACGAGGCCGCGCGCGCGCTCGGCGAGGAGGCGCAGCGCGCGCGCCGCCAGGGTCAGCACGATGAGCGCCAGAAAGCCGAGGCGGAAGCCGTCGATCAGGCGGTACATCTCGGCCGCCTGCGCGGCCGACGGCAGCCGCAACGCGGCGATCGTGTCGCGCATCAGCAGCTGGTTGCTGACCATGATCTCGATCGCGTGGCCGAGCTGGTTGAACCCGAGCAGGCCCAGCACCGGAACGAGCACGGCCGCGACCAGGAACCACGGCGCGCGCTCGAGATACCAGCGGCGCAGGCGCAGCCAATAATGCAGGCCGATGCAGCCATGAACCCAGGCGATCAGCAGCAGCGCCGACTGGACGATGCCCTTGTCCGGCGACCACACCCAGAGCGCCAGCGTGACGTAGGCGTAGCTGTCGACGGTGCCGAACAGCTCGTGGACGAGCCGCGTGCCGACGACGTGCTCGATCAGCAGCAGCGGGATGACGAGCCCCATCAGGAGCTGCGTCCACTCCCACGCATGCATGCGGAGCGTCCGCCGCCGAAAGATCGACCAGAAGGCGAGGCCGATATGGATCGCGAACGCGCCGTAAAGCGCCGTCGATCCGATCCAGCCGCGCCAGACGAACAGGAACACGTCGCGCCCGCCCTCCGCCGCCGGCAGCGAGACGAGGCCCAGCGCATGGTTGAGGAAATGCAGCGCCACGTAGGCGAACAGCACGAGTCCGCTGCCGAGGCGCAGGCGCTTGATCATCCGAACGGGCTCCACGGCCGGCCAGGCCGGAACAGCCGCGTTATATCAGGCCCGGCGGCGCCCGTCCGACACGTCGCGGTGATCGCCCCAAGGCGGCGGGCAGCTAGTGCCGGCCGCAATCCGATTCCGCGGCCCGGCGCGAGCGATACTCGGCCAGCGCCTCGGGCGTGTCGAGGTCGACGAGGGCGGCGTCGCCGCCGGCCTCGACCTCGGTTACGGCCTCGGCGCGCGCCTGGATCAGTTCGCGCGCGCCGACGTCGCCCCTGAGCTTCATGATCGCCGGAAAGTGGCGCTTGCCGATCAGCACCGGATTGCCGCGCCGCCCGCCGCTTACGGGAATCACGATGTCCTTGCCCTTGTCCGGCGCGAAAGCCGCGACCAGCCGCGCAATCAACGCGGCGTCGATCCCCGGCATGTCGCCGAGGCAGAACAGCGCGCCTTCCACGTCGGCCCCGAGGCTCCGGACGCCGGCCTTGAGCGAAGTGCTCATGCCGTCGGCGAAGCGCGGGTTGTGGACGAGGCGCACGGGCAAGCCGAACATTGCCGCGTCGATCTTCGCGCGCTCGTGGCCGGTCACGACCGCGACCTCGGCGAGTCCGGCAGCGCATGCCGCTTCGGCCACGCGCCGCACGAGGGGGGACCCCTCGATGTCGGCGAGCAGCTTGTTGGCGCCCCGCATCCGCGTCGAACGCCCGGCCGCGAGCACGATCGCGGCGATGCGCGGCACCGTTGCCGCCGGGGCCGGCGCGGCGCGCGCACGGGGCATCGGGCGGCTCGGAAGCTCCTTGAGCAGGCCGCCGACACCCATGCGCATGATATCCGACGCCGTGACCTCGAGGCCGGCCGCGATGCGCTGCAGGATATAGTCGGAGCCGTGCAGCCGCGGCGAACGCGCCGAGCCGGGCACGCCGAGCACGTACATCGGTCCGATGCGCGCGACGAGCGTGAGGTTGCCGGGATCGACGGGCATTCCGAAATGAACGATCTTGCCGCCGGTCCACTCGATGGCTTCGGGAATCACGTCGCGCCGGTCGACGATCGCCGACGCGCCGAGCACGAGAATGACGTCGTAGGGCATGCCGCCCCATTCGGCGGGCTTCCAGAGATTCGCGGCGACGCCGGGCACCGTGTGGTCGCACACCGTGTGTTTGACGAGCGTCGAGCCGATCAGTTCGAGGCGCGCGCGCGTCACCTCGACCGTCTTCTCGAGCAGCTCGGGCTTGAGTCCGGGGAGCCGCGTCTGAACGAGCGCCACGCGGAGCGGGCGGAACGGCGCGACGCGGACGACGCCGCCGCGCGCGATGTCGAGGCAGCGGTCCACCGAGGCGGCCGGCACCGCGAACGGAATGATCTTCACCGTCGCCGGGATCTGACGGGCGGAGACCGCGTCGTAGGGCGCCATCGTCGCGAGCGTGATACCCTCGTCCACGGAATTGAAGCGGTGCACCGCATCGGCATCGAGCACGAGAATGCCGGCGCGGTCCGCGTAGAGATTGCAGCGGCCGGTGCCGGCGTTGCCGGGGCGCAGATTGGGTCCGGCCAGTGCCTCGGCAAGCCGGCGCGCGGCGTCGTTCTCGGGCACCTCGCCGGCGGCGATCTCGGCCACGAAGACGTTCTCGATATCGGCAGCCAGCAGGGCCGCGACATCGTCGTCGCCCAGCTTGTGGCCCTTCTTCAGCCGAAGCTTGCCGGCGTTCGTCGAATGAACCAGCAGCGCGCCGCGCGCCAGCTTCGTCGGGCGCCAGCCGAGGTACATGCGCTCAGGCCGCCGCCGCGGCGGCGGGCTCGGCCCGCAGCACCGCGGTAACCTCGGCCACGATCGAAACCGCGATCTCGGCCGGCGACTGCGCGCCGATGTCGAGCCCGACCGGCCCGTGGATGCGCGCGAAATCCTTCTCGCCGAAACCGAGCTCGGCGAGCCGGCCGAGCCGCGCCTTGTGCGTGCGCGTGCTGCCGAGGCAGCCGATGTAGAAGCAATCGGAGCGCAGCGCGCGCTCGAGCGCCGGGTCGTCGATCTTGGGGTCGTGCGTCAGCGTCACGACGGCGGTGCGCGCGTCGAGGCCGATCTTGTCGATCGCCTCGTCGGGCCAGTCGTGGGTGAGCGTGACGCCCGGAAAGCGCGCGGCGGTGGCGAAGGAGCGGCGCGGGTCGACGATCGTCACGGCATAGCCGGCGAGCGCGGCCATCGGCGCCAGCGCCTGCGAGATGTGCACCGCGCCGACGACGAGCATGCGGAGCGGCGTGTTGAACGCCTGCACGAAGACGGGCCCGTGCTCGGCCTCGATGGTGTGGCTCTTGTCGTCGCGCAGCGCGCGGCGCGCGGCGGCGCGGATCGCCTCGCTCGCGGGCAGCTCGCCTTCCGCCTCGTCGCCGACGATCAAGGACTGGCGCCCGTCCCCGAGCGCGGTGGCGACGACGGCGGGGCGCTTCGCGGCGCGGGCAGCTTGCAGGGCGTCGAACAGCGCGCGTTTCATGGCTAGTCGAGCCGCTCGACGAACACCTGCACCTTGCCGCCGCAGGCGAGGCCCACTTCCCAGGCCTGCTCGTTGGTGACGCCGAAATCGAGCAGGCGCGGCTTGCCGTCGGCGATGACCTTCTGCGCCTCGAGCACGACCGCGCCCTCGATGCAGCCGCCGGACACGGAGCCTTCCATTTCCTGCCGGTCGCTGACCGCGAGCTGGCTGCCGACCGGGCGCGGCGACGAGCCCCAGGTGGTCACCACCGTGGCCAGCGCCACGCCCTTGCCGGCCTTCTTCCAGGCGCCGGCGGTGGCCAGCACGTCGTCGGACTTCAATGAAGCTGCTTCAGCCATGGGCGCATCTCCTCGGGACTGGCCGGGCGCGACAGCGCGGCCGCCAACTGTTCCAGGCTTTCGAGATTATGGACCGGCCGGAACTCGTCGACATGCGGCAGCATCGCGCGGATGCCGGTCGATTTTGGCTCGAAGCCCTCGTAGCGCAAGAGGGGATTGAGCCAGACCAGGCGGCGCGAGCTCTTGTGCAGCCGTTCGATCTCGCGCGCCAGGCCCTTGGCCCCCTCGCGGTCGAGCCCGTCGCTGATCAACAGCACGACGGCGCCCTGCGCCAGAACGCGCCGCGACCACAGCCGGTTGAACTCGTGCAGCGAGACGCCGATGCGCGTGCCGCCCGACCAGTCCTCGGCCGCCTCGCCGACCTTGGCCAGCGCCACGTCGGGGTCCTTGTAGCGCAGGTGGCGCGTGACGTTGGTGAGCCGCGTGCCGAACAGGAACGTGTGGACGCGGTCGCGGTCGTTGGCGATCGCGTGCAGGAAATGCAGCATCATGCGCGCATAGCGCGCCATCGATCCGGAAATGTCGCAGAGGATCACGAGCGGCGGGCGGCGCGTGCGCTGGCGCTTCCTGAGGATTTCGAGGTCTTGCCCGCCGCCGCGCAGGCTGCGGCGCAGCGTGGCGCGCAGGTCGAAGCGGTTGCCGGAGGGGTGCAGCTGGAAGCGCCGGATCGGGCGCTCCTCGACCGGCAGGCGCAGCCGCGCGATCGCCCGCTTGGCGCGCTCCAGCTCCTCGGTGCTCATCTTCTCGAAGTCCTGGTGGCGAAGCATCTCGTCTTCGCTCCAGGTCATCGCGGCGTCGAATTCGGTCTCGATCTTGTCCTGCGGCCGGTTCGCCTCGGATTCGCTCATCGACCGGAACGCATCGGCCACGCGCTTCGACAGCTCGCGGCGCTCCTCCTCGGGCGGTACCACGGTCTGCGGCAGCGCGATCGACATCATGCGCTCGAGCAGGCGCGGATTGCGCCAGAACACGTGGAATGCCTGGTCGAACACTTCGCGCTGGTCGCGCCGGTTCACGAAAACGGCGTGCAGGGTCCAGTAGAAGTCGTCGCGGCTCGCGATGCCGACCGCGCGGACCGCCTCGGCCGCGTCGATGACCTTGCCGGGGCCGACCGGCAGCCCCGCCGCCCGCAGCACGCGCGCGAACAGGATGAGATTGTCGACGAGGCGGCCGCGGTCGTTCGCGCGTGAGGCAGGGGCCTGCATTGAGGGCCCTTTTCACCACGAAGACACGAAGGCACGAAGGGAAGAAATCGCGCGCGAAACGCGCAAATGCTCTTCTTCGTGTCTTCGTGTCTTCGTGGTGATTCTTTTCATCATGCTCCGGGCCGGCGCTTGGCGGCGGAGACTTCGACCTTGATCTGCTCGAGGATCTTCATCGCCTCGCTGCCCTGGATCTTGGCGATGTCGTCCTGATACTTGAGCAGCGCGCCGAGCGTGGAGCTGACCACCGCGGGATCGAGCGCGACCACGTCGAGCTGGGCCAGCGCCTGCGCCCAATCGATCGTCTCGGCGACGCCGGGCAGTTTGAACAGGTCCTGCTTCCTGAGCGCCTGCACGAACGCGACGATCTCGCGCGACAGCGCGGCCGGAACGTTGGGCGCCTTGACCTTCAGGATTTCGAGCTCGCGCTCGGCGGTGGGGTAGTCGACCCAGTAGTAGAAGCAGCGCCGCTTCAGGGCGTCGTGGATCTCGCGCGTGCGGTTCGAGGTGACGACGACGATCGGCGGCGCCTTGGCTTTGATGGCGCCGATCTCGGGGATCGTGATCTGCCAGTCCGAGAGCACTTCGAGCAGATACGCCTCGAACGGCTCGTCGGCGCGGTCGAGTTCGTCGATCAGCAGCACCGGCGGGCCGCCGGTGAGCGGCGGCTCGAGCGCCTGCAACAGCGGGCGCTTGATCAGGAACTGCTCCGAGAACACGTCCTTGCCGAGCGTCTCGCGATCCTTGTCGCCGGCCGCCTCGGCGAGGCGGATCTCGATCATCTGGCGCGCGTAGTTCCATTCGTAGACCGCGCTCGCCACGTCGAGGCCTTCGTAGCATTGCAGGCGGATCAGGCGCCGCCCCAGCGTCTCCGCCAGCACCTTGGCGATCTCGGTCTTGCCGACGCCGGCCTCGCCCTCGAGGAACAGGGGCCGGTTGAGCTTCAGCGCGAGATACACGGCCGTCGCCAGCGCGCGGTCGGCGACGTAGCGCCCGCGCGCGAGCAGGGCCTCGGTCTCGTCGACGGATTTCGGATCGCGCGGTGCGGTCTTGTCGCCTTCGGGCACGTCAAACCTCGTCGTTGGGGCGCTGCTTGCGTCGGCGGCAGCGCCCGGCTAACTCACCCCATACCAGCCCGGAGAACCGTCGTGACAGCGCCGCCGCAAGGCCAGGGATTCCAGATCGATACCGTCCGCCTCGTCGTCGCGAGCTTCGTCGAGGCGATGCACGCTTTCGCGGGGCAGCGGTATCAGCAGCAATTGGCCGAGGTCACGTGCGTCGGCCTGTCCTGGATAGTTGAAGATCGGCTGGCCGGCGTCAATGCGCCGGAATGGCCGGCGCTCTGCGAGCAGTTGCTGGACAGCATGCAGGGCGAGAAGCCCCAGGGCTTCGCCGAGGCGCTGCGGGGCTACGACGGCATGGCCACGCTCGCGGCCGGCGTCGTCGATCTCGCCCGCGAGCACAAGGTCGACCTCGCCGAATTCGCCGTGGCGCTGACCCAGGCCGGCACGATCGCGCGGCAGGTGGCGAAGATCAGGCAGGAGCAGCCAAAATCGTAGCCGCAGGCGCGAGGCCCGGCGCGCCGGTTCGGCGGCACGGGCCGGGCGTGGGGTTGCGTATGAACGGTGGAAGAATCCACAGGCTTTTTCGCATTTCTTGCGGAGATTTAGCCGTTCTGTACTATATTTAGCTTGCCGTCACGGTGACGGCATGGTGGCGGGGCTATGTCGGAAGCGAAAGGCAGGCGCGGTCAGGTCATCGTTCTCGGCAACGAGAAGGGCGGGACGGGCAAATCCACCTCGGCGATGCACATCGTCGTCGCGCTGATGCGCGACGGTTTCCGCGTCGCCAGCATCGATCTCGACCCCCATCAAGGCACGCTCACGCGCTACGTCGAGAACCGCAAGTCTTTCTCGGAATCGAAGGGCATCCATCTGCCGATCCCGGAGCATCACTGCTTCAGCGGCAGCGATGCCGACAGCGTCGCCGCGGCGGAGAGCGAAGACAAGCGCCGGCTCGATGCGCTGGTCGAGCAGCTCGGCGACGTCAACGACTACATCGTCATCGACTGCCCGGGCAGCGACACGTTTCTCGCGCGCCACGCGCTCAGCATCGCGGACACGCTGATCACGCCGATCAACGACAGCTTCATCGACATGGACCTGCTCGCCAAGGTCGGCGGCAATCCCCCGCGCGTGCTCGGCCCCAGCACCTACAGCCAGATCGTGTGGGAACAGAAGGTGCAGCGCGCGCAGCGCAACCGGCAGAGCATCGACTGGATCGTCATGCGCAACCGCCTCGCGCAGCTCGATTCCAAGAACAAGCGCAATGTCGGCGACGCGCTCGAGAAGCTCTCGCAGCGCATCGGCTATCGCCTCGTCGACGGCTTCAGCGAGCGCGTGATCTTCCGCCAGCTCTTCCTGCAGGGCCTCACCGTGCTCGACCTGCGCGAGGAGGGCACCGACGTACAGCTCAACCTCTCTCACATCGCGGCGCGCAACGAGATCCGCAACCTGCTCGACGCGGTGCTCGGCGAGCCCGAGGTTCCGAAGCCGACGCCGATGCGCATCTCGGCGCCGTGGCCGCCGGCCGCGGGCAAGACCGAGCCGGCGCCGGACCAGGCGGCCGAGAGCAGGGCGCCCGCCGAGTCTTGAACCGCGGGCCGTCCGCGCCCAAGCTCCGACCATGGGCGATCGCGACAAGGCGAAACCGGTTCCCGCGCCGCGCCGGGAAGGCGCGGATGCCGGCGTCGACGCGTTCCTGAGCCGGCTCGCGGCGGCCCCGGCGCCCGGCCGGCGCGCCGGCGAGCGCGGGCGGCTCATTTTCGCGATGGACGCGACCGCGAGCCGCGAGCCGAGCTGGGATACGGCGATCCAGATCCAGGCCGAGATGTTCAGCGAAACCGCGGCGCTCGGCGGCCTCGAGGTGCAACTCGCCTGGTATCGCGGCTTCGGCGAGTTCCGGGCCAGCGCATGGGTGGCCGACAGCGCGGCGCTGGTCGCCCGCATGACCGGCGTGCGCTGCCTCGCCGGCCGAACCCAGATCGGCCGCGTTCTCAAGAACGCCATCGTCGAGGCCAAGCGGGGCAGGGTCGGCGCGCTGGTGTTCGTCGGCGACGCGATGGAGGAGGACATCGACGCGCTCGGCGATCTCGCCGGGCGGCTCGGCCTGCTCGGCGTGCGCCTGTTCGTCTTCCACGAGGGCCGCGATGCGGCCGTCGGCCGCGCGTTCGAGCATTTGGCCAGGCTCACCGGCGGCGCCTGCTGCCGCTTCGACGCCTCGAGCGCGAAGCAGCTCCGCGACCTGCTCGGCGCCGTGGCCGTCTATGCCGCCGGCGGCCGCGCCGCGCTCGAGGATTACGGGCGCCGGAAAGGCGGCGAAGCGCTGCGGCTCACGCACCAGGTGCGGTAGCGCGCCGGGTTCGTTAACGATCCCGGCCCCGACACGGCTCTTGGGACGCGGCCCGGCTGCGTCTATATCAGGGGCGCGCCCGCCGCCGCGGGCATCCGGAATCCCGCGAATGGTCGGCTACCTCATCCTCGGCGCAGCCCTTGCCATCGGCCTTGCGCTCATCTTTCGCGGCATGCGCGGCGCCACCGCCGCCCAGGCGATGCGCTGGCTCTGGCAGTCGATCGCGGTCGTCTCCGTTCTGGTCGGAGGCTTCTTCCTGGTCACCGGGCGTCCGGCCTACGCGATGGTCCCGGCCTTCGGCGTCCTCGTCGCCCTGATCGGCTGGCTCATCGACGTCACGCTCGCGCCGCGCAAGCCCAACACCTCGCGCGTCAACACGCGCTTCCTGAAGCTCACGCTCGACCACAAGACGGGGCAGGTGACCGGCGACATCGTCGACGGGCCTTTCTCGGGCCGCCGCATCGAATCGCTGCGCGTCGACGAGCTGGTCGATCTCTTCGTCTACTATCGCAGCGAGGACGAGCCATCGGCGCGCCTCATCGAGGCCTATCTCGACCGGACGTCGCCGACCTGGCGCGCGCGCTACGGCTCCGACGGCGCGCCGAAGCACGACAGCTACACCGCGGCCGGCGGCCCGATGAGCAAGAGCGAGGCGCTGCGCATCCTCGGCCTCACCCTCGGCGCCACGCCCGACGACATCCGCGCCGCGCACCGCCGCAAGCTCCAGGAGCATCACCCCGACCGCGGCGGCGACCCCGACATGGCCGCGCGCATCAACCAGGCGCGGGACGTGCTGCTCGAAGGCTGATCTGCGGCCCCAAAGAGGGGCCGCCTCAGCCCGATACGGCCGGCGCGCCGCCCATCCGGAACCGCCGGAACCCCCGCCACGCCATCGCGACCCACACCAGGATCGTCGCGGCGCCGAGCGCGCCCGCGATCGGGCGCGCGAAGAACGCGAGGAACGAGCCGTCGGACTTGATCATCGAGGTGACGAAGCTCTGCTCCAGCATCGGCCCGAGCACGATGCCGAGGATCACCGGCGCCACCGGGAAGCCGTTCTCCTCCATCAGGAAGCCGAGCAGCCCGAACACGAGCATCACGCCCACCGCGAACGGGCTGTTGGTGATCGCGAACGCGCCGACGATGCAGAACATCAGCACGATCGGCATGAGCATTTCGCGCGGGATGCGCAGGATGTGCTTGAACGTCTTGATCGCCGCCCAGCCGAACGGAATCATGATGAGGTTGGCGAGGAAGAAGATCACGAACAGCGCGGTGACGATGTCGGGCGACTTCTCGAACACCAGCGGTCCGGGAATCACGTTCTTCAAGTAGAGCACGCCGATGACGATCGCGGTGATCGAATCGCCGGGAATGCCGAACACCAGCGCCGGAATCCACGCGCCGCTCACCGCCGCGTTGTTGGCGGCGCCGCTCTCGACGATGCCCTCGACGTGGCCGGTGCCGAACTTCTCGGGCTCCTTCGAGAAGCGCTTCGAGGTGGCGTAGGTGATCCAGGAGGCGATGTCGGCCCCGGCGCCGGGCAGCGCGCCGATCGCCGTGCCGATGGCCGAGCCGCGCAGCGCCTGTTTCGGGTAGCGGCGGAGCAGGCCCCATTGCCCGCGAAAGATGCTGCCGGTCACCGGCTGGGGCGGCGGCAGGTGCGCCTGCGTCCGGGCCATGGCCCGCAGCACCTCGGCGATCGCGAACATGCCGACCATCGCCGGGATCATCTCGATCCCGCCCATCAGGTCGGTGGTGCCGAAGGTGAAGCGCGGCAGCCCGGCCGGGTTCTCGAGCCCGATCGTGGCCACGAACAGGCCGAGGAACAGCGCGATCATGCCCTTCACCGGCGCGCTCTGCGCGATGAACACGGCGCAGGTGAGCCCCAGGCACACCAGCCAGAAATACTCGAACGAGCTGAACCGGATCGCGACCTCGGCCAGGAGCGGCGCCGCGGCGACGAGCACGATCGTGCCGAAGATGCCGCCGATGGCCGAGAACACCACGCCGGCACCGAGCGCCAGCTCCGCCTTGCCTTTGCGGGTCATCGCATAGGCTTCGTCGGTGTAGGCGGCGGAGGCGGGCGTGCCGGGTATGCGCAAGAGGGCGCCGGGGATGTCGCCGGCGAAGATCGCCATCGCGCTCGCCGTCACGATCGCGGCGAGCGCCGGCACCGGCGGCATGAAGAACGTGATCGGCACGAGCAGCGCCGTCGCCATCGTCGCCGTCAGGCCCGGCATCGCGCCGACGAACAGCCCGAACGCGGCCGAGAACGCGATGACGGCGAGGACGTAGGGATCCGCGATCAGCGCGAGCGCTTTCAGGATCGATTCCACGCGCTCACCAGAGATAGCCGGCGAGGAGGCCGCGCGGCAGCGGCACGCGGAGCATGTCGCTGAAGGCGAACTGGATTGCGATCGTGGCGACGACCGCGACCACGGCACCGGTGCCGAGCCTGATCCCCTGCCGCCAGAACAGGATCAGCAGGATCGCGATCGAGAGCGGGATGAAGCCGATGCGCTCCGAGAAGAACACGTAGACGAGGATCAGCGCGAGCGCGAGCAGGAAGTTGCCGAGGGTCTTCCCGTCGCGCGCCCAGTCGGCGAGCTCGACCCAGCGCGCGCCGGCGCGCCGCCGCCACGCCTGCGCGATCATCAGCAGCGAGAAGCCGCCGAGGCCGAGCGCGACCAGCGTCGGGAACGCGCCCGCGCCGTAACGTTGCCCGGGCATCGGCGGCAGCGTCTGCGCGTAGACGAAGACGAAAACGGCGAGCGCGAGGAATAGCGCGCCCGAGATGACGTCGCTGACTTTCATGCCGGCACGGCAGGCCGCTTCCCCCGCGCGGTGCGGGGGAAGCGGCCGCGCATCAGCCTTTCGCGATGCCGAGGGCCTTCATGACCTTGCCCATCTTGGCGTCGTCTTCGGCCATGTGCTTCGCGAACTGGCCGGGATCGCCCCACACCATGCCGAAGCCGCGCTGGTTCATGAAGTCCTTGAACGCCGCGCTGTCCCACGCCTTCTTGAGGGCCGGCACGAGCGCGTCGACGGCTTCCTTCGGCAGGCCTTTGGGCGCCGCGATGCCGCGCCAGGCGGCCAGGGTCCAGTCGGTGCCGAGCGTCTCCTTGAGCGTCGGCACGTCCGGGAAGGCCGGGTTGCGCTGCGGCGCCATGATCGCGAGGCTGCGCGCCTTCTTGGCGTCGAGCATCGCGCGCGCCTCCGGCACCGAGCAGGTGACGATGTCGACGCCGCCGGCCGCGAGATCCTGCATCGCCGGCGCGGCGCCGTTGGACGGCACCCACGGCACCGACTCCGGCTTGATGCCCATCGCCTCGAGCCAGCCGGCGAGCGCCACGTGCCAGATGCCGCCCTGGCCGGTGCCCGAGGCCTTGAGCTTGCCGGGGTTGGCCTTGATGTGCGCGACGAGCTCCTTCACGTCCTTGAACGGCGAGTCCGCCTTCACCTGCACGCCGGGCGGATCGGAATTGAGCAAGGCCAGCGGCGTGTAGCTCGTGCCGTCGAGCTTGGTCAGGCCCTGCCAGTGCATCATGCCGATCTCGACGGTGATCATGCCGATCGTGTAGCCGTCGGGCGCGGCGGTGGAGATCGCCGAATGGCCCACCACGCCGTTGCCGCCGGTCCGGTTCACGACGTTGACCGGCTGGCCGAGATCCTTCTCGAGCAGCGTGCCGATGATGCGCGCGGTCTGGTCGGTGCCGCCGCCGGCGCCCCAGGGCACCACGAGCTGGATCGGGCGGCTGGGATACTTGCCCTGCGCGCGCGCGGGCAGCGTGCCGAGGCCCGCCGCGGCCGACGCGGCCGCCGCCGTCGCAAGGAAGGTGCGTCTCTTCATCATGGTGCGATTTCCTCCGGGATAATCGTTGTTGGCCCGCCGGTCGTGGCGCCGGCTTCGGGCGAAGCGGCGCGAGTATATCCCGGCCGTATGGGCTTGGCGACGTAGCCGGTGGCATGCCAAGCGACGGCGGAATCGGCACGGCGGTCCGCTTCGCGACGGGCGAGGCCCGCGGTTGCGCGCGGCCCCCGCGCATGGCAGAAACCTAGTCGGGGCCTGCGCGTTGACTCGCCGCCCGTCCCATCATCATCCAGTCCGAGCGCCCTTTGAACGCAATGTCCCGGCCCATCCGAAAGGCCGTCTTTCCCGTCGCCGGCCTCGGCACGCGCTTCCTTCCGGCCACCAAGGTGATGCCGAAGGAGATGCTCGTCGTCGTCGACAAGCCGCTGATCCAGTGGGCCGTCGAGGAAGCCGCCGCCGCCGGCTGCACCGATTTCATTTTCGTGACCTCGCGCGGCAAGTCGATGCAGGTCGACCATTTCGACCACCACGAAGAGCTGGTGCAGGTGCTGACCCAGCGCGGCAAGAAGGCCGAGCTCGAGGCCGTCGAGGCGATCCTGCCGCCCGACGGCCGCGTGATCTCGACGCGCCAGCCGCGCGCGCTCGGCCTCGGCCACGCGGTGTGGTGCGCGAAGCGCATCGTCGGCGACGAGCCGTTCGCCGTGATCCTGCCCGACGACATGGTGCTGGCCGATACGCCGTGCCTCAAGCAGATGGTCGAGGCCTACAACCGCACCGGCGGCAGCGTCGTCGGCGTCATGGACGTGCCGCGCGAGCACACGCGCCGCTACGGCATCCTCGACGTGGCGGCCGACGACCGGCGCGAAGGTTCGCTCGTGCCGATCAAGGGCCTCGTCGAGAAGCCGGCGCCGGAGAATGCGCCGTCGACGCTGTCGATCATCGGCCGCTACATCCTCCAGCCCGAGATCTTCGACCATCTGGAGAAGGGCGAGCGCGGCGCCGGCGGCGAAATCCAGCTCACCGACGCGATGGCGCGCATGATCGGGCAGGGGCCGTTCCACGGCTACCGCTTCCGCGGCACGCGCTACGATTGCGGCGACAAGGCCGGCTACATCGCCGCCAACCTCGCCTTCGCGCTCGAGCGCCCGGATCTGGCGCCGGCGGTGCGCGCGCACGTCAAGCGCCTCGCCGGCTGAGCCGCCGCCATGCGCATCGCGATGATCGGCACCGGCTATGTCGGGCTCGTCTCCGGCGCCTGCTTCTCGGAATTCGGCATCGACGTCGCCTGCGTCGACAAGGACGCGGCCAAGATCGCGTCGCTGAAGGCGGGCAAGATCCCGATCTACGAGCCCGGCCTCGAAGAGCTGGTCGAGCGCAACGTCAAGGCCGGGCGTCTTGCGTTCACGACCGATCTCGCCGCCGCGGTGGCCGGCGCCGAGGCGGTGTTCATCGCGGTCGGCACGCCGTCGCGCCGCGGCGACGGCCACGCCGATCTCAGCTACGTGTTCGCGGCCGCCGAGGAGATCGCGCGGGCGCTCACCGGCTACGCCGTCATCGTCACGAAATCCACGGTCCCGGTCGGCACCGGCCGCAAGGTCGCCGAGCGCATCCGCGCGGTGCGGCCGGACGCGCAGTTCGACGTCGCGTCCAACCCCGAATTCCTGCGCGAAGGTTCGGCGATCGGCGATTTCATGCGGCCCGACCGGGTCGTGATCGGCACGACCGGCGAGCGCGCGCGCGAAGTGATGCGCCGCATCTACCGCCCGCTCTACCTGATCGAGCGGCCGATCCTGTTCACGAAGCTCGAGACGTCGGAGCTGATCAAATACGCGGCCAACGCGTTCCTCGCCGCCAAGATCACGTTCATCAACGAGATCGCCGATCTCTGCGAGAAGCTCGGCGCCGACGTGCACGACGTCGCGAAGGGGATCGGCCTCGACGGGCGCATCGGCGCGAAATTCCTGCATCCCGGGCCCGGCTACGGCGGCTCGTGCTTCCCCAAGGACACGATGGCGCTGGTACGCACCGCGCAGGAGGCGCAGGCGCCGCTGCGCATCATCGAGACGGTCGCCGACATCAACGCGAAGCGCAAGAAGTCGATGGCGGCGCGCGTGATCGCGGCGTGCGGCGGCGGCGTTGCGGGCAAGACGATCGCGGTGCTCGGCCTCACCTTCAAGCCCAACACCGACGACATGCGCGAGAGCCCGAGCCTCGACATCGTTCCGGCGCTGCAGGCGGCCGGCGCACGCGTGAAGGCGCACGATCCCGAAGGCATGGACGAAGCCAAGAAGCTGCTGCCCGATGTCGAATACTGTGCCGGCCCCTACGAGGCGATGCAGGGCGCCGATGCGCTGGTGATCGTCACCGAGTGGAACGCGTTCCGCAGCCTCGATATCGCGCGCATGAAGGCCGCGCTGAAGGCGCCGGTCGTCGTCGATCTGCGCAATGTCTACAATCCGCGCGAGATGGCCGCGGCCGGTTTCCGCTATTCGTCGATCGGCCGCCCGCCCGCGGCCTATGCGGAGGAGCCATGACGGTGCTCGCGCCTTCCATTCTGCGCGAATACGACATTCGCGGCGTCGTCGGCCAGCATCTCGGCGAGCGCGAGGCCTACGCGATCGGCCGCGCGTTCGGCACGATCGTGGCGCGGCGCGGCGGCAAGACCGCGTGCTTGGGCTTCGACGGCCGGGTCTCGTCGCCGGGCTTCGCCGCGGCCGCGGCCGAAGGCCTCGCCGCGTGCGGACTCGACGTGTGGCGCGTCGGCCGCGGACCCACGCCGATGCTCTATTTCTCGGTGTTCCATTTCGGCGCCGACGGCGGGCTGATGATCACCGGCTCGCACAACCCGCCCGACCAGAACGGCTTCAAGATGACGCTCGGCCCCGCGCTCGGCGCGATGCCGCTGTTCGGCGCGGAAATCCAGGGCCTCGGCGAGCTCGTGCGCAAGGCCGACTACGCGCACGGCCTGGGCAAGATCTCCGAGCGCCCGGTGTTCGACGACTACGTCGCGCACCTCGCCGACGAGGCGGGCAGCGGCGGCAAGACGCTGACCGCGGTGTGGGACGCCGGCAACGGCGCCGCCGGCGAGGCGATGCTGGCGCTGACGCGGCGCCTCGCGGGCCGCCATGTGCCGCTCTATGCCGAGATCGACGGCACGTTCCCGCATCACCATCCCGACCCGACGGTGGCGGCGAACCTCGCCGACCTGCAGGCCGCGGTGAAGAGCGAGAAGGCGGATTACGGCGTGGCGTTCGACGGCGACGGCGACCGCATCGGCCTCGTCGACGGCAAGGCGCGCATCCTGTGGGCCGATCAGCTCATGGTGCTGTTCGCGCGCGACCTGCTCGCGGCGCGGCCGGGCAGCCCGATCATCGCCGACGTCAAGGCGAGCCAGGTGCTGTTCGACGAGATCGCGAAGGCGGGGGGACAGCCGGTCATGTTCAAGACCGGGCATTCGCTGATCAAGGCGAAGATGAAGGAGATGAAGGCGCCGCTCGCCGGCGAGATGAGCGGGCACATCTTCTTCGCCGACCGCAACAAGGGCTACGACGACGGCCTCTACGCGGCCGCGCGGCTGCTGCGCATCCTGCGCCACGCCGATTTCACGCTGGCCGAGTTCCTCGACCGGCTGCCGCCGGTCGTCAACACGCCGGAGCTGCGCTTCGCCGTGCCGGCCGAGCGCAAATGGGCGGTGATCGACGAGGTTCGCGCGCGGCTCGCCGCCGCCCGGGCCGACGTCAACGGCATCGACGGCGTGCGGGTGAAGACCGGCGACGGCTGGTGGCTGCTGCGCGCGTCGAACACGCAGGACGTGCTGGTGGCGCGCTGCGAAGCGGCCGACGCGGCCGGCCTCGCGCGGCTCAAGCAGCAGCTCGGGCGGGAGCTTTCCGCGTCCGGGCTGACGCTGCCCGACGATGCCGCCGGGCACTGATCGGCGCGCGGCGCCCCGTGCGGACGCGGCCCGCGACCGCGCCGCGCGGTTCGATTTCTTCTTCTACGGCACGCTGTGCGATGCCGACGTCCGCAAGGTCGTGTTCGGGCGCGCCGTCGAGGCGGTGCCGGCGACGCTCGCGGACCACGAGGCCGTGCCGGTGGCGCGCGGCCGCTTCCCGATGCTCATGTTCCAGCGCGGGCGCACGGCCTCGGGCGTGCTCTGCCGCGGCCTCACGCTCGCCGACGCGGCGCGGCTCGGCTTCTACGAGCACGAGGGGCGCGACTACGGCGTGCGGCGCCTCGCGGTGAGCCATGCGGCCGGCTCGCACCGCGCCTGGACGTATGTGCCGCTCGCGGCGCTCCGGCGCGGCATGGGGCGGTGGGATCTGGCCGAGTGGCAGCGCTTCGCGAAACGCGATTTTCTCGCCCGCGCGGCGCGCTGGATGCGCAGGGTCGAAGCGAAAGACCTGGAGCCGTTCGTCGAACTCTGGCGCGGGCGCGCCTAGCGCCGGTATTGCGCGTAGGTGCGCTTGGCGGTGCGCTTGCGGGCCTGGGCGGCCTTCGCCTTCGTCTTCGGCTTGTAGGCCGGGCGATCGTCGTCGTCGACGTCGGAGACGGAGTGCAGCGACGCCGATTGCAGAGAGTACGATACGGTCTGGCAGCGCACGCCGCGCTTGGCGAGCGCGCGGCAGGTCTCGTGGGCCGCGGACTGATTGAAGCCGAGCACGCGCGCCGCATACTGCGTCTTGCGCCCGTGCTTGACGGCGACGACCGCGATCCGCGTGCTGCCGGTGCGATAGGCGCCGGGCACGCCGTAATAGGCCTTCTGGGCCGCGTTCTGCGCCTGGCCATAGCTGCGATAGGCGCCGATCTGGACGCCGAAGCGCTTGCCCGCGGGCGAAGCCTCGGGCGCGGAAATCCGCGTCGCGGCATGGGCGCGCGGGATCAGCGAGAAGCCCGGTTTCTTCGCCGGCGCCGCGGCGGTCTGGCGTTCGTCCGCATCGTCGTCGTCGTCGTCGCGCGTGGTCGTGACGGCGTTCGCCGCCGGCGGCACGCGGTAGGACGTCCCCAGCAGCGCGGCGGCCGCCTGATAGCGCTGGCCCGATGTGCGGCCCCCCAGGACCACGGAAATCACCTTCTGCTGGCCGTGCGTGGCGGTGACGACGAGGTTGAAGCCCGAAGCGCGCGTGTAGCCGGTCTTCATGCCGGTCACGTCGCCGCGCGCGTGCAACAGGCGATTGGTGTTGCGGAACGTGCGCGCGCCCCACTGGAAATAGCGCCGGGCGAAATAGTGCGAATACTGCGGATAGCGCGCGTGGATCGTTCGCGCCAGGACCGCCATGTCGTAGGCGGTGGTGTAGGCGCCGGCGGCAGGCAGGCCGGACGCGTTCCGGAACGTCGTCGACCGCATGCCGATCTCGCGCGCCTTCGCCGTCATGCGCTCGGCGAACGCGGCCTCGTTGCCGCCCGCCAGGAACTCGCCCATCGCCGCGGCGGCGTCGTTGGCCGACTTGACGGACATCGCGAGAATGAGCTGCTCGACGGTGACTTCCATCCCGGGCTGCAGGTAGAGCTTCGACGGCGCCTGCGCTGCCGCGCGATAGGAGATCGGGACACGCGTGCCGAGCGAGATCTTGCCTTGCTCCAGCGCCTCGAAGGCGAGGAACAGCGTCATCATCTTGGCGAGCGAGGCGGGCGGATGCGGCGCATCCGCGCGATAGGCGCGCAGCGTCTGGCCGCTGCCTTCGTCCATCAATATCGAGGAGGCAATCGTCGCGTTGGCGGCCGAGGCCGTGGCGAGGCCAAAGAGGGTGGCAAGTATTGCCCAAGTCGACTTTCGCGTTATGGAAACGCTACTCCGTCGCTTCCCTGCAGCGGGCGCCGCGCTCGTCTTCGCCATTCCCTTGCCCCACGCATCCCCGGAACAGAAATACTCGGCCGAATCAGCGAGTTCTCTTCCGCCGTTCAACGCTATTTGCTTTGCAACGCTTTGTCTAGAGTCCACTGTTCCTGCCTATACGTGGCGCCGCCGGGGCCTATCCCCGATTTTGCCCGAATGTGGCCTTGCCGGCGCCATCGGTCCGGAGGCCTGACGCCGCAGTCTAGAGCGCCGGGGTTAACGAAGCTTTCGCACGGACCAGCTCGGCGATATTGCAGATGCGTTTCGATTTTGTGCGACGCACAAGATTGCTTGACATGCGTTTAATCGAGCCATAGACGCGCTCTCGGAGCGCCGTTCCGCTTCGCATTTCGCAGCGCAAGATAATGCGCGCGGGAGTGTCGCAGGCGGCGTGACCGGGGCAGGGGACCCAGCCAACCAGGAGTTCCGCAATGACCAGGATCGAAATGGCGACCTCGAAGCCCTCGAAGGCACAGGAATCCGCCGACAAGGCGCTCAAGGCCCATCAGGCGGCGGCCGCGACGGCCGTTGCTGCCGGCAAGGAGACGGCGCAGACGACGGAGACGGCGGAAAAGGCGCTGAAGGCCGGCACCGAGGCGATCAGCAGGGCCTACGACCAGGCGTTCGGCGCTTGCATGGACGCGATCGACAAGGCCTTTCCGCCGGCGGGAGGTCGCTTCGGAGATCTGGCCGGGCTGCAGCGCGCCAATCTCGAGGCCGCGTTTGCCGCCGGCAGCCGGGCGATGAAGAACGCCGAGGCGCTCTCCGAACACGTGCTCGCGTTCAACAGGAAGGCGATGGAAGACGGCGTCGCAACCGCCAAGAAGCTGCTCGAATGCAAGACGATCCAGGACGTCGTCGAGCTGCAGACCGACGTCGCGCGCGCGCAGCTCGACACCGTGCTGGCGGAAAGCGGCAGGCTCGCCGATCTCGCGATCGAGTTCGCCGGCGCGTTCGCGGAGCCGATGCCGGCGCGCCGCGGCGAAGCGGTGGATAAGCCGGGCAAGCCGCCCGCGGCCTGAGCCGCCATCGACGATCGGACGGCAACCGGCCCGGCGCCCCCATGGCGCCGGGCCTTGTTCTTTCCGGAATTCGCCGCGCCGCGCGCCGCAGCGCCTAACCAATTTCGCCTCTAGCGGCGGCACCTTGATTTTGAATATGATTCGCCAATCTTAAACGGCACGGAACCAGCGCGTGCCGGCAAGCGCGGGAGCGCGAGACGGATGCGGCCACGACGAGCGTGCAGATGAGCGACGGACCTCGGCGCAAGGACCAGGGCGAGACGGGCGTCATCGTCAAGCAAGAGACGAAGACGAAGAAGCCGTCGATGTACAAGGTCCTGATGCTGAACGACGACTACACGCCGATGGAATTCGTCGTGCACGTGCTCGAACGCTTCTTCAACAAGACGCGCGCGGAAGCCACGCGCATCATGCTGCACGTCCATCAGCGCGGCGTGGGCGTGTGCGGAGTCTACACCTACGAAGTGGCCGAGACGAAGGTGAACCAGACGATGGAGTTCGCCCGCCGCCACCAGCATCCGCTGCAATGCACCTTGGAGAAAGAGTGAACACGCCGCCCGCCCGGCACGCTCCGCACCTCATGCGCTCGGCCGTCTGCCGATCGAGGGACTGAATGCTATCGCCCAATCTCGAGAAATCGCTCCAGCGCGCGCTCGCCTATGCGAACGAGCGGCGGCACGAATACGCGACGCTCGAACACCTGCTGCTCGCGTTGACCGAAGACCAGGACGCGGCCGCCGTGCTGCGCGCCTGCAACGTCGACCTCCAGAAGCTACGCAGCGATCTCATCAACTACGTCGACACCGAGCTGCAGAGCCTGTCGAACCAGCGGGTCGAGAAGCCGGAACCCACGGCCGGCTTCAAGCGCGTGATCCAGCGCGCCGCGATCCACGTGCAGTCCTCGGGACGCGAGCAGGTGACCGGCGCCAACGTGCTGGTGGCGATGTTCGCCGAGCGCGAATCCCCCGCGGTCTATTTCCTGCAGGAGCAGGACATGACGCGGTTCGACGCGGTCAACTACATCTCGCACGGCATCGCCAAGGTGCCCGGCACGCAAGCGCCGTCCACCGCCAGCGGAACCGACGAAGACGCACAGTCGGAGCATGTGGTGAAGCAGGGCAAGGACGCGCTTTCGGCCTATTGCATCGACCTCAACAAGAAGGCGCGCGACGGGCGGATCGATCCGCTGATCGGGCGCGAGGCCGAGGTCGAGCGCGTGATCCAGATCCTCTGCCGCCGCACCAAGAACAATCCGCTGCTGGTGGGCGATCCCGGCGTCGGCAAGACGGCGATCGCCGAAGGGCTGGCGCGCCGCATCGTGCTCGGCGAAGTGCCCGAGGTGCTGAAGGAATCGACGATCTTCCAGCTCGACATGGGCACGCTGCTGGCCGGCACCCGCTACCGCGGCGATTTCGAGGAGCGCCTCAAGGCGGTGGTGAAGGAGCTCGAGGCCACCAAGGGCTCGGTGCTGTTCATCGACGAGATCCACACGGTGATCGGCGCCGGCGCCACCAGCGGCGGCTCGATGGACGCGTCCAACCTGCTGAAGCCGGCGCTGCAGAGCGGCAACCTCCGCTGCATCGGCTCCACGACCTACAAGGAATACCGCACCTATTTCGAGAAGGACCGCGCGCTCGTCCGCCGCTTCCAGAAGATCGACGTCAACGAGCCTTCGGTCGAGGACGCGATCCGGATCCTGCAGGGCCTGAAAGCGACCTACGAAGAGCATCACGGCGTGCGCTACACCGGCGACGCCATCACCGCGGCCGTGGAGCTCTCGTCGAAATACGTCCACGACCGCAAGCTGCCGGACAAGGCGATCGACGTGATCGACGAGGTGGGCGCGGCGCAGATGCTGCTGCCGCCGGGCAAGCGCAAGAAGACCATCACGGTCCGCGACGTGGAGGACACGGTCGCCAAGATCGCGCGCATTCCTCCCAAGAACGTCTCGCGCGACGACAAGGAGACGCTGAAGAACCTCGAGAGCGACCTGAAGCGCATGGTCTACGGCCAGGACAAGGCCATCCAGGCGCTCGTGGCCGCGATCAAGCTCGCCCGCGCTGGATTGCGCGAGCCCGAGAAGCCGATCGGCAACTACCTGTTCTCCGGCCCCACCGGCGTCGGCAAGACCGAAGTCGCGCGCCAGCTCGCCGCCTCGCTCGGCGTGAAGCTGATCCGCTTCGACATGTCGGAATACATGGAGCGGCACACCGTCTCGCGCCTCATCGGCGCGCCGCCGGGCTATGTCGGCTTCGACCAGGGCGGCCTGCTCACCGACGCGATCGACCAGACGCCC
>JAEULD010000075.1 GCA_016792765.1 Candidatus Odyssella sp.
GACTCGAAATAGCGGAGCAGATCCTCCTGCGCGCGCGGATGCAGCGAAAGGCCGGGCTCGTCGAGCAGGATCACGACGTTCTGCTTCTCGCGCTGGACGTCGCCGTACCACGAGAGGAACGAGAAGAACCACACGAAGCCGCGCGAGCGCGAGCCGAGCTCGGTCGTCACCATGTGCTTCGCGTCGTAGACCTCGCTCCAGAGATTGGTGCCCGCGCGCATGCCCTCGGGATCGTCGCGGCGCGCCGGGCGCACGTCGAAGCGGAGCTGCAGGTGCTTGTTCTGCGACCAGTAGCGCACGATCTGGCGCGTGAGATGGTTGCCGGCGCCCTCGAGCCGGTTCTTCAAGTCGCGCGTGCGCGCCGGATCGAGCAGGTCTTCGATCTTGAGCCGCGCGCGGTGGATGAGGCCGAGCAGCGGATAGTCGCTGGGCTGGAGCCGCCCCTCGGCGATGCGGGTCTGCAGCGCCTCGATGTTGGCGCGGCCCTGCATCTGGTAGTACTCGTCGAAATAGAGGAAGCGCGGCAGCCGCGGCGCCAGCACCGCCTCGGCCACGTAGGCGCCGAAGCCGCGGCGGAACTGCACCTCGCGCAGGATCGCGGCCAGCCGGCGCACCGGCTCCGTCGGCTCGGCGCGGCCGAGAATGCCGAGCGCGTCGGCGATCGTGGCGGTGCCGGCCAGCTGCGCGGCCGCGTCCTGCGGCAGCGCATGCTGCGCGACGACGTGCCGGAACACGGCGTCTTCGTCGACGGCGCATTCGAAGCGCAGCACGTTGTCGTAGCCCTTGGCGATCGCGAGGCTCGCGCCGCGCAGCGCGCCGGGGCCCGCGACGGCCTCCACCGCCTGGCGGTCGTCGGCCTCGAGCGCGAACTCTGCGCGCGCCACGCGCGCCGGCGCTCGGCGCTGCGCCTCGACCGCGAGGCGGTAGTCCTCGACGTCCCAGCGCGGATAGTCGTCGGTGACGCTGTAGCGCCCGTGCGTTTCGATGTAGGGATGCAGGCGATAGAGCGCCTGGAGGATCGCGGTCTTGCCGGATTCGTTCTTGCCGACCAGGCACGTGATGTCGCCGATCTCGAACGTGCCGGAATCGCGGACGCTCTGGAATTCGGTGACGTGCACGCGGGCAAGTTTCATCGGCCCCTCAATCCGGTCGATCGGCGAAAGCGCCGTTATCCGCGCCGACTGTGGCAAGCGCAAGGCCGGGCGCGCGATCTATCCTCGGATTTCTTTCTCGCGCGCGGAAGGGAACTTCGCGCCGCATCCGGACGTTCGTTCAGGTTCGGCCGCGGGCGAAGAACCCTAGCGCTTGTCGTCGATCGTGCAGTAGCCCGACGGCGGGTTCGTGCCGCACCATTGCGCGTGGCTCTTGAGCGCATCGTCTCCGGTGCCGCTCCGCTCCGGCGGCGCCGGCGGCGGCGTGCAGCCCGCGAGCGCCGCCAGCAGCGCGAAAGCCGCCGCGCGCCCGGCGCCGGTCCATGAATTGCGCATCGTCGCCATGCCCGTCCTCCGGTTCCGTACGCTCAGCGATGATCGGCGCCGACCGCGTCGCCGACCGCGGCGAGACCGTCGCGCCGCAGCAGCGCCGCCAGCTCGCGCTTGATGCGCGCGACCAGCGCCGGCCCTTCATAGACCAGCGCGGTGTAGATTTGTACGAGCGAGGCGCCCGCGCGCATCCTCTCATAGGCGTCGGCGCCGCTCGCGATGCCGCCCACGCCGATCAGCGGAACGCGCCGCTCGGTCAGGCGATACACGGCGCGCAGCGTTTCGAGCGCGAACGGCGCGAGCGGCGCGCCCGAAAGCCCGCCCGCCTCGGCGCGATGCCGGCTTTTCAGCGATTCCGGCCGCCGGATCGTCGTGTTGGAGACGATGAGGCCGTCGCAATGGCCGGCCAGCGCCACGGCGGCGATGTCGGCGAGATCGGCCTCGGCGAGATCGGGCGCGATCTTCACCAGCAGCGGGCGGCGGTTGGGCGGCGGCGCGGCGCCGGCCTCGACCGGAATCCATTCGCCCTTCGCGAACGACGCGCCGCTGCGGCGCGGCCGCGGCAGCGTATCGGCCGGATTGTCGAGCGCCTCGCGCACGCGCGCCAGGATCGCCTCGAGCTCGCCGCGCCCCTGCAAGGCGCGCAGGCCCGGCGTGTTCGGCGACGAGACGTTGACCACGAAATAGGTGCCGAGCGCCTGCAGGCCGGCGGCGCCGCGCGCGAAGTCGTCGGCCGCCAGTTCGGCCGGCGTGTCCTTGTTCTTGCCGAGATTGATGCCGAGCGGCGCCGCGGACGGGAACACCTCGGCCGGCGCGCGATCGTAGCCGCGCAGCAGGTTGGCGCCGGCCGCTTCGACGCCGACGCTGTTGAACCCGTAGCGATTGATGACCGCGCGGTCCTCGGTCAGGCGGAACACGCGCGGGCGCGCATTGCCGGGCTGCGGCCGCGGCGTGATGCTGCCGAGCTCGACGAAGCCGAAGCCGAGCGCGGCAAGCTGGAGCGGCGCCTCGCCGTGCTTGTCGAAGCCGGCCGCGATGCCGAGCGGATTGGGGAAATCGAGCCCGAACACGCGCGTGGCGAGAATCGGATCGTCCGGCGCCGGCTTCCGCGGCCGCATCCGCCGGAGCGCGGCGATCGTGAGCCGATGCGCGGCCTCGGCGTCGAGCGCCATCACCAGCGGGCGAAGCAGCGGATAGAGGTTCATGCCAGCGGCGGGAACACGTGGAGGCCGCCGGCGCCGAGCGGCAGGTCGTGCACCGCGATCACGGCTTCGACCGGCAACGGGCCGTAGAGATGCGGAAACAGCGCGCCGCCGCGCGAGGGCTCCCATTTGAGCGCCGGTCCGAGCCGCGCTTCGTCCACCGCGAGCAGCACGAGGCCGGATTGCCCGGCGCGGTGTTTCGCGGCGCTGGCCCTCACCTGGTCGGCGCCGGAGAAGTGGATGAACCCGTCGGCCGCGTCCTGCGACGAGCCGGGATAATGCCCGGACGCGCGTGCCGCCTCCCATTCCTCGCGGCGGCAGATGTGGTAGATCGTGCCCATGGCCGCGAAACTATCCGAGCGGCCGCCTCCTTGTCTCGCGCCGCGGGAGCGCCCATGCCGAAAGTCCTCGTCGAGAAGAAGGACCGCGTCGCGGTCGTCACGATCAACGCGCCCGAATCGCGCAACACGATGACCGACGCGCCGATGATCGAGGCGCTGCTCGAGGCGCTCCGCGACGTGGAGCGCGACCGCGCGATCTCGGCGATGATCCTGACCGGCGCGGGCACCGCGTTCTCGGCCGGCGGCGATGTGAAGGCCATGGCCAATCGCACCGGCCTGTTCGCCGGCGCGCCGCTCGACATCGCCGAGGGCTATCGCGACGGCGTGCAGCGCATTCCGAAAGCGCTCTACGGAATCGACATCCCGACGATCGCCGCCGTCAACGGCCCCGCGGTCGGCGCCGGCTGCGACATCGCCTTCATGTGCGACCTGCGCCTCGCCGCCACCACGGCGCAGTTCGGCGAGGTGTTCGTGAACCTCGGCATCATCCCCGGCGACGCCGGATCGTGGTTCCTGCCGCGCCGCATCGGCTATCAGCTCGCCGCCGAGATGACGTTCACCGGCCGCCTCGTCGGGGCCGAGGAGGCGCTCGCGAAGGGCCTCGTGCTGAAGGTCGTGCCGCCCGAGCGGCTCCTCGACGAAGCCAAGGCGCTGGCCGCCACGATCGCGGCGAAACCGCCGCGCGCGGTACGCCAGGCCAAGCGCCTGCTGCGCGCGGCCGAAGCGATGGACCTCGCGAACTTCCTCGAGCTCGCCGCCGCCAACCAGGCGCTCGCGCACCACACCGGCGACCACATCGAGGCGGTGAAGGCGTTCCTCGAGAAGAGGAAGCCGGCGTTCAAGGGCGGCTGAACCGGCCGGACGCCGTGCGCCGCCGGGCTGGCTGGCATGCCAGCCTTGGGCTATGTAAGAGAGCGTGTGCCGGAGCCGCTCGCGGCGGCGCCGAGGCACTCCCCTAAGCCCATGCGATGGCAGGCAAATCGGCGATGAGCGCGACCATCAAGTTCACCCTCGACGGAACCGAGGTCGAAGCCCAGGCGGGCGAGACGATCTGGCAGGTGGCGCGCCGCCTCGGCACCGAGATTCCGCATCTCTGCTATTCGCCCGAGCCGGGCTATCGCGCGGACGGCAATTGCCGCGCCTGTATGGTGGAGATCGAAGGCGAAGGGGCGCTGGCCGCTTCGTGCATCCGCAAGCCCGCCGCGGGCATGAAGGTGAAGACGGCGTCGGAGCGCCCGAAGCGCGCGCGCAAGATGGTCTTCGAGATGCTGATGGCCGATCAGCCGAAGAAGCCCGCCGCGCACGATCCCGATTCGAAATTCTGGCAGTGGAGCGAGAAGATCGGCGTCGCCGCGAGCCGTTTTCCGGCCCGCGCGGCCGCGGCGCCCGACCCCAGCCATCCGGCGATGGCGGTGAACCTCGACGCCTGCATCCAGTGCAATCTCTGCGTCCGCGCGTGCCGCGAGGTGCAGGTCAACGACGTGATCGGCATGGCCTATCGCGGCCATCACGCGAAGATCGTGTTCGATTTCGACGACCCGATGGGCGCCAGCACTTGCGTGGCCTGCGGCGAATGCGTGCAGGCCTGCCCGACCGGCGCGCTGATGCCGGCCTCGCTGCTCGCCGACAAGAAGGGCCCGCGCACCGTGTGGGCCGACAAGCAGGTGCAGAGCGTCTGCCCCTATTGCGGCGTCGGCTGCCAGATCACCTACAACGTCAAGGACGGCGACGCTGGCGCTCGCATCGTCTCGGTGGACGGCCGCGGCGGGCCGGCCAACGAGAACCGGCTCTGCGTGAAGGGCCGCTTCGGCTTCGACTATGTCAGCCATCCGCACCGTCTCACCAAGCCGCTGATCCGCAGGCCGGGAGTCGCCAAGGACGCCGATCGCCCGCTCGATCCCGCACGCCCGCTCGACTACTTCCGCGAGGCGACGTGGGACGAAGCGCTCGAGGTCGCGGCGGCGGGCTTGAAGAAAATCCGCGACGCGCGCGGCGGCCGCGCGCTCGCCGGCTTCGGCTCGGCCAAGGGCTCGAACGAAGAGGCGTACCTCTTCCAGAAGCTCGTGCGCACCGGCTTCGGCACGAACAACGTCGATCACTGCACCCGGCTCTGCCACGCCTCGTCGGTGGCGGCGCTGATGGAGGGCATCGGCTCGGCGGCGGTCACGGCGCCGTTCACGGCCGTGCGCGAGTCCGACGTCATCATCGTCATCGGCGCGAACCCGACCGAGAACCACCCGGTCGCCGCTACCTACTTCAAGCAGGCCGCGAAGCGCGGCGCCAAGCTCATCGTCATGGACCCGCGCGGCCAGGCGCTGAAGCGGCACGCGACGCACATGCTGCAGTTCAAGCCGGCCAGCGACGTGGCGATGCTGAACGCGCTCTTGAACGTCATCGTCACCGAACAGCTCCACGACCGGCAATACGTCGCCGCCAACACGCTCGGCTTCGAGGCGCTGGCCGAGCACGTCAAGCCGTTCACGCCCGAGGCGATGGAGAAGGTCTGCGGCATTCCCGCCGCCAAGCTGCGCGAGGTGGCGCGGCTTTACGCGCGCGCCGAGGCCGCGATCATCTTCTGGGGCATGGGCATCTCGCAGCACATCAACGGCACCGACAATGCGCGCTGCCTGATCGCGCTGGCGATGATCACCGGCCAGGTCGGGCGCCCCGGCACCGGCCTGCACCCGCTGCGCGGGCAGAACAACGTGCAGGGCGCCTCCGACGCCGGCCTCATCCCGATGGTGTTTCCGGACTACCAGTCGGTCGAGACGCCGGAGATCCGCTCGCGCTTCGAGAAATTCTGGGACGCGAAGCTCGATCCGAAGCGCGGGCTCACCGTGGTCGAGATCGTCAACGCGATCCATGCCGGCGAGATCGGCGGCATGTACATCATGGGCGAGAACCCGGCGATGTCGGACCCCGACGCGCATCACGCGCGCGAGGCGCTGGCCAAGCTCGATCATCTCGTGGTGCAGGACCTGTTCCTGACCGAGACGGCTTTTTACGCCGACGTCGTGCTGCCGGCTTCGGCCTGGCCGGAGAAGACCGGGACCGTCACCAACACGAACCGGCAGGTGCAGATGGGCCGCCCGGCGCTGCCGCTGCCCGGCGATGCGCGTCAGGACTGGTGGATCATCCAGGAGTTGGCGCGCCGAATGGGCCTCGCCTGGAACTACGCCGGCCCGCACGAGGTCTTTCCCGAGATGGCGGCGGCGATGCCGGCCCTCCGGAACATCTCGTGGGACCGCGTCGAGCGCGAGAACGCCGTCACCTACCCGTCCGACGCGCCCGACCGGCCCGGCCACGACATCGTCTTCGGCGACGGTTTCCCGACGCCGACCCGCCGCGCGAAGCTGGTGCCGGCCACGCCGGCGCCGCCGGTGGAGCCGGTCGACGCCGAGTATCCGATGGTGCTGACCACCGGCCGCCAGCTCGAGCACTGGCACACCGGCGCGATGACGCGCCGCGCGGCGATCCTCGACGCGCTCGAGCCCGAGCCGGTCGCCTCGCTGTCGCCGGCCGATTTCGCGGCGCTCGGCATCAAGCCCGGCGATGCGGTCCGCGTCGCCACGCGCCGCGGCGCCGTGGAGCTGAAGGCGCGGCGCGACACGGCGGTGCCGAAAGGCATGGTGTTCATCCCGTTCTGCTATGCCGAGGCGCCCGCCAATCTGCTGACCCACCCGCAGCTCGATCCCTGGGGCAAGATTCCCGAGTTCAAGTATTGCGCGGCCAAGGTCGAGCCGCTCGGCCGGACCGCGCAGGCGGCGGAGTGAATCCGATCCGCCGGGGCCGCCGATGACCGCGTGGCTGCGCGACTGCTGGTATCTCGCGCTGCCGAGCCGCGACCTGCGCGGCGGCCGGCTCGTGCCGAAGGTGATGCTCGGCGAGCCGCTGGTGTTCGGCCGCGACGCTTCGGGCCGCGTCTTCGCGCTGCGCAACATCTGCCCGCATCGCGGCATTCCACTGCATCACGGCTGGATCGACGGCGACGGCGTACGCTGCTGCTATCACGGCTGGAAGTTCGCGGCCGCCGACGGACGCTGCCTCGACATCCCCTCGCTGGTGCCGGAGCAGAAGCTGCATTTGGAGCGCATCCGCGTCGCGGCGCCGCCGGTGCGCGAGGCGCAGGGTAATGTCTGGGTGTGGTTCGCGCGCGACAGCGCCGAAATCGACGCCGCAGCGCTGCCGCCGCCGCCGCTGGCGCCCGACATCGGCGATCGCGCGCCGGCCGTGGCGATCGCGATGGATTTCGCCTGCAACGTCGACGACGCCGCGCTCGGCCTCATGGACCCGACCCACGCCGCCTTCGTCCATACCTCGTGGTGGTGGCGCAAGAACCCGAAGAAGGTGCGGCTCAAGGAGAAATCCTACATCCCCTACGGCGCCGGCTTCCGCATGGAGCGGATCGTGCTCGGCGAGAAGGGCTCGAAGCCCTACCGCCTGCTCGGGCGCGGCACCTCGAGCGAGATCACGTTCGAGCTGCCCGGCCTCCGCATCGAGCACGTCAAGGGCGACCGCCACAGCGTCGTGGCGCTCACCGCGATCACGCCATGCGAGGCGAACCGGACCGAGGTGCACCAACGCATCTACTGGACCCTGCCGGCCCTCGGCTGGGCGCGACCGCTCGTGCGCCACCTGGCGCGGGTGTTCCTCGGGCAGGACCGCGACGTGGTCGTGAAACAGCAGGAAGGCCTCGCCTACAAGCCGAACCTGATGCTCGTCGACGACGCCGACACCCAGGCCAAGTGGTATCACCGGCTGAAGCAGGAATACCTGAAGGCCCAGGAGGAAGGCCGGCCGTTCCGCAACCCCGTCGAGGCCCGGCTGCTGCGCTATCAGAGCTGAGGGGCGGATTTCACCGTGATCCGGCCGCGAGGGGGCTGCGTATGACTGCCTGGACGTCGTCGCTAGAACGAGGGAGCCTCCGCGAATGCTTTCCGGCGTGGTCACGGCCTTGCCGATACCGGCCCGGGCGGCGGCCGACGGCTATTCCCCGGCCATGACCCAGGCCGGCGGGAGCCTTTCGCCCGTTTCGGGCGGCGAGAGCCGCATGGAGGGGCTGCTGCGCGCGGTGGCCACGCTGCGCGACCGGACGGCGTTCGCCGAGCTGTTCCAGCATTTCGCCCCGCGGCTGAAGGCCTTCATGATGAAAGGCGGCGCGGACAGCGACACCGCGGAGGAGCTGGCCCAGGAGGCGATGATCCAGGTGTGGCGGCGGGCCGAAAGCTACGATCCGTCGCGCGCGGCCGCCTCGACCTGGATCTACACGATCGCGCGCAACAAGCGCATCGACCGCCTGCGCCGCGAGCGCCGGCCGGACATGAGCGAAGAGGAATACACCGCCGCGCTCGGCGGCGCCGACGACGGCGGCGGACGCGGCGACCGGGCCGCCGAACGCAGCCAGGCCGAGGCGCGGCTCGCGCGCTCGGTGCAGGAGCTGCCGGACGACCAGGCCCTCGTGGTGAAGATGGCGTTCTACGAAGACAAATCGCACTCGGCGATCGCCGCCGAACTGAAATTGCCGCTGGGAACCGTCAAGTCGCGCATCCGTTTGGCGCTCACCCGGCTGCGTGGAATGATACAGGACCTCGACAAATGATCGCGCATCGCCCGCCCGAAGAATTGTTGCTGGGCTATGCCTCGGGCGCCCTGCCCGAGCCCATCGCCCTGGTCGTCGCGTCGCACGCGGCGCTCTGCCCCGAGACCGCGCGCGAGATCGGGCGCCTCGAACGCCTCGGCGGCACGCTGCTCGACGGCCTCGCGCCGGCGGAGCTGAAGTCGGGCGCGCTCGACCGCGCGCTGGCGGCGCTCGACGGCGTTCCGGCCGCGGCGCCGAAGCCGATCGTGACGCCCGCCGCGCGCGCGCTGCTGCCGGCGCCGGTGTGGCCCTACGTCAAGGGCGACGTCGCGAACATCGCGTGGCAGCGGCGCAGCGCCGACGTCGATACGGCCGATATCGTCGTCGACGGCGGCGAGCGCCGCGCCTTCCTGCTGCGCGTCAGGGCGGGCCGCCCGGTGCCTCGCCATACGCATCGCGGCCTCGAGCTCACGCTGGTGCTGAAGGGCGCCTATTGCGACGCCGCCAATTGCTTCGAGCGCGGCGATCTTCAGGTGGCCGACACGACGATGGACCACCAGCCGGTGGCCCAGGCGGGCGACGACTGCATCTGCCTCGTGGCGCTGGAGGCGCCGATCTGGTTCACCGGGCCGATCGGCCGGCTCGCCAACCCGTTCGTGAAGCTCTGACCGACGCGGCACGGGACAACGCCGCGCGGACGGTCTAGGGTTGCCGCGTCGTCGTCGCGCTCATGTCGCTTCCCTGGAAAACCGCGTGGATCACGGGCGCGAGCTCCGGCATCGGCCGCGAGCTCGCGCGGGCGCTGGCGCGGCGCGGCGTCGCGGTCGCCGCCAGCGCGCGCTCGCGCGACGCGCTCGAAGCCCTCGCCGCCGAGGCCGGCGCCGACCCGCAGAGCGCGCGCATCCTGCCGACGCCGCTCGACGTCACCGACCGCGCCGCGGTGGCGGCCGCGGCCGAGGCCGCGATCCGCGTCTTCCGCGGCCCGCCCGATCTCGTCGTGCTGAACGCCGGCACCTATCTGCCGATGGCGGCCGAGACGTTCGATGCCGCGCGCTTCCGGACCCAGGTGGAGGTCAACCTCATGGGCACGGTGCACATGCTGGAGGCGCTGTTGCCGGCCTGCCTCGCGGCGCGGCGCGGGCACATCGCGATCGTCGCGTCCGTCGCCGGCTATCGCGGGCTGCCGACCGGCGCCGCCTACGGCGCCACCAAGGCCGCGCTGATCAACCTCGCCGAGTCGCTGAAGTACGATTGCGACCGCGCCGGGGTGAAGCTGCAGATCGTCAATCCCGGCTTCGTCGAGACGCCGCTCACCGCCAAGAACGAGTTCGCGATGCCGCACCTGATGCCGGTCGGGAAAGCGGTCGCGCGCATGATCGCCGGGCTGCAGGGCAGCCGATTCGAGATCACCTTCCCGCGCCGCTTCACCTGGCAGCTGAAGCTGCTGCGCCTGCTGCCCTACCGGCTCTATTTCGCGATCACGCGGCGGCGGACCGGCGCCTGACGGCGCGCCAGAGGCCCCAACCCGCGAAAACGGCCAGCCACAGCGCGAACGCCGCGGGTTGCGCCCACCCCACGGCGGCCCAATAGGCGCGATCCGGCATGGCACCGCCGGTCAGGGTCAGGATCGGCGCGCCGGGGACTTCGCGCAAACCGTGGCGCCGCAGCGCCGCGTTCACCGCATGCGCGTAGTAGGCGTCGCGATCGTACCGCCGCACGGTCACGGCCGCCGCCGGAGCGATTCCCGCGAGCCGCGTCAGGCAATCGGATTCGTGAGCCCCGCGACAGGCGGCCCAAGCCGGGACCGCATCCGCGGGCGACCACGACGCCGGCACGATCGGCGCCACGACGAAGTGGCTCGCTTGCATCGTCGGCCCGCTGCCCTGGGTGCGGGTGACGACGTAGCGATAGCTGCCGCTGCGGCTCGTCAGGACCCGCGCGTCGTTGAACACGAAGCCGGTGGCGCCGGGATGACGCGGCGCGTCGGACACGGAGACGTCGCGCACGGTTTCGCCGGCGCCGAGTTCGCGCGCGCGATCGAGCGAAAGGGCGGCGCCGATGGCGCCGATCGCGGCCAGGATCGCGGCGCCCGAAAGGGCCCAGGCGCCGAACCAGACCGGCGCCATGATCATCAGGATCACGCCGGCGAAGAGCACGAAGAAGCCGGCCACGTAGGGCGACCAGTAGGCGAGCGGAAGCGCGGCGGCGAGCAGCGCCGCATGGATCGCCAGCGACCAGCCGACGGTCGGAAGCCAGGGCGCGGGCGGCTCCGGAATGGCCGCCCCGCCCGTCGCGGTGTGCGGTCCGCCGCGCGGTGCGCCGTCGCCGGCGTAGGAACGCCACGGGTCCTTGAGCTTCTTCGCCGCGGCGTAGCTGGCGATGCGCTCCGCCTGCTTTTCCTCTTCGGCCCGTGCGGCGGCGGCGCGCTCCCGCTCGGCCTGGCCGCGATGCGCGGCGGCCGCGCGCTCGAGCGCCGGCCAGTCGCGGCCGGCCTGGCGGCGGACCGCCGCCGTCAGCTCCGCGTGGACGTTCTCGGGCAAGGCGTCGCGCGGCCCGAAGGCGAGAAAATCCAGCACGCTCTGCTCGGAGGCCCCGCCCTGATCGCGCGGGCCCTGTTGCCAATAGACGATACGGTCGTTGTCCAGCGACACGCCGCAGGTGGCGACCCGGTCGGTCCTCCACTCCCAATTCGCCTGCATTCGGCCGGAAGAGGGAGATGGTTCGTCGTTTCGCGGCATGGCGCATCAGGATAGCCGACGCCCCGAGCCCCGTCATGCGGACCGGCGGATGCCCGGATGCGCGCCAGGGCTGCTTGGCGCCGGACGCGCGGGTATCCTAAGATGCGTTAGAATTCATGTCGGAGCCCGCTCGTCTCATGGCGAAATTCGTGCCCAAGCCGGAAACGCTCGCGCTGCTGCGCACGTCGGGCAATCCGATCAACGGCCTCGGCGAAACCCAGGTGCGCCGCCCCTCGCCGTTCTTCTGGCACCCGCCCGACAAGCATCCGTTCGGCGACCTGCAGGCCGAGGCGCGGCGCAATTCGCGCAAGTGCCCGGGCGCCGCCGAGGCATTCAAGGCGGCGTATCAGCATCCGGAGCTGGTGCCGGTGGCGCCCGAGCCGCGCGGCGGTGCGCCCGCCGACCTCGCCAAGGCGGCGACGGAGTTCGCGCTCGCCAACGAGGCCGACGCGATCGGCATGGTGCCGATGGACCCGCTCTGGGTGTTCGAGGGCTACGAGATCGCCGACACTTGGGTCATCGTCCTCGCCTTCGCGCACAATTACGACCAGCTGAAGCAGGTGCCGTCGACGGAGACCAACGGCGCCGGCGTCACCGACGTGGGCGTGCAATATGCGCGCGGCACGCGGGCGTCGTATGCGCTGGCCAACTGGATTCGCGCACAGGGCTATCACGCCAAGGCCTATCCGGGGCCGAGCGCCGAGGCGCTGCTGCTGATTCCGCCGGCCATCGCGTCGGGCCTCGGCGAACTCGGCAAGCACGGCTCGATCATCAGCCGCCGGTTCGGCTCCGGCGTGCGCCTCGCCGGCGTCACCACCACGATGCCGCTCGTGGCGACCAAGCCCGACAAGTTCGGCGCCGACGAATTCTGCATGGCGTGCCAGGTGTGCACGAACGCCTGCCCGCCCGGCGCGATCTCCGACAAGAAGCAGATGGTGCGCGGCGTCGAGCGCTGGTACGTCGATTTCGACAAGTGCATTCCGTACTTCGCCGAAGAAGCGTCGTGCGGCATCTGCATCGCGGTGTGCCCGTGGACGCGGCCGAGCGTGCGGCCCAACCTCCTGGCCAAGATGGCGAAGCGTTTGGCCGCGGCGCGCTGACGCCGCCATGCACGACGTCGTTCCCCGCCTGACCGTCCCCGCGCCCAGCGCCGTCGCCGATCTCGCGATGGCGGACGGCGCGGTCATCCGCCTCCGGCGCCACGGCAATCCGGCGGGGCCGCGCATCGCGCTGTCGCACGGCAACGGCCTCGCGATCGACGCCTATCTGCCGTTCTGGTCGCTGCTGCTGCCGGGCTACGACGTCGTCCTGTTCGATCAGCGCAACCACGGCCAGAACCCGCTGCACGGCGCCGAGGGGCACGATTGGGACCGCATCACGCGCGACAATGTCGAGATCTTCGACGGCATCGCGCGCGCGTTCGGGGCCAAGCCCGTCATCGGCGCGTTCCATTCGCTCTCGGCAGTGGCGGCGGCGATGGCCGCGCTGCGCTTCGGCCCGCGCTGGTCGCCGCTCGTTATGTTCGATCCGCCGATCTACCCGCGCGTCGGGCACCCGCTCGAAGCGACCGAAAGCGAACACATGCGCGACATGGCCGCGCTCGCCCGGCGGCGGCCCGAGCGCTACCCCGACACGGCTTCGTTCGCGGCGCAGCTCTCCTCGCGCGCCGGTTTCCGGCGCTGGGTGCCGGGCGCGCACGACCTGTTCGCGCGCGCCACGCTGCGGCCGGATCCCGGCGGCGACGGCTTCGTACTGCGCTGCCCGCGCGAGCTCGAGGCGCGCATCTTCGAGTTCAATGTCGACCCGACGGTCTGGCCCCACCTCGCCGGCGTCGCGGTCCCGATGTTCCTGATCGGGGCCGATACCGGCCTCGACGGCCAGCTGGCACCCGCCTTCCTGACCGAAGGGCTGGCCCGCGACCAGGGTATCCCCTACGCCATGATCCCGGACACCACGCATTTCCTCCAGATCGAGCGGCCGCACGAGGTGTTGCGGGAAATGGAGGCCTTCCTCGCCCGCCAGGGCGTCCATGCCGCGGCGTGAGCGGCCTTATGGTCGGTTGAAATGGGCCGCTTGGCCGAGTAAGCATCGCAGCGCAACATCGCTCGAAACGGCCCCGCCCGGGGCCCCGGGAGAACTCGCCTCGTGACCGCCGCGGCCGCTCCGGCGCGCACCCTCACCGACATTGCCGCCGCCCTCGGCGCCCAGCTCGTGGGCGACGGCAGCGTGCTGATCCGCGGCGTCGCCCACCCCGCCATGGCCGCCGCCGACACGCTGGCGCTCGCGGTCGAGGAAGGGGCCGAGAAGCTGCTGGGCCGCACGCAGGCGACCACCGCGGCCGTCGCCGAGGGCCGCGCCGCGGCGCTCGCCGGCCTGAAGGGCGGCATCGTCGTGAAGCGCCCGCGCCTCGCGCTCGCGCGGCTGCTCGAGATCTTCGACCGGCCGCCGATGACGGCGCCGGGCATCCACCCCTCGGCCGTCATCGACCCGACGGCCACGATCGGCCCCGACGCTTCGATCGGGCCGCTCGCCGTTGTGGGTCCGCACGCCCGCATCGGCGCACGCGTGCGCATCCTCGCGCAGGCGACGGTCGGAGCCGGCGCCGCGATCGGCGACGATACGCTGATCCATTCGGGCGCGCGCATCGGCGACCGCTGCGTGCTCGGCCGGCGCGTGATCGTGCAGCCCAACGCCGTGATCGGGGCCGACGGTTTCAGCTTCGTCACGCCCGAGAAAGGCAGCGTCGAATCGGCGCGCGAGACCGGCCGCATCGAGGCGCAGAACACCGCCATCGTGCGCATCAACTCGATCGGCAACGTCGAGATCGGCGACGAGGCGGAGATCGGCGCGGGAACGACGGTGGCGCGCGGCACGCTGGGGCCGACGCGCATCGGCCGCGGCACGAAAATCGACAATCTCTGCCAGATCGGCCACAATTGCACGATCGGCGCGAACTGCCTCATCGCCGGCAAGGTCGGCCTCTCGGGCAGCGTGAAGCTCGGCGACCGGGTGACCCTGGCGGGCGCCGTCGGCGTTGCCGATCACGTTTCGATCGGCGACGATTCGATTCTTCTCGCCGGTTCGGGCGTGGCGAAGTCCGTTCCGCCCGGCGAGATCTGGGGCGGCTTTCCGGCGCAGCCCTACAAGGACGTGCAGAGCCTGCACGTCAACTTCAAGAGGCTGCCGCGCATGGTGCGCGACATGCTGGCGCTCCGGGACAGGGTCGCCGAGCTCGAAAAGAGACTGCAGGCGGGCGCGAGCGCCGGCCCAGGTGGGAGACAGTGATGACCGAAGAAGAAATCCGCGAAAAGATTTTCGACATCATCGCCAAGGAGGCGCGGATCGATCGCGGAACGCTGACCCTCGAATCCAAGCTCGAGGATCTCAAGATCGAATCGCTCGACATGGTGCAGATCCTGTTCGGGATCGAGGACGCGTTCGACGTCTACGTTCCGCAGGACGATCAGAGCTTCAAGCTCGCCACGCTCAAGGACGTCGTCGACGGCGTGAAGCGCCTCGTCGCGGCCAAGCAGCAGTCCGCCTGACCGGCGCCGCGCAGATCGCAGAGAGCATGGCAGACCACATCCGCGTTGCCGTCACCGGCATCGGCAGCATTTCGTCGCTCGGGCACAATGTCGGCGAGATCTGGGCCGCGCTCGAGGCCGGCAGAACCGGCATCGCCCCGCTGACGCAGGTGCCGCTCGAACAGATCAACATCAAGATCGGGGCCGAGGTAAAAAACTACGACGAGACCAAGCGCTTCGACGACCGCGAGCTGCTCGTCTACGACCGCTACACGCAGTTCGCGCTGCTCGCGGCGCGCGAGGCCATGGCCGACGCCGGCATCGACTTCAAGAAAGACGAGGCGCTCGGGCTCGAGACGGCGGTCATCGTCGCGTCGGGCGTGGGCGGCTGGAGCACGATCGACCAGGCGTTCTATTCGCTGCACAAGCTCGGCAAGCCGCGCGCGCATCCGCTGACGATCCCGCGCATGATGATCAGCGCCGCGGCGAGCCAGATCAGCATGAAGTTCGGCCTCAAAGGCCCGGCCTTCTGCGTCTCGTCGGCGTGCTCCTCCTCCAACCACGCGCTCGGCGAGGCCTATTGGATGATCCGCACCGGCCGCGCGCGCGCGGCGCTGGCGGGCGGCTCGGAGGCCGAGATCTCGCTCACCTCGCAGCGGAGCTGGGAAAGCCTGCGCGTGATGGCGAGCGACACCTGCCGGCCGTTCAGCAAGGACCGGAAGGGCATGGTGATCGGCGAAGGCGCCGGCATTCTCGTGCTCGAGCGCCTCGACGACGCCCGCAAGCGCGGCGCCAAGATCTACTGCGAGATCGCGGGCTACGGCCTCTCGGCCGACGCCGGCGACATCGTGATGCCCGACGCCGACGGCGCGGCGCGCGCGATGCGCCAGGCGCTCCAGACCTCGGGCCTCGCGCCCGGCGATATCGACTACATCAACGCGCACGGCACCGGCACGCAGCTCAACGACGCCACCGAGGTGAAGGCGATCAAGGCCGTCTTCGGCGAGGCGGCGAAGCGGCTCATGGTCACGTCGACCAAGTCGATGCACGGCCACGCGCTCGGCGCCGCCTCCGCGCTCGAGGCCGTCGCGACCGCGAAGGCGATCGAGCAAAGCGTGGTTCCGCCGACCGCGAACTACGTCGCGCCCGATCCCGACTGCGATCTCGACCACGTGCCGAACACGGCGCGCAGGGCGAAGATCCGCGCCGCGTTCTCCAATTCGCTGGCCTTCGGCGGCCTGAACGCGGTGCTGGCGTTCAAGGCGGTGTGATCCGCGGCGCGCCGGCGCGTCAGCGCTTCGCGTCGTCCGGGAAGAAGCGCAGCACCGAGAAGACCGGATTGGCCGCGGCCTGGCCGAGGCCGCAGATCGACGCGTCGGTCATCGTCTTGCCGAGCTCGTCGAGCAGCGACGCATCCCAGCTTTCGCGCGCCAGCAGCGCCACCGATTTCTCGGTGCCGACGCGGCACGGCGTGCACTGGCCGCAGCTCTCGTGCTCGAAGAACTTCATGAGGTTGAGCGCGACCGCCTTCATGTCGTCCTTGTCGGACAGCACGACGACCGCGTGCGAGCCGACGAAGCAGCCATGGTCGCGCAAGGTGCCGAAATCGAGCGGCAGATCGGCGAGGCTCGCCGGCAGGATGCCGCCCGAGGCGCCGCCCGGCAGATAGCCCTTGAGCGCGTGGCCCGCGGCCATGCCGCCGCAGAATTCGTCGACGAGCTCGCGCAGCGTGATGCCGGCCGGAGCCAGCTTCACGCCGGGATTCTTCACCCGGCCCGACACCGAGAAGTGGCGCACGCCCTTGGCGCCGCGCCGCCCCTGGCCCGCGAACCAAGCGGCGCCGCGGCGCGCGATCTCCGGCACCCAGAACAGCGTCTCGACGTTGTTGACGAGCGTCGGCCGCCCGAACAGGCCCACCTGCGCCACGAACGGCGGGCGGTGGCGCGGATAGCCGCGCTTGCCCTCGATGCTTTCGATCATCGCCGATTCTTCGCCGCAGATGTAGGCGCCCGCGCCGCGGCGGAGGTGCAGCTCGGTGTGCGGCGCGAGCCCCGCCTTCTCGACGGCGGCGATCTCGGCGAGCAGGATCTCGCGGATCTGCGGATATTCGTCGCGCAGGTAGATGTAGACCGCTTCGGCCTCGACGGCCCAGGCCGCGATCAGCGCGCCTTCCAGGAACTGGTGCGGCGCCGTCTCGAGCACGTGGCGGTCCTTGAAGGTACCGACCTCGCCCTCGTCGGCGTTGACGGCCATCAAGCGCGGCTTGGGCTCCGCGCGCACGAAGCCCCATTTGCGCCCGGTCGGGAATCCGGCGCCGCCGAGCCCGCGCAGGCTCGCATCGGACAGCTCGGCGATCGTCTGTTCGCGCGTCTTGCGGCCGGCGAGGCAATCCGCGAGCACGCCATAGCCGCCCGCCTTCCGGTAATCGGCGAGATTTGGATAGTCGGGCACGACCGGCGCCACCGCGCGCTGGTTCACCGCCTCGGCCACCGCGTTGACCATCGCCGGCGCCACGTGGCGCTGGCCGACGGCGACGGCCGGCGCGCCATCGCAGCGCCCGACGCACGGCACCGGAACCACGCGCACGCCGGCACCGAAATTGCGCGTCAGCCGCTCCATGAGATCGGCCGATCCGGCCATCGCGCAGGACAGGCTCTCGCACACGCGCACCGTGATCGCGGGCGGCGCGGTCTCGTTCTCGAGCACGACGTCGAAATGCGCGTAGAAGGTCGCGACCTCGTACACCTCGGCCTGCGGCAGGCGCATCTCCTCGGCCAGCGCCGCCAAATGGCGCGCGGCGAGATGGCCGTAGCGGTCCTGGATGAGGTGCAAGAATTCGATCAGCAGGTCGCGCCGCCGCTCGCGCGCGCCCAGCAACGCCTGCACCTCCGCGAGCGCGGCCGGATCGACCTGCCGCCCTTTGGGATGCGTGCGCGTCTGTCGCCGCCCCGAGGCCGGGGCAATGCTGCGGTCGCCGGCCACTAGAACAATCCCGTGATCCGCCCGTCGTCGGTGACGCCGATCGTGTCGGCGGCCGGCACCTTGGGCAGGCCCGGCATCGTCATGATGTCGCCGGTGATGGCGACGACGAAGCCGGCGCCGGCGGCGAGGCGCACTTCGCGCACGTTCACCTCGTGGCCCTCGGGCGCGCCGCGCAAGGCCGGATTGGTCGAGAAGCTGTATTGCGTCTTGGCCATGCAGATCGGGAACTTGCCGTAGCCTTCCTTCTCGAAGCGCGCGAGGCGCTCCTTGATGCTGGCGTCGGCGGTCGCGTCCTTGGCTCCGTAGATCGTCTTGGCGATCGTGCGGATCTTCTCCCAGAGCGGCATCGCGTCGTCGTAGAGCGGCTTGAACGCGCTCGGCGCGTCGAGCGAGGCCACCACCTTCTTCGCCAGCTCCTCGGCGCCCTTGCCGCCGTCGGCCCAGTGCGAGCAGATGAACGCGTCGACGCCGTGCTTGGCGCAGAATTTCCGGATCGCTTCGTGCTCGGCCGGGGTGTCGGTGGTGAAGCGGTTGATGCCGACGAACGGCTTCACGCCGAAGCGCTGCACGTTGGCGATGTGCCGCCCGAGATTGGCGAGGCCTGCCTCGAGCGCCGCGACGTTCTCGGCGCCGAGGTCTTCCTTTTTTACGCCGCCGTGCATCTTGAGCGCGCGCACCGTGGCGACGATGACCGCGGCCGAGGGCGAGAGCCCGCCGGCGCGGCACTTGATGTCGAAGAACTTCTCCGCGCCGAGATCGGCGCCGAACCCGGCTTCGGTGACGACGACTTCGGCCATGCGCAGCGCCGTCTTCGTCGCCTGCATCGAGTTGCAGCCATGCGCGATGTTGGCGAACGGCCCGCCATGCACGAAGGCCGGCGTGCCCTCGAGCGTCTGCACGAGGTTCGGCAGGATCGCGTCCTTGAGCAGCGCCGCCATGGCGCCGGCGGCCTTGAGCTGCCCGGCGGTGACGAACTTGCGGTCGCGCGTCTCGCCGACGACGATGCGCTCGAGGCGCTTCTTGAGGTCGGTGAGGCCGTCGGCGAGGCAGAGGATCGCCATCACTTCGGAGGCCACCGTGATGTCGAAGCCGGTCTCGCGCGGGAAGCCGTTGGCGACCCCGCCGAGGCTCACGACGATCTCGCGCAGCGCGCGGTCGTTCATGTCCATCACGCGGCGCCAGGTGATGCGGCGCAGATCGAGATTGAGGTCGTTGGCCCAATAGACGTGGTTGTCGATCATCGCCGACAGCAGATTGTGCGCCGACCCGATCGCGTGGAAATCGCCGGTGAAGTGGAGGTTGATGTCCTCCATCGGCACGACCTGCGAATAGCCGCCGCCGGCCGCGCCGCCCTTCATGCCGAACACCGGCCCGAGGCTCGGCTCGCGCAGGCAGATCGCGACCTTCTTGCCGAGGCGGGCGAGCGCGTCGCCGAGGCCGATCGTCGTCGTCGTCTTGCCTTCGCCGGCCGGCGTCGGGTTGATCGCCGTGACCAGGACGAGCTTGCCCATCGGCTTGCTCTGCACGCCGGCGACGAAATCGGGCGAGAGCTTGGCCTTGGTCGGGCCATAGCGGAACAGGGCGTCGGCCGGGATACCGAGTTTCGCGCCGACCTGCTCGATCGGCTGAAGGCGCGCGGCTTGGGCGATCTCGATATCGCTTTTCATAGGATTCTCTGCGGCTTGGGGGCGTCTTCCGGGGGTCTCGGCGAGTTCTGGTCGTCTTGGTATGCCAGAATACCAGACAGCTATCGGCTGTCCACAGGCCGGTCAACCGCGTTGATGCCCATCAGCGGCCCACGAGCCGGGCGAGCATCTTGGGGTCCTGGATCAGCACCTGGCCGTCCTGCATGTCGACGATGCCGTCCTTCTTCCACTCGCGGAGCTGCTTGTTCACCGCCTCGCGGGTGACGCCGAGCATGTTGCCGAGATCGGTCTGCGAGAGCTTCACGCTTATGCGGATCGCCGCGCCCTCCTTCTCGCCGACGCCCTCGGCGAGATTGAGCAGGCGCTTGGCGAGCCGCGCCGGCAGATCGAGCAGCGAGGCATCCTCGAGCAGGCCGCTCGTCCAGCGCACGCGCTCGCACAGCACCGCCATGAACTTGAAGCACAGCTCGCTGTTCTTCTGCAGCAGCGATTGCAGGTCGGAGCGCCGGATGTGCAAGAGATCGGTGTCGCCGATCGCGACCGCGCTGGCCGAGCGCGGCTTGCCGTCGATGAGCGAAATCTCGCCGAACAACTCGCCCGGCATGATGACGTTCATGATCAGCTCGCGGCCCTCGCTCGAGATCACGTAGATCCGCACCTGCCCGGCCAGCACGCCGAGCAGCCGGTCGCCCTCGTCGCCCTTGTCGAAGATGCGCTGGCGATTGCCATAGCTCACCACCACCGAGGCGGCGGTGAGCTGATCGAGCGTCTTGGGATCGGCCTCGCGCAGCAGGAAGTGCTTGGCGAGCAGCGCGCGGCGAACCTCGGGGCTGTAGCGAACGGACATTCTTCTTCCCTCCCGGCCCTCAGCCGCGTTTGGGTTTGGGCTCGGGCGCGCCGAGCGGAACGGCTTCGAGGCCCCCGATCCCTTCGGGTGGTCCGCCCGCGGGCGGCGCGCCCTTCTTCTTCATTGGCCCCGGCATCGGCCCGCCGGGATGCGGCGGCAGCATGCCCGGCGGCAGCGAGGCGGGATCGACGATCATGGCGCCGGCCATGCCGCCCTTCTCCTTCTTCATCGGGCCCATCGGCATGCCGTCCGGCCCGAGCATCGCCCCGGGCGGCAGATCGAGCGCCTCGGCGACCGGCGCCGCGCCCGGCGCGCCCGCGGCCGGCTCGTTGCGCTCGAGTTCCTTGAGCTGGTGATAGAGCGTGCCCGGCCGGTCGAGCTCGGCCGGCGTGCCGACGTCGGCGAAGCGCCCCTCTTCCATGCAGCAGATCACGTCGGCGAACTGGCCGACGAACGACATCTTGTGATCGACGACGATGGCGGTGACGCCCTGGCAGGCGGGCCTGAGGAATTTCGACAGCTCGGCGATGCCGATATTGTCGATGCCGGTGGTGGGCTCGTCGATGAGCAGGACGCGCGGCTTGCGCAACAGCCCGCGCGTGACCGCGAACAGCTTCTGCTGGCCGCCCGAGATCAGCGTTTCGAGCTTGCGCGGCAGCACCGTTTCGAGCGGGCGCCCGCCGGCCGCGGCGTTGACGAGGATCGGCCAGAGGCCGGTGCGCCGGCACACCTCTTCGATCTCGGCGTCGGTGGCGTCGGCCTTGGCGAGCTTGAAATTCGCGCGCACGGTGTCGGCGAGGAACACCGGGAACTGCGAGATCTTCACCACCGCGCCGCGCAGGCTTTCGGTCGTGACGCCGGCGACGTCGTCGCCGCCGAGCCGGATCGTGCCCGCCTGCGGCCGGTACTGGCGCGCGATGAGGTTGAGGATCGTCGATTTGCCGGCGCCGGAGCGCGCGATGATCGCGCTGATCTTGCCGTCGGCGAAAGCGTGCGAGAGGCCGCGCAGCACCGGCGGCGTCGCCGGATTGTAGGCGAACGTGACGCCGTCGAACGCGACCGCGCCCGAGCCCGACGGCGCAAGCGGCCTGGCGCCCGAAATCTCCTGCTCTTCCGGCGCCTCGGCGATCTCGACCACCTTCTCGATCTGCGGCCAGGTGGCGCTGATGCCGATGAAGAAGGTGAGCAGCTCGTTGATCGGGTTCACCGCCAGCGGGATGAACAGCACGAACGCGACGATCGCGCCCACTGCCGAGGCGTCGCCCGAGCGCAGCGCGAAGAAGATGCCGTAGAGCAGGAACGCGGCCGAAAGGATGCGCGGCACGGCGGCCTGGAACTGCGTGCCGAGCTCGCGCTTCACCGCGGCCGCGACCGCGGCGGCGCGCAGCCGGCGCAGGCGATCGCCGAAGCTCGCCGCGCGCTGGCGCTCGGCGCCCATGAGGCGGATCTCGGTGGGATTGGCGGCCGAGTTCATGAACTCGTTGGCGACCGCCGTCTGCTGGTCCACGAGCCTGCGCGACGAGCGCACGATGCCCTGCGAGAACCACCAGCCGGCGAACGGCAGCACGACGACCGACGCGATCAGCACGATCTGCATCCACACCGGCGCGCCGTGCAGCGCCTGGAGATTGTGGATCAGGAACAGGATCGCGGTGACGAGGCCGATACCGCGCACGACCGGGAACGCGATGAGGTCGCACGCGATCTGCTGCGCGCCCGGCGCGAACGCGGTGACCGTGAGGCTGGTTTCGGAGAGATCGTGCTTCCGGTGGAAATCGGGTCCGAGCGCCAGCAGCTTGTCGTGCAGGCGCTGCTGCAGCCGCGTCGCGATCAGATTGTCGGACCACGCCGCGTAGATGCGCTCGCCGAAGATGAGGACGATCATCAGGATCGCCGTCACCGCGAACACGATCGCGGCCGATTGCAGGTCTCCCGGCAGCATGAAGTCGAGCATGCCGCCGCCCTTCTTCTCGGCCGGGGCGCCCGCCGTCCCCGCCGCCGAGGACGACAGCATCGCGGTGAGCGAGGAGAGGATCTGGCTGTTGTACTGGGTGAGGAGTTGGACGAAGGTCGAGAACGCGACCATGCCGGCGAGCACGCCGAGCGAGCCCTTCACCAGCACCCAGGCGAAACGCAGCAGGCGCCCATAGGGCACCTTGGCGCCGCCCACCTCCATCGGCATCGGCGCCGCGGCGATGTCGCCCGCGCCGGGGGCCTGGACGGCCTCAGCCTTGGCGATGGTCATGGCTCGAACGCACCCCTTGCCCCTCGAACGCCCGCGCGACGCGGGCCCGCATCGTGCAAACTCGCATTATGCGGCCCGGCGGCGCAAACGGGCAATCGGTTTGAAATCGGCCCGGAAACACGAAAGGGCGAGGCGCTCGCGCACCCCGCCCTTTCGCCGAACTCGGCCGCCGCTTAGGCGCGGTACATGTACCGGCCGCAGGCGCAGTAGAAGTACTTGTAGTAGTCGGTGTCGAGCAGCACGCGGAACACCGAGCCGCAGCTGCAGCGATAGTACTTCCAGTAGGGATACTGGCCTTCGACTTCCTTCTCTTCCATCGGTCCCGGCGGCAGCGTGCGCGCGATCTGGCCGGCCGGGATGTTCTTCGCATCCGCTTCCGACACGCGCTCGGGATCGATCACTTGGATGTTGGCAGTCGCCATCTTTCGCTCCGTCTCTAATGCCTCCGCCCACCCCTGATCAGAAACGCACGGCCGCACCGGGACGGAGTTGAGGGGCGCGGAAGCGTTCAGGCACGTTACGGTCTCTTACGGCGCGACTTCGGTAGATATACCGGCCGCGGCCGCAATAAAAGCACGGCGTTGCCGCGCCTTGGCGGCTGTTGCGGGAGGCTCCGGCCGCTGGCCGGCACCCCCGTCCGTCGAACGTGCGGCGAAACTAGGCGATCGCGCGCGCGGCCGCATATGATCTAGTTCACACCGCCCCGCTTCCCGGATTGTTCCATAGTCGCGCGAAACGTTCGCAGGTCGCGCCCGATCCGTCACGACGCCGCGTAGTGCTTCAGCAGCGTCTTCATCTCGAACGGCCGCAGGTCGGGATAAAGGCCGATCAGCAGCGCGCAGAGCGCGGTCACCACCGGCGTCGCGAAGCTCGTGCCGGACTTGGTCGTGTAGCCGCCGCCGACATTGGCGATCGTCACGTCTTCGCCGAGCGCGGTGAATTCGATCGTATCGCCGGGATTGAACACGAGCTTGAACGGCGAATCGAAGCGGCCGATCTCGATGCCGATCGTCGAGGCGTAGGCCGCGGGGAAGCCCGCGTCGGGGAACGGGAAGTTGCGCTTCGAGGCCACCAGAATCTGGTTCTGGAAGTAGGCCTTCTCGCACAGCGGCACGAGCTGCGGGCCGAACTTCTCCGCCACGGCCAGCGAGAGGTTGATGACGCGCCAGCCCCGCTCGAGCGCGAAGCGCAGGCCGGCGATGACGCAGGCGGCGACGCCCTTGTTGCCCGGCTCCAGCACGCGGAGATCGTGGAGCCGCGCATTGGGCGCGAGGCGCGCCACGATGCTGGCGACGCCGGTGCCGTGGCCGTAGGTGTCGTTGTTCGTGCCGGCGGCCACTTCCGCGCGCGCGACGCCGTCGCCCTCCGGGCGGAAATGAAACGCCGCGGCGACCCGGCCGGCGAGGTCGGGATGAGTCGCATCGATGCCGCTGTCGAGAATCGCGACGTCGACCGGCCGGAGCGGCTTCTCCGCGAGCCGGCTGAGCTGCTCGTGGAACGCGGACTGCACGGCGTCGGCGCTCATCGGGCCGGCCGCGGCGGCGCCACGTTTTCGATCGCCGTCAGCAGCTCGGCGACGGCGGCGAGCCGCGCCGAATCGCCGGCCACGAGCCGTTGCATCGATCCGAGCACGCGGCGCTCGAGGCGGGCGCGCTCGTTCTCCTCCTGCGGCGCGGCCGCCGCGCCGCTTTCGTAGGCCGAGAGGCGCCGGCGCAGGTCGACGACGATGGCCGCGATCGCGGCGAAGCCGGCATAGAGCCGCGCATCCTTGCTCGAGAAGCGCTTGCCGTTCTCGAAGCTCACCGCGGTGACGACGCCAACCAGCTCGTCACCCGAGACCATCGGCGCGGCGATGACGGCGTCGGGCGTGGAGGCGTCGCCGGTGCGCTGCTTCTGCTCGATGTCCTTGAACGTCGGCGCGCCGGTCTGCACCTCGAGCGTCGCGGCGGCGAGGCCGGTGAGGCCGGCGCCGAGCGGCACCGCCTGCCCGCGCAGTTTCTTCTCCGATTCGGGATCGCCCACCGTCATCGCGAAGCGCAGCACGTCGGCATCGCGGTCGTAGACCAGCAGCGAGCCCTCCTGCCCGCCCACCACCTCGCAGCCGAGCTCGATCAGCATGCGCAGGATCTTCTCCTCGGGCGTGCTCGGAAGGATGCCGAGGAAGCGGGACAGCAGGTGATCGGATTGAGAGGGAGGCATGTCGCTCCTGTCTGCACGGGGCCGCGCAGCGTACAATCCTTCGCCGCGCCGCGCTACGCCGCCTCCGGCCGCAGCACGTACATGCGCAGCGAGCCGTAGTTCTTCGCGAGCTGCGTGTTGCCGACGTATTCGGGCCGCACCGAGGCCGCGCCCGAGAGCGCCAGCGCCGCGGCCATCGCCTCCGTGACGAAAACCTCGCCGGGCGGCGTCACCGGCTCGATGCGCGCCGCGCGCGTGACGTGCGACCCGAAGAACGTCTCGGTCTTGGTGAGGAAGTCGCGGCCGCGGAAGATCGGGCCGTAATGCACGGCGAGGCGCAGCTCGAGCGGATGCGGAAAGCCGAGCTGCTTGAGATTGAGCTGCTTCAGCGCGGTCTGGATCTCGATCGCGCAGCGCGCGCCCGCCTCGGCGGTGTCGAGGATCGCGTAGATCGCGTCGCCCCAGGAGTTGCGGTAGAGCACCTGCTTGCCGAACGCGTCGAGCGTCTCCGATATCCGGCCCATGAAGTGCTTCTGGAACGACGGCAGCTGGCGCTCGGCCACCTGGCTGAAGCCGACGACGTCGCCGAACATGATCGCGTGCAGTTCGCGCGTGACGTCGCCGTATTTCCAGGCCGTCAGGATGCGCGAGCCGTCGTCCGAGCCGACCGGATGGCTGGGCGGGCGCGTGCCGGCCTTGCGGCTCACGTTCACGTCGATGACGTCCGTCGTGCGGCCGTGCCGCTCCCAGGTGGCGACGTCGATGCTGGTGCCGGCCCGGCCGCTGGTCGGCTCGCCGTCCCAGATCGCGATCTGCAGCGCGTTGGCTTCGAGATTGTGCGCGCGCAGCAGCGCGAGGCCCATCGCGAGCTGCGAGCCGTAGGCGAACAGCATCTCGTCGCCAAGATATTCGCTCTCGGTGGCGTAGGTGAGCGAGCGCGCCTTGCCGAGCGCCCGCTCGAAGCGCTCGAGCCAGCCCGGCCCGCCGCGCGCGACCGAGTGGTGCTTGAACTCGTCCATCGCGAACGGCAGCACGACGTTGAGCTCGATGCCGCGCGCGATGCACGCCTCGGCGAACAGCAGATCGGAGCCGCAGGCGAGCGAGCCGTAGGCGAAGCCGATGCCGAGGCGGTCGAGGCGCTCTCCGACGGCGGCGGCGATGGCGGGCTCCAGCTCCGGCGGAAAGCGCCCGCGCAGGTTCGGCGGATCGATCATGTGGCCGGTGTAGTGGATGACCGACGGCGGCGCGATCGGCTGCAGCAGCGCGGGATCGACGTTGAGCGCCTGGCACAGCAGGCGAAGCTGCTTGCGGGTGGCGGCGCGCAGCGCGAGGCGCGATTTCGCGTGGCGGTCGGCCTCGGCGAGCGATTCCTGCGCCGCCGCAGCGTTGTCGAGCACGAGATTGGCCTCTGCGCGGCTGGCGGCGCGATAGTATTTCTCGATCTCGCTGTCGGCCGCGGCCGCGTCGCAGGCGCGCAGCGTGCGGCGCGCCCAGTCGCGCGCGCGCTCGGCGGCGCCGGCGATCACGTAGAGCGTGGCGGCGTTGGCGGCCGGGAAATGATCGCCGCTGGCGTCGTAGACCTTCTCGTAGAGCGAGGCCGAATCGCGCAGCAATGCCCAGCGCTCGGTCGTGCGCGCGCGCAGCCCGAGATCCTTGACCAGCCCGGCGCGCAGCATCTGGATGTCGAGGTCGGCGGTATTCTTGAGCCCGTACTGTTCGTAGACCTCGAGCGCGCGTTCGGTCGCGCCGCTGCGCGCCAGCGCGCGCACCGCCATGTATTTGAGCTGTTCGTCGCCCGGAAACGCGGCGATGGCCCGGCGCGCGATCTCGAAGGCCTGGAAGTAGTCGCCCCGGCCCTCGGCCTCGCGGATCGTGCGCGCCCAGTCGCGAACGGTGGGGTTTTCGCCGGAGGGGCCTTCTGTCATGCGGCAGCGGGCGGAGGCTCACGCGTTTCTGCGCGCCGGACCGCGCGCCGCCGGTCAGTCTATGGCAAATGCCGCCGCCGGGGGAAAGGGCTCACGGCCGGCGCGCCAGCGCCAGGACGAGGCGGCCGACGCGGATGCCGAACTTCCGCATGTCGGAGACGTCGAGCAGGGTGCCGTCGTCCATCAGATGCATGCGGTCGTCGAACGAAATCGCGA
>JAEULD010000080.1 GCA_016792765.1 Candidatus Odyssella sp.
CTTGACCGCGAAATTGACGTTCTGCGGCAGCATGCCGGTTTCGCGCGCGACGCGGGCCGCGCTGATGCTGTGCACGAGCACGCCGGAGACCCGCCCTTTGAGGTCGATCACCGGCCCGCCGCTGTTGCCGGGCTGCGCCGGCGCCGACACCTGCATCACGCGGTGATCGTCCTTGAGGCCGGCAAGCGCGGAGACGTTCCCGGTGGTGAGATTGCCGGACGACGCAAGCGCGCCCGGCAGCGGAAACCCGAACAGCACGATCGCCTCGCCCAGCCTCATGCCGACCGGACGCAGCGGCGCCACGGCCGGCGGCTTCGCCGCGACCTTGAGCAGCGCGAGGTCGTCGCTTTCCGATTTCGCGATCAGCACCGCGGCGGCCGGGGCGTCGCCGATCGCCTGCGCGCGCAGGGCCTTGCAGCCGCGCACGACGTGTTCGGCGGTGACGATATGGCCGAGCGGCGACACGAAGAACCCGGTGCCGATCGCGTTTTCGAGCGGATCCGCGGGCTTCGCGGCCGGGCGCGGCGGCGCCGGGGCGCGTGCGGCGGGGCGCTCGGCGGCGGGCGGCGGGTGCCGGGCCGCAGGCGGCGGACCCGTATGATCGAGTCCGGCGCGGGCGCAAAGTGCGAGCCGGGCAAACGCGGCGACGCCGTTCTGCAGGTTGAAGTCGGTTTCGAATTCGGGCGATCCGTCGACACCGAGTACGACGCTGCCGGCGTACTGGAACTGCCCGTACAGGGACGTGTCGGTAGCAAGCCCGAGCAGGATGAGCTGCGGGTTGACCACGACACCCCGCGCGGCGACGCGCGGCCCCCGATTGATGCGATAGTAGCCGCTCACGCGCGCACTGGCCGGCAGGTTCCAGTTGCGGTCGTACATGCCAACCTGGAAGCCGGACCGCCCGAGCGCGAACAGCAGTAGCTTCGCGCCACCCAGGTATCGCGCGCTCATCGCGCAATGGCTAAACGCGTTCTGCCGGAAATGGCTGCTGACGACCCAGACGCCGACGACGGACTCCTCGAGCTGCGCCCGCGCCGATGTCGGCGCCAGCGGACCCAGGCCGAGCGCGAGCGCATATGCAACCGCTGATCGAGACACCCGAGACATGGAAGTTTCCGGCCGGCATCCCACGCATGTCAGCATATCCGCCCCGCCGCCGCCGGATCAAGGGTCGCACTCGCGTTCCACAGCCTGCGATTGCAGCGGCCGTCAGCCGTTCCAGATCGCGCGCCCCGCCTCGCCCACGTCGTAGCCGCCGAGCGCCGCGGCCTTGCGCTTGAAGGCGGCGGAGGCCGCGAAGCGGAGCAGCGCCTGCGCCGGGGCTTCGAAGTAGCTCTTGCGGCGCATCGCGAGATCGAACCGCTCCTCGGCCAGCGGCACGAAGGCGAGGCGGAACCGGCGCGCGACGGCCTCGACCGCGAGCCCCGCGTCGGCGCGGCCTTCGACGATCGCGAGCCCGACATCCGTTTCGCTGAGGACGGCGGGATGCACGAAGGCGACGTCGCCGGGCTTGAGCCGCGCCTCGGCGAGGAAATGCAGCAGCAGCAGGTGGCTGCCCGCCGAGGGCTGGCGCAGCATGAAGCGCGCCTTGTGCCGCACGACATCGGCGAGGCGGCGGATCCTGAGCGGATTTCCTGCGGCCAGGACGAGCCCCTGCCGCCGCGCGGCCCAGCGGATCAGCACCACGTCGCGCAGGCCTGCCGCCTCGCGCAGCACCGGCACGTTGTATTCGCCGCTCTTGGCGTCGCGCACGTGAAGCCCGGCCATGACCGCTTCGCCGGCCGCGAGCTGCTTCAGCCCGTCGAGGCTGCCGCTGGCGCGCAGCGCGAGGCCACACCCGGATTCGCGCACGGCCCAATCGAGCAGCGGATCGTGGCTGCCGGCCACCACCGGCGCCGGCGGCCGCGTCTCGAAGCCGAGGCCGGCATAGTCGGTGTTCTCGGCCACCCAGAGGTCGATCAGGTGCTTCGGGAACAGCCACTTGCCGGTGACGCGCGAGCACGGAATGCGCCTGGCGCGCAGCAGCGCATAGACCTTGCGCTGCTTGATGCGCAGGTAATCCGCCACCTCCTTCGTGTTCATGAAGTCGCGCGCCATGACGGCGAGCCTGCCGGGCGCGCAGCGCCGCGTCAACGCGGGCTTGCCTTCGGCGCGGACTGGCGCCATGTGCCGGGGAGCGCCCCTACCCCGGAGACGCCTGCCATGCGCCGCCTCGCTTACGCCTTCGCCCTGCTCATCGCCTTCGCGGCTGCCCCGGCCTCGGCCGAAGGCAGGCTCGACTGGACGAAGGTGCCGCTGCCGGCGATCGACGGCACGACCCACGCGCCGGAGAAATTCCAGGGCAAGGTCGTCCTCCTGGTCAACACCGCCTCGTTCTGCGGCTACACCGGCCAGTACGAGGACTTGCAGAAGCTGTGGACGCGGTACCGCGCCAAGGGCTTCGTGATCCTGGGCGTGCCCGCGAACGACTTCGGCGCGCAGGAGCCGGGCAGCAACGCCGCGATCAAGAGCTTCTGCGAGCTCAACTACGGCGTCGATTTCCCGTTGCTCGAGAAGCAGACCGTCGTCGGCGCGAACGCGCACCCGCTCTACGCCTGGGCGGCGGCCGCGACCGGGCCGGCCGGCGTGCCGCGCTGGAACTTCCACAAGATCCTGATCGGCCGCGACGGCCGCCTCGCCGCCTGGTTCCCGACGCGGACGCCGCCCTTGGATGCGAGCGTCGCTGCGGCGGTGGAGAAGGCGCTGACCGCGCCCGCGAATTGAGGCGCCCCCTTCAGCCTTTGGGCGGCAGCGGGAAAAAGCCGCTCGTGCGCGCGACATAAGCCGCGTAGTCCGGCTTCGCGCGCTTCAGGCGCCGCTCGAGCAGCGCCTTGCCGGTGACCTTCACGAGGAAATACGTCATCAGCAGCGGCGAGATCGCGAGCGCGAAGCCGAGCGGATGATCGCACGCGACGAGCCACAGGCCGAACCACACGCAGGCATCGCCGAAATAGTTGGGGTGCCGGGTGTAGCGCCAGAGGCCGCGGTCCATCACCGCGCCGGCGTTGGCCGGATCGGCCTTGAAGCGCGCCATCTGCCAATCGCCGATCGATTCGAACAGGAAGCCGATCAGCCACAGCGCCGCGCCGATATAGGCGAACGCGCCGAGCGGCTCGCGCCAGACCGGCGCCGCCATGACCGGCAACGCGACGATCCACATGATGACGCCTTGCAGCAGGAACACGCGCGTGAGCGTGATCCGATGGCGCTTCTCGGCGCCGAGGTGGTTGACGAGCGCGGTGTAGCGCGGGTCTTCGCCATGGCCGCGCTTGCGCCAGAGCAAATAGACGCCGAGGCGCAGCGCCCAGACGCTCGTGAGCGCGGCGACGAGCCATTTGCGCGCCGGGTCGCCGCCGGCGACGGCGACGGCGGCCCAGGCCGCGAGCGCGAAGCCGGGGCCCCAGAAAATGTCGACGATGCTCGCGTCCTTCAGCGGAATCGAGACGAGCCACAGCAGCAGCATCGCGGCGAAGATCGCGCCGGCGCCGGCGCCGGCGGCCAGCGCGAGTTCGCCCCACATCACGCGCCGCCCTTGATGCCGACGAACGACGCGACCGCATCGGCGTAGCCGCGCGGCGCCGTTTCGGCGCGGATCGCATCGATGCGCGCGGCAACGTCTTCGGGCGAGATCGGCCTGTCGGGCGGCAGCTTCACGCCTTGGTTCTCCACCGCCCAGGCGCGGCCGAAATGGCCCGAGCCGGCGATGAAGGTTTCGCCGTTCGCCGTGCACTGCTCGCTGGCGAGCCAGGCGACGAGCGGCGCCACCAGTTCGGGGCCGTGCAGCTGCGAGGTGTCGACGCCCTGCCGCTCGGTCATCGGCGTGAGCGCGTAGGGTGCCACCGCGTTCACGCGAATCGGCCGCCGCGCGCATTCCTGCGCGAGCGCGCGCATGAAGGCGATCAGCGCGCCCTTGCTGGCGGAATAGGCCGTGAGGCCGTGCAGCCCGTAGAGCCCCGCCGACGAGGTGCTGATGACGATGCGGCCGTAATTCTTGTCGCGCATCACCGGCAGCGCGGCTTTGGTGACGTAGAGCGTGCCGAAGAAATTGACCGCGAACACGCGCTCGAACTCGTCGAGCGCGATGTTGTGCAGCGCCGCGTGCTGATCGACGCCGGCGTTGTTGACCAGGATGTCGAGCCGCCCGAACGCGTCGAGCGCCGCCCGCACCATGCGCTCGCCCGATTCGCGTGTTTCGACGCTGTCGTAGTTGGCCACGGCTTTGCCGCCGGCGGCGCGGATCTCGTCGACGACGCGATCGGCCGAGCCCTTTTCGCCGGCCGCCTCGCGCTTGCGGTTGTTGACGACGACGGCGGCGCCGCGCGCGGCCAGCAGCAGCGCGTAGGCGCGGCCGAGCCCCTTGCCCGCGCCGGTGACGAGGGCGGCGCGCCCGTCGAAGCGGATCACGCGTTCCCCGCCGCGACGACGAAGCTCACCGTCGTCGTGCCGCTGCCGCCGATGTTCAGCGTCTGCACCTGGCGCGCGCCTTCCACCTGATAGCCGCCGGCATTGCCGGTGATCTGCTTCCAGGCGTCGAGCAGCATGCGCACGCCGGTGCAGCCGACCGGGTGCCCGGCGCCGATCAGGCCGCCCGAGGGATTGACCGGCAGATCGCCGTCGAGCGCGATGCGGCCCTCTTCCACCGCCTTCCAGCTTTCGCCGGGCGCGGTGAGGCCGAAATGGTCGATCGCCATGTATTCGGTCGTCGTGAAGCAATCGTGGGTCTCGATGGCGTCGAGCGCCTCGGGCCCCGAAATGCCCGCGCGCTTGTAGGCATCGGTGATCGCGCCGCGCACGTGCGGCATGACGTAGGGGCTGTTCGGGCTTTCCTTGAGCTTGTCCTCGAACCGCATCGTGGCCGTGCGGTGGCCCCAGCCCTTGAGATAGGGCACGCCGTCGAGCGCGAGGCCGCGCCGCGCCGCCCAGTCTTTCGCATAGCGCTCCGAAGCGAGGAACACGCACGCGCCGCCGTCGGTGATCTGTCCGCAATCCTGCTTGCGGATGCGGCCCTCGACCGGCGGATTGGCGGCGTCGTCGGTGCCGAAATTCGCGTCGGTCAGCTTCCATTCGCGCGTCTGCGCGTTGGGATTGCGGCGCGCGTTGGCGAAATTGTTCTTCGCGATCGCCGCGAGGTGCTCGCGCTTCAGGCCGTAACGGCGCTCGTACTCGTCGCCGAGCTTCGAGAACATCCACGGCCACATCCACTGCGCTTCCTGGCCCTCGCGGCCGATCCAGGCGGCGGCGGCGAGGTTGTCGGCCGCGGTCTGCGCGTCGGTGTGGCGCATCATCTCGACGCCGGCGACGCAGGCGAGGTCGTAGTGGCCGGCCTTGATGTCGGCCTGCGCCGCGAGCGCGGCGAGCGAGCCCGACGCGCAGGCGCCCTCGTGGCGCGCCGACGGCAGTCCCGAGAAACGCGGATGGATCGCCGCGAACATCCCGCCCAGCTGCCCCTGCCGGCAGAACAGCTCGGCGACGAAATTGCCGATATGCGCGACCTCGACCTCTTCGGGCGCGATGCCGGTGGCCGCGAGCGCGCCTTCGACCGGCTCCTTGAGGATGTCGAAGATGCCTTTGCCCTCGCGCGCGAAGTTGCGCTTGAAGTCGGTCTGATGGCCGCCCAGCAGATAGACCTTGCTCATGCGCCTGCCCTTTCCTTCTGCGCGGCGGCGTTCGTGGACCACGCCGCGGTGACGAAGTCCGCCGCATCCTGCAACGCCCGGCCCGCCTCGTCGACCATGCGTGCGAAACCCAGGAAGCTATGCCCCATGCCGGCGCGCAGCGAAAGCGCGTGCCGCACGCCGGCGGTGCCGAGGCGCTCCGCGAGCCGCACGGTATCGTCGCACAGCGGGTCGATCTCGGCCGCGCAGAGATGGAGCGGCGGCAGCGCCGCAAGTGCCGCGTCCTCCGCGCGGATCGGCGCCGCGCGCGGATCGGCCCGGTCTTCCGGCAGCGCGAGATAGGTTTTCCAGCACCACGCCATCTCCTTGGCGGAGAGCCACGCGCCCTCGGCGCCGTGGCGGCGGCACGAATCGGACTCCAGCGCCGGATCGTAGGCACCGTAGAACAGCGCGCCGGCGCGGAAGCGCGCGAGCGCCGCGCGCGGCAGCGCCAGCGCGGCGCCGAGCGCGAGGTTGGCCCCGGCCGAGCAGCCGGCGAAGGCGAGGCGGCCCGAATCGAGCCCCCAGTCGCCGGCGCGCGCGGCGGCCCAGGCCAGGACCGCGGCGGCCTCTTCGACCGGCTTCGGGAACTTGTTCTCCGGCGCGAGGCAGTAATCGACGCCGATCACCGCGGCACGCGCCGCCAATGCGAAGAGCCGCATGATGCGGTCGTGCGTGTCGTTGCTGCACGCGAACCAGCCGCCGCCGTGGCAATAGACGATGACGGGCGCCGGGCCCGAGAGGCCGGGCGGCACGTAGAGCCGCACCGGCACCGCGCGATAGGGGCCGGGAACGGCGCGCTCCTCGACGCGCGCGAGCGCCGGCGGATCGGCGTTGAACCAGCGCCGCTGGACGAGCGCGTTGGCACGCGCCTCGGCGAGAGACTGCGCCTTCGGCAGATCGCGGCCGAGCGCCTCGAACTTCGAGATCGCCGCGGCCATTTGCGGATGGAATCCCGCCATCGTCGCCCTTCGAGCGGGCGGATCGGGATCCGCCCCTGCGATGCGCGCTAGATGCCGCTCGCCAGGCGCTTCGCGCTGACCCACGTCGCGTGGAAGCCGTTCGGCACGCGCTGGGGCATCAGCACGCGCGCGACCGGCCCGTCGCCGATGGTCTGCGCGTCGAACACCTGGATTTCGGAGCGGCTCTCGTTCGGATTCCAGACGTAGCTGACGAGATAGCCGTCGTCTTCGCTCTTGGGGTTGTCGCGCTCGGCGAACGGCGCCTCGCTGTACCAGAAATGCGGCCCCTCGCTGAACGCCTGATAGCGCCCGGTATCGAGATCGAACTTCACGAGCCCGGTGAAGCGCGGCTCGTCGGCCGGCCAGCGCGCCATCATCACGTTGTAGGACCAGCGATTGCGCCGCGTCTGCCACGCGCTGTTGATCATCGGGAACTCGGCGTTGAGCGTATCGTCGAGCGGGCCTTCCTTGGTGGTGCCGGTCTTGAGGTTGAAGCGCCACTGATAGAGGACGGCGTCCATCATCAGATGCGCGATCATCTTGGCGTAGCGCTCGGGATCGGGCTCGCCGCTGGCCTTGCGCGGCGTCACGTAGCGGCAGCCGGTCATCACCACTTCGTCGCCGTCTTCCCAGGCGTTGACGACGTGGTAGACGAAGCACGGCTCGGCCTCGAACCAGCGGATTTCGCTGCCCTGGCCGCGGCGCGGGATCACGCCGAAGCGCGCCGGCGTGTCGTGGTAGAACTTCACCTTGTGGCGCCCGGCCTCGAGCGCCTCCATGTCGTAGAACAGCGGCAGGTCGTGCAAGATCGAGTAGTGCTGCGTGATTGCGAGATCGTGCGGCAGGCGCGGCCCCGGCAGCTCGATCGGCGTCCAGTGCGAGACGCGCCGGTCGGGCCCGACGACGCCGTAGCTCATGTAGGGCGCGGTCTTGCCGTAGTCGAAGAAGATGAACTCGCCGGTCGCCTCGTCGACCTTGGAATGCGCCGAGACGCGGCATTTCAGCGTGCCGCCGTAGGTCTCCTGCCCGTCGGTCGCCAGCGTCGCGGGATCGACCGAATAGATGTCGCCGGCGAGATACCACATCGTCACGAGCTTGCCGGCGTGGAACTTCACGTCGGTGTTCGACGTGTCCTTGAGCGGCATGTCGGGCCGGTCGCGGCGCGGCGGCTCCATCACGCCTTCCCACAGCGCGCGGCCCGCCTTCTCCTCCTCGAGGAACGACTTCGTGCGCACCCAGCGGTTCCGGTACGTCACCTTGCCGTTCTCGAAATAGGCGCCGTGCAGCATGCCGTCGCCGTCGAACCAGTGATAGCGGCCCTTGGCGGCGTAGCGGCGATTCGTGCCGTTGCGCACGTAGACGCCGTTGAGGTCCTTCGGGATCTCGCCGATCACCTTGAGGTCGCCGAGCACGACCTCGCGGTCGATGGGCGCATAGTTTCCGGTCATCACCGGATTCGTCCGATTGACGGCATTCATCGCGCGTCTCCTCGCTTCATGCGGCTGTGCTGCGCTTGGCTTCGCTTTTCTCGAGCCAGGGATTGGGCCGGCGCCCGTCGGCCACCGCGGCGGCGTATTCGCGGCGCAGGCGCGCCACGATCTCGGCCGCGGGCTCGACGGCGGCCACGCTGCCGACGCCCTGTCCGGCCGACCAGATGTGCTTCCACGCCTTGATCGCCGTATCCGCGCCCTCGGAGAGGTTCATCGTCCGGGGCCGCAGATTCTTGAGGTCGTAACCGGCGGCGACGAGGCTTTCGGCGAGGAAATTGCCGTGCACGCCGGTGACGGCGTTGGTGAGCACGATGCCCTCGGCGTCGGTGCGGATCAGCATCTCCTTGTAGGCCTGGGGCGCGATGCTCTCGGCGGCGGCGATGAACGACGTGCCGACATAGGCGAGATCGGCGCCGAGCACTTCCGCCGCGCGGACGGCGCGCCCGTCGGAAATCGCGCCGCCGAGCACGATCGGGCCGCTCCAGAATTTGCGGATCTCGGGCAGGAACGCGAAGGCGGTGAGCGCGCCGGCATGGCCGCCCGCGCCAGCCGCGACGAGGATGAGCCCGTCGACGCCGGCCTCGATCGCCTTCTTGGCGAATTTCGGCGAGATCACGTCGGCGAACACGCGCCCGCCGTAGGAATGCACCGCCTCGACGACGTTGCGCGGGCTGCCGAGCGCGGTGATGACGAGCGCCGGCCTGTGCTTCTTCACCAGCTCCAGCTCCGCCGCGAGGCGCGGATAGGTGGAGTGCACGACCATGTTGAGCGCGAACGGCGCGGCGCCTTCGGTTTCGCGCGCGATGCGCGCGAGCCAGGCGTCGAGGTCTTCGGCGGTGCGGCAGTTGGGCGCCGGGAACGCGCCGATGACTCCCGCCTTGCAGGCGGCGACGACGAGATCGGGGCCGGAAACGAGGAACATCGGCGCCGCGATCACCGGCAGCGCCATGCGCTGCGTCCATTCCGGCGGCAGTCGGCTGGTCATCGGTCTCGTGATCCTCCCGCGGGTCGCGCGAAAGTTAGCATGGTAAGTTTCGTAACGCTAGTGACTGGTCCGGTGCGGCGAAACCAAGCGCGGCCGCGGCGCATCGAGCACCGGGACGAGGGCCTTGCCGCAAGGCCGGTGGGTGAGCGCCAGCGGCGGGCCGGACGCGCCCGCGAGCCAGCGGTCGGCCCAGCCGATCTGCGCGACGATCACCGGGTAGAGGTCGAGGCCCTTCTCGGTGAGGATGTATTGCCAGCGCCGCGGCCGCTCGCGGTAGACGTGACGCGCCATCATGCCGGCCGCCACCAGTTCGTCGAGCCGGCGCGCGAGCACGTTCGGCGCGAGGCCGAGCGCCTTCTCCATGTCGCTGAAGCGGCGCAGGCCGAAGAAGGCAGCGGCGATCACGAGCGCGAGGCTGCGATTGCCGAGCGCGTCCGCCGCGGAGGTGAGCGGTTGCGGGCGCGCGCGGCGCTGCGACCGCGACGGCCGCCGGGCGGCCTTCTGGCGAAGCGAAGCTTCGCCCCAAAGCTCGGCCGCGTCGGCCGGGCGGCCGCGCCTGGCGGCGCGCGGTTCCACGGAGGACGCCGGTCGATAGGCGACGTCGCGCGCGTGAATCGGCGCGCGGCAGGCGCGGCAGACGATGCGCCGTTCGGGCTCGTCGTCCATCGGCCAGGATTCGAACGCCTCGGCCGAAGCCCAGGTGCGATCCCAATCGCGGATCGCGTGCAGGATCGCCAGCGTGTCGCGGCCTTTGGCGCTCAGCCCGTATTCGAAGCGCGGCGGATTTCCCTGATAGGCGATGCGCTCGATGAGTCCGTCGCGGGCGAGGTCTTCGAGCCGCTGCGCGAGCGTGCTGCGCGCGATCCCGATGCGGCGGGCAAGCCCGTCGAAGCGCGCCGGGCCGGCCGCGAGCGCCGCCACCAGCAGCAGCGTCCACCGGTCGCCGATGATGTCGAGCACCGGAATGACGAGGCTCGCGCGGATGTGGCGCGCCGCCTCGGCGGCGCGCGCGGCCTCGGAGGCCGCGGCGTCGGCGGCGGCGCCGGCCCGGGAGCGTGTCATCGCGTGATTCGCGCAATCTTGCCTTGGTCAGTTCGCTAAGGTAAGTCACTCGCGACCGGTCGACAACAGCAAACGCGAAGCGCCGGCGCGCGAGGGAGGATTCCGCCATCGGCGATCTGCTGCAGCAGCTCGTGAACGGCTTGGCCGTGGGCGCCATCTACGGGCTCACGGCGCTCGGCTTCGTGCTCATCTACAAGGCCACCGAGGTCGTGAACTTCGCGCAGGGCGACCTCTTGATGCTCGGTGCGTTCATCGCCTGGACTCTCGTCGTCCCGCTCGGCCTGCCCTACGTCCTCGCCCTCGTGCTGACGATCGCGGCGATGGCCGCGGTCGGCGCCGGCCTCGACCGCTTCGTGATGCGACCGATCATCGGCCAGCCGCATTTCGCCGGCATCATGCTGACCATCGGCCTCGCGTTCTCGATCCGCGGCATCGCGAGCCTCGTCTGGGGGCCGCAGGAGCGCGGCCTGCCGACGCCGTTCGCGCAGCAGCCGCGCAACGTCGGCGGCGTGCTCGTGCAGGAATCGATGCTCGCGATCGCGGCCGGCACCGCGCTGCTGTGCGCGGTGCTCTACCTCTTCTTCCGCCATACCCGGCTCGGCGTCGCGATGCAGGCGGCCTCGCAGAACCAGCTCGCCGCCTATCTGATGGCGATTCCGGTGAAATCGGTGTTCACGCTCACCTGGGCGATCGCAGCGGCCGTCTCGGGCATCGCCGGCGTCCTGATCGCGCCGCTCCTGGCCGTGGAGCTCAATCTCTGGATCATCGTGCTGAAGGGCTTCGCCGCCGCGGTGCTCGGCGGATTCGGCAGCATTCCGGGGGCCATCCTCGGCGGCCTGCTGATCGGCGTGGCCGAGCAGCTCGTCGGCGTCTACGAGCCGAGCGCCAAGGGCATCACCGCCTATGTGGTGCTGCTCGTCGTGCTGTTCGCGTTCCCGCGCGGGCTGCTCGGCGAGCCGCAGGGCAAGCGGGTGTAGCCTCATGCGCTACGTCTTCAAGACCAGCCACGACCAGGACATCGACCTGCTGCGCCACAAGAGCGACTGGGGCTGGTATGCCGCCCTGATCGCGCTGCTCGCGGCCGCGCCGGCGCTGCTCCCGGCCTACTATGTCGGCGAGCTGGCGTTCGTCTTCGTGCTCGCGATCGCCAGCGTCGGCCTCATGCTGCTGACGGGCTTCACCGGCCTCGTCTCGCTGGGGCACGGCGCGTTCCTGCTGATCGGCGCCTACATCGAGGCGCACGCGCTGCGCGCCGGCCTGCCGCTGCCGGTTTCGCTCGCGCTCGCCACGCTCGGCACCGGCGCCGTCGGCATTCTGCTCGGGCTGCCGGCGCTGCGCCTGACCGGCCTCTATCTCGCGATCGCGACGCTGGCGTTCAGCGGCATCGTCGAGCACCTTTTCGCGCACTGGAAGTTCCTCAGCGCCGGCGAGACTTTCCTGACCGTGCCCAACCCGCGCCTCGGCGGCGTCCGCTTCGGCAGCGGGCCCGGCTACTACTATCTGGCGCTCGCGCTGCTCGCCGGCACGGTGCTGGTCTGCCTCAACCTGCTGCGCTCGCCGACCGGGCGCGCGTTCATCGCGCTGCGCGACAGCCCGATCGCGGCCGAGACGCTCGGCGTCGCGCTGGCGCGTACCAAGACGATGGCCTTCGCGCTGTCGGCGGCCATCGGCGGGCTCGCCGGCGCGCTCTACGCGCACAAGATCTCGACGCTGACGGCCGAGAGCTTCAACGTGCTGCTCTCGCTCGAGCTCCTGATGATGGTCGTCGTGGGCGGGCTCGGCAGCATCAAGGGCGCCGTGCTGGGCGCGGTGTTCCTCGGCCTGCTCGACCCGGCGATCGCGCGCTTCAAGGACTACCTGCCGCCCGCGATCGGGGCGCAGTCGGGCCTGCAGCTCGCGCTTTACGGCCTCATCCTCGTGTTCTTCGTGCTGTTCGAGCCGCTCGGCCTCGCCGGGCGCTGGGCGAAGATCAAGGCGTATTTCCAGGCCTTCCCGATCTACCGCCGCGCGATGTTCAAGCGCACGAAGGCCTACATGACCTCGGAGCGCATGCGATGAGCCTGCTGCGCGTCGAAAACCTCTCGCTGTGGTTCGGCGGCGTGCGCGCCGTCGACGGCGTGTCCTTCGCGGTCGAGAAGGGCGAGGTGTTCACGATCATCGGGCCGAACGGCGCCGGCAAGACGACCGTCATCAACATGATCTCGCGGCTGCTCGCGCCGCGCGGCGGCGCGATCGAATTCGACGGCCGCGATCTCCTGTCCGTACCGGCGCACGGCGTGATCGGCCGCGGCATCGCGCGCACGTTCCAGAATCTCGAGCTGTTCGAGCACGCGACGGTGATGCAGAACCTGCTGCTCGGCCGCCATGCGCACCGCACCACCGGCCTCGTCTCCGAGCTTCTGTTCCTGCCGCGCGTGCGCGCCGCCGAGCGCGAGCACCGCGAGCGCGTCGAGACCGTCATCGACTTCCTCGACCTGCATCGCCATCGCGACAGCATGGTGGCCGGCCTGCCTTATGGCGTGCGCAAGATCGTGGAACTCGGCCGCGCGCTGGCCGCGGCGCCGCGCCTGCTGCTGCTCGACGAGCCGGCCGCCGGGCTCAATCCCGAGGAGACCGAGGATCTCGCCTTCTGGATCGAAGACATGGTGGCCGATCTCGGCATCACGATCCTCATGGTCGAGCACGATCTCGCGCTGGTGAACGAGGTGTCGGACCGCGTGCTGGTGATGAACCAGGGCCAGGCGATCGCGCACGGCGCGCCCGCCGAGGTGCAGCGCGATCCCAAGGTCATCGAAGCCTATCTCGGCGCGTGAGCCATGGCCCTGCTCGACATCGCCAATATCGAGACGTGGTACGGCCCGATCCCGGCCCTGCGCGGCGTGAGCCTCGGTGTGGAGAAGGGGCGCATCGTAGCCGTGCTCGGCGCCAACGGCGCCGGCAAGACGACGCTGCTGCGGACGATCGCGGGCATCGTCGACCCGCGCGTCGGCGGCGTGTCGTTCGCCGGCGAAGCCATCCACGGGCTCGACCCCGACAAGATCGTGCGCCGCGGCGTCAGCCTCGTGCCCGAGGGACGGCAGGTGTTCCCGCTGCTCTCGGTCGCCGAGAACCTGGCGGTGGGCGCGTTCGCGCGCAGCGACGCGGAAGAGGTCGCCAAGGACCTCGCGCAGGTCTACGCGCTGTTTCCGCGCCTCGAAGAGCGCCGGGCGCAGACGGCGGGCATGCTTTCGGGCGGCGAGCAGCAGATGCTGGCGATCGGCCGCGCGCTGATGGGGCGCCCGGCGCTGCTGATGCTCGACGAGCCTTCGCTCGGCCTCTCGCCGCTGCTCGTCGTCGAGATCTTCGGCGCGATCCGGCGCATCAACGAGACGATGGGCACCACCGTCCTCGTCGTCGAGCAGAACGCGCGCGTGGCGCTCGATCACGCGCACGACGCGCACATCATGGAGCTGGGGCGCGTGGTGCTGTCGGGCACCGCCGCAGCACTCGCCGCCAACCCCGACGTGCGCGAGTTCTATCTCGGCATCCGCGAAGGCGGCATCCGCGGCCAGCGCCGCTGGCGCCGCCGCAAGACGTGGCGGTGACGGCGATGGCGGCTGCCCCGACCGTGCGCTTCGATCCGCTCCCGCCCACGCCGGCGGCGCTGTTCTGGCGGCGCGTGGCGGCCACGCCCGAGCGCCCCGCGCTGCGCGAGAAGCGGCGCGGCCTGTGGCGCGCGATCGCTTGGCGCGACTACGGCGCCAAGGCGCGGCGTGTGGCGCACTCCCTCGCGGCGCTCGGCCTCGCGCGCGGGGACGTTTCGTCGGTGCTGAGCGAGAACCGGCCCGAATGGCTGTTCTGCGATCTCGGCGCGCAGTCGATCGGCGTGATCGGCAACGGCATCTACACGACGTCGTCGGCGAGCCAGGTCGCCTACATCCTCAAGGATTCCCGGAGCCGCATCGTCTTCGTCGAGAACGAGGAGCAGCTCGACAAGATCCTGACCGTGCGCGACGCGTGCCCCGACCTTCGCCACGCGGTCGTCTTCGAGACCGAGGGCCTGCGCGGCTTCAGCGACCCGATGGTGATGACGTTCGCCGAATTCCTGGAGCGCGGGGCCGCGCACGAGGCCGCGCATCCGCGCTTCGTCGAGGACGAGGTCGCGCGCACGAAACCGGACGAGATCGCGATCCTCATCTACACCTCGGGCACGACGGGCCCGCCCAAGGCGGCGATGATCCGCCACGCGAACGTCGCCGGGCAGATCGGCCGCGCGCACGTGATGACGCCGCTCGTCGACGGCGACCGCACGCTCTCCTTCCTGCCGCTCTGCCACGTGGCCGAGCGCATGAGCGCCGTGTTCAATCCGCTGATCCTCGGCAACACCGTGCATTTCGCCGAGAGCGCCGACACGCTGCTGGAAGACATGCGCGCGGTGCAGCCGGACGCCCTCTTCGCCCCGCCGCGCACGTGGGAGAAGATGCATGCGCTCGTGACGCTGGCGATCGCCGACGGCACGCCCCTCCAGAAGCGCGCCTACGCGTGGGCGATCCGCCTCGGCCGCCGGGTCGAGGAGGCGCGCGACCGGGGCGCCGTTCCGGGCACGCTCACGCGCCTGATGCGGGCGGCCACGTCGTCGCTGGTGCTCGGCAATCTGCGCCGCTTCCTCGGGCTCGGGCGCATCCGCTTCGGCATGACCGGCGCCGCGCCGGTGGCGCCGGAGATCATCGCCTGGTTCCGGGCGCTCGGCATCGACCTGCGCGAGGCCTATGGCCTCACCGAGAGCTGCGGGCTTGCGACGGTCAATCCGCTCGGCCGCAACCGCGTCGGCACGGTGGGCCCGCCGCCGCCGGGCATCGAGATCGGCCTGGCCGAGACCGGCGAAATCCTGATCCGCGGCGACAACGTGTTCGCCGGTTATCTCGCCAAGCCGGACGAAACGGCCGCGGCGATCGACGCCCAGGGCTGGCTGCACACCGGCGACGTCGGCGCGCTCGATCCCGACGGCTATCTCCGCATCACCGACCGGCTCAAGGACGTGATGATCACGGCCGGCGGCAAGAACGTGACGCCCTCGGAAATCGAGAACCAGCTGAAGGCCAGCGCCTACATCGCCGACGCCGTGGTGATCGGCGACAAGCGCCCGTTCCTCTCGGCGCTGATCATGATCGATCTCGAGAACGTGGCGCGCTTCGCGCAGGACCGGCGCGTGCCGTTCACGAACTATGCCAGCCTCTGCGCCGCCGAGGCGGTGCAGGACCTGATCCGGCGCGAAATCGAGGCCGTGAACGCGAAGCTCGCGCGGGTCGAGACGATCAAGAAATTCCGCCTCATCGACGTGCTGCTGACGCCCGAAGACGAGGAACTGACGCCGACGATGAAGCTGAAGCGCAAGGTGGTGGCCCAGAAATACGCCGCGCTGATCGAGGGCATGTATGCCTCAGGCGGGTAGCTTTCGTTACGAAACTGACTTACACTGCGGCAAAACCTTCGAGGGAGGACGCATCATGAAGTCGACACTCCGTATCGCGGCGCTCGCCGCGTGCTTCGCCGCCGGAACCGCGGCCGCGCAGACGCCGCAGGGCGTGAGCGCCGCCGAGATCGTGCTGGGTTCGCACCTCGACCTCACCGGCCCGACCGCGGCCGGCATGGAGTGGCTGCGCACCGGCATGATGATGAAGGTGGACGAGATCAACGACAAAGGCGGCATCCACGGCCGCAAGATCCGCGTCATCGTCGAGGACAACGGCTTCAACCCGGCCAAGGCGGTGCGCGCGGTCGAGAAGCTGGTGGGCTCCGACAAGGTGTTCGCGATCGTCAACTCGTTCGGCACCACGCCGACCATCGCCGCCTACGGCAAGGCGATCGAGGCCGGCGTGCCGCACCTCTTCCCGTGGTCGGGCGTCTCCGGGCCGTTCCACAAGGACAAGAGCCCGCTCAGCTACACCTTCGTCGTCAACTACGATTGGGGCACCGCCGCGGGCGTGAACTGGGCGATCAAGACGCTGAAGCCCACCAAGATCGGCGTGCTCTACCAGGACGATCCGTTCGGCCAGCTCGTGCTGAAGGGCGTCAGCGACGCGGTGAAGGCCAACAACACCACGGTCGCCGCCACGGCGACGTTCAAGCCGACGGAAGTCGATCTCTCGGCGCAGCTCGCCTCGCTCAAGAACGCCGGCGTCGATCTCGTCGTGCTCGGCACGATCGTGCGCCAGACCGTGACCGCCTACACCGGCTCGCGCCAGATGGGCTGGAACGTCAACATGATCACCTCGATCCCGGGCCGCAACCAGACGATCCTCGCGATCGCGGCGAGCACCAAGGCGAGCCTCGACGGGCTCTACGGCATCAGCCAGTGGCGCATCCACGACAAGGACACCGACCTCGCCTCGGCCAAGGCGTGGGTCGCGGCCTACGAGGCCAAATTCAAGAAGCCGGCGACGATGGAGGCCATGGTCGCCTACGCGGTGATGGAATGGACCGCGCTGGCCCTCGAGGCGGCCGGCAAGGACATCACGGTCGAGAAGTTCACGAAGGCGTTGCGCGAGATGAAATACGCCGACAAGTTCGGCAATCCGCAGCAATCGCTGGCCGTGGGCAATCACGCGCAGCCGCAATCGGTCGCGGTCGATCAGATCAAGGGCGGCAAGTGGGTCAAGATCAGCGACTGGATCACCGAGATCAAGTAGGCAGGCCCGCGTCCATCGTCCCAAGCGGCGCGGCGCCGTGAACGCCGCGCCGCTCGTCCTCCACGTCATCGCCGGTCTCGGCGTCGGCGGCGCCGAACGGATGCTGGCGGCGCTCGTCGCAGCGCCGCGGGCGCAGCCGCACCGGCAGATCGTCGTCGACCTGATCGGCGGCGGCGCGCTGGCGCCGGAGATCCGCGCCGCCGGGGTGGAGGTGCGCGAATTGGGGCTGTCCGGCCCGCTCTCGGTGCCGCGCGTCGTCTCGGCGCTCGCGCGCATCGTTCGCGAAACCCAGCCGGCCGGGATCCAGAGCTGGATGTACTACGCCGATCTCTTCTCGCTCTGGGCGCTCGAGCGCTCGGGCCGGCGCAAGGCGACGCGGCTCTATTGGGGCGTGCGCTGCTCCGACATGGATCAGAGCCGCTACGGCGCGACGCTGCGCTGGACGATCCGCGCCTGCGCGCGCCGCGCAGGACGGCCCGACGCGGTGGTGGCCAATTCCCATGCCGGCCGTGCGTTTCACGAGACGCTCGGCTATGCGCCGCGCGCGTTCCCCGTGATTCCGAACGGCGTCGACACGGCGCGCTTCCGACCCGACTGCGCGGCGCGGCTTCGCGTGCGCGCGGACCTCGGCCTCGGCGGCGGCGCGTTCGTCGCGGTGCACGCCGCGCGGGTCGATCCGATGAAGGATCACGCGACGCTGGCGGCGCTCGCCGGGCTGCGCCCCACCGTCGTTTTTCTCGCCGCCGGCAAGGGCACCGACGCGCTGGCGGGGCCGCCGAATCTGCACGGCCTCGGCGTCCGCGCCGACATGCCGGCGCTCTACGCCGCCGCCGACGCGGTGCTGTCCACATCGGCATTCGGCGAAGGCTTCTCGAACGTGATCGCCGAGGGCATGGCCGCCGGCCTGCCGGCGGTGGCCACCGATGTCGGCGACGCGCGCCGGATCGTGGGCGAGGCCGGGGCCATCGTGCCGCCGCGCGATCCGGCGGCGCTCGCCGCGGCGCTCGACGCGATCGCGGCGCTGACACCCGATGAGCGCGCCGAACGCGCCGCGGCCGCCCGCGCCCGCATCGAAGAGCGCTTCTCGCTCGCGCGCTGCGTCGCCGCGTTCGACGCGCTGCATCTCTCGGGCACGCCGCCGGCGGAGTGAAGGCGCCGGGCCGCGCCCGCCGCCGGGGCGCGCGGCTACCGCGCGGCGGGCGGCTCGCGGTCCGTGGGAATGCCGGCGAAATGGCGGAAATAGGCGACCGCGCGGTTGACCAGCGACGCATCGCGCACGCGCAGGAACAGGCCGGGCTCCTGCGCCGCGAAGGCCAGGCCGTAATAGCCCCAAACGCCCGGCTCGCGCCGCGCGAAGTAGTGCACGGCCCGCGTCGAGCCGGGCGGCGCGATGTCGATCACGGCGATGCCGATCGCAGAGGCGTTTTCGATTTCGACCGCCAGGCGGTCCGCGCCGAACTCCAGAATGCGCATGCGGTAGACGACCGGCGTCGACAGGCGCGATTCCGCCTGCTCGAAATAGACCGCGCTGCCGACGGCGAGCTCGGCCCTGGCGAAATCCCGCCGCCGCAATTTGGCGTCGGGCCCGCCGAGCGCCGCGGCGTCATCGATCAGCGGCCGCCAGCGCGCGTCGCTGACCGACCAATAGCGGATCTGGCGCAGCGCCGAGACGGTGCCGAAGCGCTGGAGCAGGTCGCCGGCGTCGCCCGCGTGGCGAAAGCTGCCGGAGACGGCGACGGCCAGCCGGAACGCGCCCGGCCGGAACCCGCTGCAGGCCGGAAAGCTCCATTGGTGCGCGGCCGGTTTGCGCAGGATGGCGACGTTGGGCGGTGCTCCGGGCGGCGCATAGGCGGGAACGGGCTCGCCGCCGCAGGGCGGCCGCGGGTCCGCCTGCGCGGCGGCCGTGCTCGGCCAGACGGCAAGCGAAATCAGAACGGCGAGGCGCGCCAGCATCGCGCCATCGTAGCGCCGATCGGCCGCGCCGTCACACGACCGGCCTCGCCCGCGCGAGGCGGACGCGTTTTCCGCCAAGCGTCGCGAGCCGAAAGCGAGGTTCAACGAACACGACCGAATTGGTGCCCCGGGGGAGACTCGAACTCCCACGTCCCTGAGGACAACAGATTTTGAGCGCGAAAAGCGCCCTTCTGTGCCTCCATTGAATTTGCGGCAAAACTAATTTAAGCTATTGATATGCTGGTGATTTATTGTTGCAGTCGGTTGCAGCCGATTGACGCCTGATTGCTCCAAGTTGCGCCGGCGGACGGACACAGGACGGACACGGCAATGCCGGCGAAGATCACGGAGCAGACGATTCGCAGGCTCAAGGCGGCCCCGCCGGCGGCCGGCAACGTGGTTGATTGGGATTCGGACGTCACCGGGTTCGGGGTACGCGTCACGAAAGCCGGATCGGTATCGTTCGTGCTTCGCTACGTGCAGCGCGGGCGGGAGCGGCGGCTGACTTTGGGCAAGCACCCCGATCTGTCGGTTGGCGCGGCCCGGACGATGGCGATCGAACTGCGCGGCGATGTTGCCCGTGGCCAGGACCCACTCGCCGAGCGCAAGAAAGGTCATCGGACGCCGAACGTCCGGATGCTGTGCGAGCGCTATATGGAGGAGCATGCCAAGATCAGGAAGAAGCCGTCGTCGATCGCCGAGGACAAGCGGCTGATCGAGAAGAAGATCAAGCCTCACCTCGGGTCGCTCCGCCTCGATAGCGTCGTTCGGACGGACATCATCGATCTTCACACTCGGTATGCGGCCACGCCGTACGAGTCGAACCGGGTTCTGGCGCTTCTTTCGAAAATGTTCAATTTGGCGGAGGTCTGGGGGTTGCGGCCGGACGGCAGCAACCCGTGCCGACACGTCAAGAAGTACCCCGAGCGGAAGCGGAACGGCGCGTTCTCGGCCGACGAGCTTCGCCGGCTCGGGGATGCGATGCGAGCGAGCGCCACCAACGGCCCCGACGACGACACGGCCCTGTCCGCGCTGTTGTTCTTGCTGCTGACGGGGTGCCGGTTGTCCGAGGCCCGTCTGTTGCAATGGAGCTGGATCCGCTGGGACGACGGATTCATCGCGTATCCGGACAGCAAGACGGGGCCGAAGACGCACTATTTCGGGCTGGCTGCCGACGCCCTGCTGCGACGGCTCTGGGACAAGCGCCGCGACGCCTCGCCGTTCGTCTTCCCGGCGATCAAGGACAGGCAGGCTCCCCTGCCGACCCCGACGATCCAGCACGCTTGGCAGCGCCTGAGAAAGGCGGCCGGCCTCGACGGCAAGCGGATCCACGATTTTCGTCATACGAGGGGGACGTGGGCGGCCGCTTCAGGCGCGAACGCCTTTCTCGTGCGGGATGCCCTTGCTCACCGGAACGTTGGGACGACCGATCGCTATGTTCGCATTGCCGCCGACCCGTTGCGCCGCCTCAACGACGAGCTCGACAAAGCCTTCATGAGTGCCATGAGGCAAGGCCCACCGGCCGACGCCGGCGTCGATGACGACGACGCAACTGCCGCCCAGTGGCCGACGGCGCGCGATGCCGCATGACGGCAACTGAGTTGGAAACGCCTCAATTCAACTACCATTGATAGCATCGGTTCTTCCAGATAAACGCTAGTTGCTACAATTTCGATGTTCTACACCGAGTTCATATTTTGATGGATCTCGATCGCCGACCTATGTTGAGAGGCCTGCCGCACGAGCTGCCCAACAATGAAGAGGTGCGGCGATCCATAAGGGCTCGCAATGACGAACAAGTTCGAGGCTCGGTTCCGAGAGCTACTTCGCATACGCACCGCCGACAGCCGGTTTGACACAAAACTTTGGCGCTTTATGAGCGGCCTCACTCGAAATCTACGGAACCTCTCAGATTCCGAGCTCGACGAACGATGGAAGTCGATCGTCAAGAACATTCTGTATGTTATGGGGCCAGCCCGTGACCACCATCCGATCGACGCAGGATCGTTCAGCTCATGGTGGTGGCTGATGGCGCTAACGCAAACGGAATGTGAATTTCAGACTCGCTCTCGTGGCACTCCGGCAGTTCCCGAGGTGTCAGACCTTCCGCTTTTGAGACCAGAGTTTGCAACCACAAACGCCATCGCACAGAAGCATTGGGCGCGCGTCAGCAGCCAGACGTGGCTCAAGGGCACGCTGGAACAGGGTAATGTGAGATTCGGACCCGCTTCAGATTTTAATGCGTCCAAAATGAACGCGGCGCAGAAGGATTTGGAACTCGAGAAAAGTCGCAAACGGCCCGGCCAAGCGGTTCGAATAACTCGGCAGGACGGTCGAGAGATGCCGGTTATGGGCGATGTCACTTTCACAGTGCATTCTGGGCGCGTGGCCGATGATCATGTTGAACCAGTGGAGTATTGGCTCTCGTCTTGGTCGACCGAATTCGACCCTCGGCTATGCAGCGATTTCGGCGCAGACGCAGCCATCGTCATCTGGGATCCCGAGGAATTTGGCGAGCGCATCGCGCGGTCCGCGGACCAGCACCTGCCGGGCTGGACATTCGCCGATATTCCAGTTCACTACTTTGATCCATACGAGCTTCAGTCGTCGCAAAAGGGAAGGCTCCCGGCAAGCGCTATCAAGGATTTTACATTCGGCTATCAAAGGGAGTTGCGCCTCGCATTGATGGAGCCGAACAAGCCGATCCCAAAAGGAAAGCCCATCATGCTCCAAGTCGGTTCCATAGAGGACATCGCGGGTTTGTATCGGGCTGATGGCATGAAACTTGGTGGGACCGGCCCAATATCCTTTCTTCAAGATTGACTGAAGAAGGATTTGTCACGTCGATACGAGCAGATCGAACTCTCCTTCAAGTAGCAGATTCCACCGGCTCGGCCTTTATCGGCATGCGGTAGGGATAGGCCGGCTTCCACTCGGTGTAGCGTAGCAAGCCGCGATCAACGAGCGACTTCACCGTTCCAGTCGCACATCGCCACGCCGGCCTCCCGCGATCGAAGTTTACATCGGCGTGGCTCCAAATTCCGTTCGGCCAGCGCAGCAGCGCGCCATGCTCCCGCGCTTTTTCGAGCGCCTTAGATTGCTTTAGCGAGAGGCGGTCGGGCGTCAACGCGGTATCTGCCGCATAGCGATCAAGTCCTCGGCGCAATCTCAACGGCATTCAAGATGGGGGCCTCAGGCCACACGAGCGAAGTTAGTATAGAAGCAGAGTTTCCTACTGACGCCGCACCGATTGCCAAGCTTCCGTATTGCCCTCGCCGCGTCATAGCGCGTGACGCCCGCGGGCTTACAAGCCAAGTACTCTGGTCAATCCCGCGACCAACGCTGCCCGACGACCCTTCTCAAGCTTGGCCAAGTTCTGCTGCCGCCATCGCACAGCCGGCAAATTCGATGCGGCCGGGACACCCAACAACGGCCAATCGGGCTTGCCTTTTTCGAAGGAAATCAGAAACCGCCGGTGCGCATCGGGCATCTCGCCGACGATTGCGGCGATCA
>JAEULD010000088.1 GCA_016792765.1 Candidatus Odyssella sp.
ATAGGCGTACACTCCGCTGAGCATCGTCCACTCTCCCTCGCCCGCGCGGATATAGCCCACCCCTCGCCGTTGCGCTAAGGTCGCGCGAGCGCCAAAGCGCAGCCTCCGGACCTTCGATCATGCCCCGTTTCGTCCTCGCCGCCCTGGCCTGTGCCGCGCTCGCTTCGGGCGCCGCCGCACAGTCGCGCGGCACGCCGGTGTGCAAGGACGCGCCGATGCCGTTCGCGGCAACCGAGGCGAACAGGCTCTCCGCCGCGGCGCTTCAGCAGGCCGTCTCGGGCAAGACCCTCGTCTACGTGCGCGAATCGATCCGCACGCCGGGCACCTGGATCAAGGGCGAGCGCGAGCACCGCGGCGACGGCTCGATGATCTACACCTGCGCGGTCGCGCGGTCGGCCGAAGGCCCGTGGCGTCCGTGCACGTCGTTCGGGCCGGCCGAGCGGCAGGTGGCCGGCGGCCGCGATGTCGGCATCTGGAGCGTCAAGAACGGAGCGCTCTGTTCGGCCAAGGCCGCGTTCGGCGAGCGCTCCGAAGACTGCTTCGCGATCCACCGGCAGGGCGGCGTGCTCGCCGCGCGGCGCGTCTCGGGGCCGCTCGCGGCCTGCGTGCAGGGAACGGTGACGCTGCAGTGAACGCGCGCCGCACCGGCCTCGCCGCCGCCCTGCTACTCTGCGGGCCTTCGCTCGCAATGGCGCAGAGCACCGCATCATGCAAGGACGGCGCGATGCCGTTCCCGCCGAGCGCGGCCAACCGGCTGACCGGCGCTCCGCTGCAGCAGGCCGTCACCGGCAAGCGCCTGGTCTATGTGCGCGAATCGGCCCGCCTGCCCGGCGTCTTCACGCACGCCTCGCGCGAGCTGCGCGCCGATGGCTCGATGATCTACACCTGCCAGGCAGGGCGCTCCGCCAACGGGCCGTGGCGCCCCTGCAAGTCCTATGGCTCGATGCAGACGCGGCGCGAGGGCGCGCGCGACGTCGGCGTCTGGAGCATCAAGAACGACGCGGTGTGCGCGGTGCACGCCTCGTTCGGCGAGAAGTCGGAGAATTGCGTCACGATCCACCGGCAGGGCGCGGTGCTGGTCGCGGCGCGCGCCGCGGGGGCGCGCACGGCCTGCATCCCCGGCGTCATCACCCTGGAATAACCGGCAAAGGCACGCATCGCGCATGGCAGAGATCAGGATCGGAATCGTCGGCGCCGCCGGCCGCATGGGCAAGATGCTGATCGAGGAGGCGGCGGGAACCGCGGGCGCCGCGCTCGCGGCCGCGTCCGAGCGCGCGGGGCACGATTCCGTCGGCCAGGATGCCGGCAGCTTCGCCGGGCTGAAGCCGCTCGGCGTCAAGATCGGTGCATCGGCCGAAGACGTGTTCGCGGCCAGCGACGTGGTGATCGATTTCACCGCGCCGAAGGCCACCGCCGCGCATGCCGCGCTCGCCGCCGCGCGCGGCAAGGCGCTGGTGATCGGCACGACCGGCATCGACGGCGCCGAGGCCGCGGCCATCCGCGAGGCGGGGCGCAAGGCGCCGATCGTCTGGGCGCCCAACATGAGCGCGGGCGTCGTCCTCATGTTCGCGCTCGCGGAGCGCGTCGCGAAGGCGCTCGGGCCGGATTACGACATCGAAATCCTCGAGATGCACCACCGCCACAAGGTGGATGCGCCCTCGGGCACGGCGCTCGGCCTCGGCGAGGCGGCGGCCAAGGGGCGCGGCGTGGCGCTCGCGGACGTGGCCGCGCGCGGCCGCGACGGCATCACCGGCGCGCGCAAGCGCGGCGCCATCGGCTTCGCGGCGCTGCGCGGCGGCGACGTCGTCGGCGATCACACGGTGATCTTCGCCGGCGAGGGCGAGCGCATCGAGCTCGTGCACAAGGCCTCGAACCGCCGCATCTATTCGCGCGGCGCGCTGCGCGCGGCGCTCTGGGTCAAGGGCCGTGCCCCCGGCGTCTACGACATGGCCGATATCCTGGGCATCAAGGGCTGAAACGCGGCGTCAAGGAATAGCGCGGTATGAACGCGGCATGACGGCAGCCGAAAAACCGAAGCGCAAGAGCTGGCGCGAGGCGTTTGCGGCCTACCGCGACCGGCGCGTGACGGGCATGCTGCTGCTCGGGTTTTCCGCCGGGCTGCCGATCGCGCTGATCTTCGCCACGCTCTCGCGCTGGCTCAGCGAGGAGAAGGTCGCGCTCGGCTCGATCGGGCTCTTCTCGCTCACCGGCATCGCCTACGGCCTCAAATTCTGCTGGGCGCCGCTGGTCGACCACATGCCGCTGCCCGGCCTCACCGGCCGGCTCGGCCGGCGGCGAAGCTGGATCGCGCTGGCGCAAACCGGCTGCGCCGCCGGCCTGCTCGGCATGGCGCTCACCGATCCCCGCGCCGACCTCTGGACGATGGCGCTGTTCGGCGTGATCGTCGGCTTCAGCAGCGCCACGCAAGACATCGCCATCGATGCCTGGCGGATCGAAACGGCGCCCGACGAGACGATGCTCGGCGTGCTGGCCGGCGCCTACCAGCTCGGCTACCGCGTCGCCTTGCTGATCGCCGGCGCCGGCGTGTTCATCCTGGTGGAGGTGCTGCAAGGGGCGCGGATCGCCTGGGCCTGGCCGGCCGCCTACGTCGCGATGGCCGCGCTGATGCTGCTCTCGATCGGCAGCACCCTCTGGGTGAAGGAGCCGGCCACGCGCTACGCGCCGCCGGCCAAGGCGGGCAGCGCCGGGGCGCGCATCGCGCTGTGGTTCGCCGATGCGGTCGTCAATCCGTTCGTCGAGTTCTTCGTGCGCAACCGCGCCTGGGGCATCGCGATCCTCGCCTTCATCGCCTGCTTCTGGATGTCGGATCGCGTCTGGGGCGTGATGGCGCAGCCGTTCTACGAGAAGCTCGGCTTCGACAAGATCGAGATCGCCGTGCTCAGCAAGACGATCGGCCTCTGGGTCACCGTCGTCGGCGCGCTGCTCGGCAGCCTCATCGTCGCGCGCTGGGGCATCATGGGGCCGCTGCTGATCAGCGCGGTGCTCATCGCCGCCACGAACCTGCTGTTCGCAGCGCTGGCGATGCAGGGCAAGAGCACCGTGCTGCTCGGGCTGGTGATCACCGCCGAGAATCTCTCGGGCGGCATGGCCGGCACGGTGTTCATCGCCTACCTCTCCAGCCTCACCAACGTGGCCTATACGGGCACGCAATACGCGCTGTTCTCGTCGCTGATGGTGCTGCCGGGCAAGGTGCTCGCCGGCGCATCCGGCTACATCGTCGAGGCGGTGGGCTATCCGCTGTTCTTCGTCTATACGGCGGCGATGGGCGTGCCGGCGGTCCTGCTCATCCTGCTGCTCATGGCGCACGCGCGGCGCGAGAAGGCGCGGGCGGCGGCCGCGATCGGCGCGCCGGCGTTGCGCCCGCGCGCCGCCGAATAGGCTAGAAAGGCAAGTCCGGCCGCGCCGCGGCTCCCCTCAACGCATCGCGTCAGTCATGCAGAAGATCAGATCCGAACTCGCCCCCACCGGCGCGCTCCGCGCCGGAATCAATCTCGCGAATTTCCTGCTCGTCAGCGGCAAGAGCGCCGCGGGCGATCCCGAGGGCGTGGCGCCCGACATGGCGCGCGAAATCGCGAGCCGCCTCGGCGTGCCGGTGAAATTCGTCGCCTACGCGTCGCCCGGCGAACTGGCCGATGCGGCGGAAGCCAATGTGTGGGACATCGGCCTGATCGGCGCGGAGCCGCAGCGCGCCGAGAAGATCGCGTTCACGCCGGCCTATGTCGAGATCGAGGCCAGCTATCTCGTGCCCGCCGGCTCCAAGCTCGCGAGCATCGCCGAGGTCGATCGGCCGGGCATACGCATCGCGGTGTTCGGGCGCTCGGCCTACGGGCTCTGGCTCGAACGCAACGTCAAGCAGGCAACGCTCGTGCGCGGCGACTCGATCGATGCGTCGTACAAGCTCTTCATCGACGAGAAATGCGATGCCTTGGCCGGGTTGAAGCCGCGCCTGCTCAAGGACGTGCAGGCGCTGCCCGGCGCGCGCATCCTCGCCGGCCGCTTCAGCGCGGTCCAGCAGGCGATCGGCACCGCGCGCAAAAACGCCGCGGCGATCCCGTTTCTCGAGAACTTCGTGGCCGAGGCGAAAGCGTCGGGCTTCGTCGCCAGGCTGATCGCGCGGCACAAGGTGCAAGGCCTCTCGGTCGCCGCCGCGGCGTAGGGTCACCCGTTCTCCGCCAGAATCGCGCCCGCGAGATAGAGCGAGCCCGCGATCACGAGCAGCGCCGGCCCCGGCGCCGCCGAGGCGACGATCTCGGCGATCGCGGCGGCGGCATCGGCAGCGTTCTTCGCGTCGTGGCCGGCGCGCCGCGCCGTTTCGGCGAGCCCGGCCGGATCGAGGCCGCTGTGCCCGCTCGGCACCGGCACGGTGCGCACGCTCGCAAACCGGCCTTTCAGCTCCTCGAAGAAGCCGGCGGGGTCCTTGCTGTCCAGCATCGCGGTGACGAGATGCGCCGGCTTGTTCTGCGCGTCGAGCCACGCGGCCAGCGCGCGCGCGCCGTGCGGATTGTGGGCGCCGTCGAGCCACAGCTGCCAATCCGCCGGCAGCATCGTCGCGAGCGGGCCCTTGGCGAGCCGCTGCAGGCGCGCGGGCCAGCGCGCCTTGGCGATGCCGTGGGCCAGGGCGGCCGGGCCGAGTTCGAACGCCGCGAGCTGCTCGAGGCAGGCGAGCGCCGCGCCGGCGTTGTGGAACTGGTGCGCGCCGGGCAGGCCCGGCGGCGGCAGGTCGAGCCGCCAGCGCGGCCCTTCGTAGCGAAGGCCGGCCTTGCCGGGCGCGGCCCGCCAGTCGCGCTCCTCGATCAGCAGCGTCGTCCCGGTCTCGGCGGCGCGCGCTTCGATCGCCGCCATCGCCTCGGGGCGCTGCGCGGCGATCACCGCCGGCACGCGCGGCTTCAGGATTCCGGCCTTCTCCGCCGCGATCGCGGCCAGCGTCTCGCCGAGATACTTCTGATGGTCGAGATCCACCGGCGTGATGCAGCTCACGGCCGGCGCGGCCACGAGGTTCGTCGCGTCGAGCCGCCCGCCCAGCCCGACCTCGAGCAGAAGGATGTCGGCCGGCGCCTCAGCAAACGCCAGGAACGCGGCGGCGGTGGTGATCTCGAAAAACGTGATCTCGGCGCCGGCGTTCGCGGCCTCGACGCGCTCCAGCAGCGCCGTCAGCGGCGCATCCTCGATCTCGCGCCCGGCCAGAACGATGCGCTCGTTGAACGTCACGAGATGCGGCGAGGTGTAGACATGGCAGCGATAGCCGGCGGCCTCGAGCGCCGCGCGCACGAACGCCACGACGGAGCCCTTGCCGTTGGTGCCGGCCACGTGCACGACCGGCGGCAGCTTTCGTTCCGGATGGCCGAGCGCCGCCATCAGCCGCTCGATGCGCCCGAGCGACAGATCGATGATGCGCGGATGCAGCGCCGTGAAGCGCGCGAGCAGGGCGTCGAGGGAGGAGGTCACGTGGAGTGCTTCTTCGTAAATCGTCGTCCCGGGTGCTGCGCAGCACGACGCGCTCTGCGCGCGGCGTGGTGCGCTGCTAACCCGGGACCCAAACGCGGCGTGGACGCAGGTTCGCGCAAACGGACGCCAGCGGCTCGCTTGGGTCCCGGGTCTGCGCCGCACCGTGGCGCGAAAAGCGCCATGGTG
>JAEULD010000144.1 GCA_016792765.1 Candidatus Odyssella sp.
TCGATTTCTTCCGCAGGAACGGCCACGAGGTCGTCGCCTCGAGCCCGCTCGTGCCGCGCAACGACCCCACGCTGCTGTTCACCAACGCCGGCATGGTGCAGTTCAAGAACGTGTTCACCGGCGTCGAGAAGCGCGACTACAAGCGCGCGGCGACGTCGCAGAAATGCGTGCGCGCCGGCGGCAAGCACAACGATCTCGAGAACGTCGGCTACACCGCGCGCCACCACACCTTCTTCGAGATGCTCGGCAATTTCTCGTTCGGCGACTATTTCAAGGAGCGCGCGATCGAGCTGGCCTGGACGCTGGTCACGAAGGAATACGGGCTGCCGGCCGAGCGGCTGACCGCCACGGTCTATTCCGAGGACGACGAGGCGTTCGGCCTCTGGAAGAAGATCGCGGGCCTGCCCGAGAGCCGCATCATCCGCATCCCGACCTCCGACAATTTCTGGTCGATGGGCGAGACGGGCCCGTGCGGCCCGTGCTCGGAGATCTTCTTCGATCACGGCCCGAAGCTCGCCGGCGGCCCGCCGGGCAGCGCCGATGCCGACGGCGACCGCTTCATCGAGATCTGGAACCTCGTCTTCATGCAGTTCGAGCAGGTGACGAAGGAGCAGCGCGTGCCGCTGCCGCGTCCCTCGATCGATACCGGCATGGGCCTGGAGCGCCTCGCCGCCGTGCTCCAGGGCCGGCACGACAATTACGACACCGACCTCTTGCGCCCGATCATGGAGGCGACGGCCGGCCTCGTCGGCTCCGGCCCCGACGGCCCGGCGCGCCCGAGCTTCAAGGCGATCGCCGACCATCTGCGTTCGTCGTGTTTCCTGATCGCCGACGGCGTGCTGCCGTCGAACGAAGGCCGCGGCTACGTGCTCCGCCGCATCATGCGCCGCGCGATGCGCCACGCTTACATGATCGGCGCGAAAGAGCCGCTGATGTGGCGCCTGGTGCCCTCGCTGCTGCACATCATGGCCGGGCACTATCCGGAGCTGAAGCGCGCCGAAGCGCTGATGACCGAGACGCTGAAGCTCGAGGAGACCCGCTTCAAGGAAATGCTCGCGCGCGGCCTGCGCCTGCTCGAAGACGAAACCGACAGGCTCGGCGGCGCGCAGCCGCTGCCCGGCGCGGTCGCGTTCCGGCTTTACGACACCTATGGCTTCCCGCTCGATCTCACGCAGGACATCCTGCGCGGCCAGGGCCGCGCGGTCGACACGGCGGGCTTCGAGCGCGCGATGGAGGAGCAGCGCGCGGCCGCCCGCAAGGCGTGGGCCGGCTCCGGCGAGCGCGCCGAGGAAACCATCTGGTTCGAACTGCGCGATCGCGTCGGCGCCACCGAATTCCTCGGCTACAGCGAGGAGAAGGCCGAAGGCGTCGTGAAGGCGATCGTCGTGAAGGGCAAGGAGGCCGACGAGGCCGGCCCCGGCGCCGAGATCGCGATCCTCGCGAACCAGACGCCGTTCTACGCCGAATCGGGCGGCCAGACCGGCGATCGCGGCACGATCGCCACCGCCGCCGGCGCCTTGATCAGGGTGCGCGATACCGTGAAGCGCGCCGATGCGCTGCACGTCCATCTCGGCAAGGTCGAGCAGGGCACGATCAAGCGCGGCGACGCGGTCGAGCTCGAGATCGATCACGACCGCCGCCGCAGGCTGCGCGCGAACCACTCGGTCACGCATCTCGCGCACGAGGCGTTGCGCCGCGTGCTCGGCTCGCACGTGACGCAGAAGGGCTCCGAAGTGCGCGCCGACGGCATGCGCTTCGACTTCAGCCACACCAAGGGCATGACGCCGGACGAGATCGCCAAGGTCGAGGACGACGTCAACGCGCGCATCCGCGGCAATGCCGAGGTGATCACGCGATTGATGACGCCGGACGAAGCGGTCGCGGCCGGCGCGCTCGCGCTGTTCGGCGAGAAATACGGCGACGAGGTGCGCGTCGTCTCGATGGGCGAGGACGACCCGGGAGGCAAGCCGCACTTCTCCACGGAACTCTGCGGCGGCACGCATGTGCGCCGCACCGGCGACATCGGCCTGTTCAAGATCGTGAGCGAGAGCGCGGTCGGCGCCGGCGTGCGCCGCATCGAGGTCGTCACCGGCCCCGGCGCCGAGGCCCATGTGCGCGAGGAGGAAAAGGCGCTGCGCGCGGTCGCGAACACGCTGAAGGCGACGCCGCACGAGGCGGCGCAGCGCATCCAGGCGCTGCTCGACGAGCGCAAGAAGCTCGAGCGCGAACTGGCCGAAGCGCGCCGCGCGATCGCGATGGGCGGCGGCGCGGCCAAGCCGGGCGGCGACGAAGCGAAGTCGATCAACGGCATCAAGTATCTCGGCCGCAGCGTCGGCGAGGTGCCGGCGCGCGACCTGAAGCCGCTCGCCGACGAGCTGAAGAAGAAGCTGGGCTCCGGCGTCGTCGCCGTGATCGCGTCGAGCGAGGGCAAGGCCTCGATCGTCGTCGGCGTCACCGAGGATCTCGTGCAGCGCGTCTCGGCGGTCGATCTCGTGCGCGTGGGCTCGGCGGCCCTCGGCGGGCAGGGCGGCGGCGGCCGCCCCGACATGGCCCAGGCCGGCGGCCCCGACCCCGCCAAGGCCGACGCGGCGCTGGCCGAGATCGAGAAGGCGCTGACGCAGAAATTCGCGGCCTAGCTACGGGCGCTCGGCGCGCTTCTCCGACGTGATCTTCACCGCCACGTATTCGTTGCGCTGGTTGAGCGACGGCCCGGTCATCGCGATCTCGTATCGCACGTACCAGCCGAGCGCGGGCGCGTACCAATAGCGCCGATAGACGCGGTGGACGGCCGGCGAATCCGGCGCCTGCTCGGCCTCGACGCGCAGCACGATCGTCTCGAAGCGCCCGGCCGGCACCTCGATCGCCTCGTGCTTCTCGACCGTGAGCACGGTCACCGTCGCGGACTCGGTCCGCATCTCCTCCTTGTTGCGCGGATCCGTGTGGATCGAAACCGCACGGGCGGCGATGCGCGCGGTCTTGCCCGCGTCGAGCCGGCCGATGGCTTCGATCGCGGCGCGGTCGGGCTCGCTCTCGTGCACCGACCCGAACGGGTCCACGCTGCGCAGCGGGAAGACCACGCGATAGACCGCGGACTCGCCGGTCATGCGCTCGAGCAGCGCGCGCCGCGGTGCGGACCGCGGAGACGTGCCCGTCGCCGGGCGCGATCGACCATGTGACGGCGGGCATGGTCGGCACGGCCGGCGAACGCCAGACGATGACGAGGCCTTGTTTGGGCGACGCGAGTTCCTGCGCGCCGGCCATGGCCGGCGCCGTCGCCGATACGAGTGCGGCGAGCGCGAACGCCCAACGGCACGAGAGTGCGGCCATGCCGGCTTCCTCGCGGGGAGCTGCCGACGGCACGCTAGCCCTTCGCGCTTTCGCAAAGCTTAAGGATGCGGCCGCGAGGGGTGCGGACGCTAAGGGCGCGGGCGCGTCAGGGGCGCCGGATCGAGATCGCGACGCCGGTGATGAGCGGCGCGCCCGCCGCGCTGCTCGACGTCTCGATCTTCACCCACCAGCGCAGCTCGGGCGCATACCAGATGCGCGTGACGTCGCGGCGCGCCACGGTGCCGCCGGCGCCGAACACCTGCGTGCGCGCGAGCACGAAAGTGTCGAATTCGCCGGCCGGCACGCCGACCCGCTCGGCGCGCTCGACGGCGTAGGTCATGTCGAGATCGCTCACCGTCGAGCGGTTGAGCTGGCCGTTCGGCAGCACCGGCTGCGCCGGATCGGCCTCGTAGCGGAGCTTGGCCGGGAACACGCGGACGAGGCCGGGCTTCAGCAGCGCGAACTCGTCGACGATGCCGGTGGGCGAATCCTGGTGCAGCGTGCCGCGCGGCTGCACGATGCGCTCGGAATACCAGACGCGGTAGGAGTGCAGCGTGTAGCGCTCGCGCGGCTCGGTCGCGCGTTCCACCTCGGCCGTCGACCGCAGCCCGTCGACCGCGACGACGCGGAACGTATTGTCCGGCGGCGCCTCGCCCTGGTTCGCCGCGTGCCGGTAGACGACGACGAGGCCGGGCTGCGGCGGCAGCAGCTCCTGCGCGGCGGCGGGTCCGGCCGCGCCGGCGATGACCGGCAGCAGGACAATCGCGACCGCCGTCTTCCACATGGCCATGGGCTCCTCGCGCGCTGTGTCGCGGGCGATCTTAGGTTAGGATGGGCAGCGGCGGAATATCGAGGCTCGGGAGCGGCATGCGGGGACAAGCGGATTCGCTGGACGACATCGAGCGGCGGCTCGCCGGCACCGGCCTGTTCGTGCGCGGCGCGTTCCATCCCGATGCCGCGGACGGCGTGCGGCCGCTCGGCGACGGCCGGCCGGCCGGAACCGTGGTCCTCGTCGGCAATGCCGGCCCGGCGATGTGGGCCGCGTTCCGCCGCGACGTTCCCGATCCGGCCGGGAAAGACCCGCTCGACAACTGGGTCGATGCGCATCTCGAGCGCGCGGCCGAAGGGCTCGGCGCCGAGATCGTGTTCGCCACGCGCAAGCCGTGGCCGCCGATCCAGCGCTGGGCGCTGAAGGCCGGCGGCGTGCACCGCTCGCCGATCGGGATTCTCATCCATCCCGAGTACGGGCTTTGGCACGTCTATCGCGGCGCGCTGCTGTTCGCCCGCAAGCTGGCGCTGCCTTCAGCGCCGGCGACGGCCAACCCCTGCGAATCCTGCGCCAAGAAGCCCTGCCTGACCGTTTGCCCGGCCGATGCGTTCAAGCCCGAGGCCTTCGACATGCAGGCCTGCGTCGGCCATGTCGAAAGCCCGAAGGGCAAAGCCTGCGCCGCGGGCGGCTGCCTCGCCCGCCGTGCCTGCCCGGTCGGGCGCGCCCACGCCTATGTGCGGGATGAGGGCGCGTTCCACATGGCGGCGGTGGTGCGGACGGTACGCCGGATCGAGCTGGTTCGCCGCGGGGGCGCCAATCCGCAAGACACCTGATGTGATGTGGCACGTCTATCGGATAATCTGCGCAGCTTCACGCACCAGTGGCGAATTTGCGGCGCCGTTCGCTTCGCGACGTTCCGATCTTACGCACCAGCCCAACGAAGGAACGAACCAACAGCGGCTTTCTGCGATACGCCGCGGCGCGCGATCGGCGGATGCCACGAAATCCTCCCGTACGATGAGCCACGCGCGAAACTTTCCGGCCGGGACCGTAATCGCCTCTTCGCCGGCAACCCGAAATCGAACGGTGAAGTGGCGCCCCGTGGGCGACCATTTCCCATCGCCCACGCTGAATTTCTGGACAAGTTCTGCGAGTTTGATCGCCGCCGTATTTCCGGCAGCGAGGGGCCACAGCTCACGGGCCGGCTCGAGATCTCCGAGCAGTCGGACCTGATCGTCGTCCGCCCAGCGCTGGAGATCAAGAAGCCCGCGCCAACTCGTCACCGTGCCTGTGAGCTCCTCGCCCACCTGCTCGTGGAGAAGGATATGATCCTCCTCGATCGATCGAAGATACACGGAAAAGTCGGCTAGCCGCGTGCGCTTGGACCCGTCACGCCCGTCGCCGCGCCAGGAGTGGTATCCGACGACGAGGCCGTTCGTTGGCGGGGAGTAGCCTTGTGCTGCAGCTGACATCGCGCATCCCGCGATTGCAAGGGCGAGGACAAATAGCTTTGGGAGTATCTGGTCGGCTCCGTAATGTGAGAGTACCTTCGGGGGCGTCGCCGATGAATCGGGCTCGGGCGCATGTACCGCGCTGCTATAGCACACTTGCCGGCCCTTGGGCCCGCTCGTAAGGTCCGAGCACTTTCCCACTTTCCGAACCAGGACAATCGTTTCCGCACATGCGTTTCACCGGCACCGAAAGCTACGTCGCCACCGACGACCTCATGGTCGCGGTCAATGCGTCCATCGCGCTCCAGCGCCCGCTGCTGGTGAAGGGCGAGCCCGGCACGGGCAAGACCGTGCTCGCGCACGAGGTCGCCAAGGCGCTCGGCCGGCCGATCCTCGAATGGCACGTCAAGTCGACGACCAAGGCGCAGCAGGGCCTCTACGAATACGACGCCGTGGCGCGTCTGCGCGATTCGCAGTTGGGCGATCCGCGCGTGCACGAAATCCGCAACTACATCATCCGCGGCAAGCTCTGGGAGGCGTTCGCGGCCGATGCGGCGCCGGTGCTGCTGATCGACGAGATCGACAAGGCCGACATCGAGTTCCCGAACGACCTGCTGCTCGAACTCGACCGCATGGAATTCCACGTCTACGAGACGCGCGAGACGGTGAAGGCGCGGCACCGGCCGATGGTGTTCATCACCTCGAACAACGAGAAGGAGCTGCCCGACGCGTTCCTGCGCCGCTGCTTCTTCCACTACATCCGCTTCCCCGACGCCGAGACGATGACCAAGATCGTCAACGTGCA
>JAEULD010000166.1 GCA_016792765.1 Candidatus Odyssella sp.
ATGTCCCAGTCGTAGACGGCTTCGCCCGCCGCATTGACGGCCAGCGCGTAGCGCTCGTCGCTGCGCTGCAGCGCCTGCTTCGTCTCGACCTGCTCGGTGATGTCGCTGATGGCGCCGAGGAAATGCGTCACGCGCCCGCCGGCATCGCGCACGGCGTTGCCGCGGTCGCTGACCCAGCGGTAACGGCCCCTGGCGTCGAGGACGCGATATTCGCAGACGAAACGCTTCGAACGGCCCTTGAAATAGCCGACCATCGCGTCGCGGTAGAGCGCCTTGTCGTCAGGGTGAACGTGCTCGTACCAATTCTCCGAGCTCAACTCGCCGACCCGGAAGCCGAGCATCTGGCGCAAGCGCGGCGAGACGTAGAGATCGTTGCTCGCGACCTTCCATTCGTAGACGCCTTCGGCGACGGCCGCGAGGATCAGCCGATTGCGCTCTTCGGCGGCGAGCGGCGCCGGCGCGGCGCTATCGGGCGGCTTGGCATGGACGCGCGCGGCGACCCGTCCCGGCCCGGCACCGTGTGCCCTCTGCCGGGCGCCTTTCTTGCCCGGCCTTCTGGCCTTCGGCATGGCCTCCCCCTGGCTCCGCCGGTCGCTCGGCGTCGCCGCGAGTACAATTATATCAGATTGAGGCCTGCGCGGATACGCAGCCTTGGGCAAAGCCCGTCACATGGCCGTCACACCATCTCGACATGCACGACCCCGGCGATGGCCTTGATCGCCTGCCGCGTCTCGGTGGTGACGGCCCAGCGGCCCGGCAGCTGGACTTCGATCTCGGATGCGCCGTCGGGCACCTTGAGCTTGACCATACCGCGGCCGGGCTTCTCGCGCGCGAGCAGCTTGGCCAGCGACTCCACCGCCTCTTCGCCGCCCACGAACACTTCGACCACCGTCGGCGCGCGGGCGACGGCCTGGTCGAACGGCGACAGGCTGCGCGCGAACAGCGAGAGATCGTCGTCACGGCGCTGCGCGTCGGCCTCCACCAGCAGCGGAATCGATTCGGCGACGGCGCGCTCGATGAGGTCGCGCGAGGCCGCGAGCGCTTCGTTGAACACCATGACCTCGAACACGCCCGAGGGATCGCTCATCTGCACGACCGCGTATTTCGTGCCCTTCGCCGAGCTGCGCTGGCGATACGAGATCGCGATGCCGGCGAGCTTGAGGCCCACGGTCGGGATGCCGGCGCCGTGGCGCGCGATGAGGTCGGCGTAGCGCGTGACGCCGAGCTTGCCGAGCATCTTCTCCTGGCCGTCGAGCGGATGGGCCGAGAGGTAGAAGCCGATCGCCTCGTATTCCTGGCGCAGGCGGTCGCTCTCGCTCCAGTCCGCCACCTGCGGCAGCGGCAGGGCCGTGCTGGCCGCGGACGCCACGGCGCCGAACAGCGAGTTCTGGCCCGATTTCTTGTCCTGATGGGCCGACGCCCCGAAGCGCAGCACGACGTCGGTGCCTTCGAAAAGCTGCCGCCGATTGGGATGCAGGCTGTCGAGCGCGCCGGCCCTCGCCAGATTCTCGAGCTGGCGCTTGTTGAACGTGGCGGGATCGAGCCGCGCGGCGAAATCGGCGAGGTCGCGGTACGGCCCGCCGCGCTTGCGCTCGGCGGCGAGCACGGTCATCGCGCCCTCGCCCACGTTCTTGATCGCCGCCAGCGCGTAGCGCACGGCGCCGCCGTCCACGGAGAAGCGCGGCTGCGAAGCGTTCACGTCCGGCGGCAGCAGCGCGATGCCGCGGCGCCCCAGCTCGCGGCGGAAATTGGCGAGCTTCTCCGGGCTGTGCATGTTGTACGTCATCGAGGCCGCGAAGAATTCGACCGGATGGTTGGCCTTGAGATACGCCGTCTGGTAGGCGATCAGCGCGTAGGCCGCCGCGTGCGACTTGTTGAAGCCGTAGCCGGCGAACTTCTCGACGAGATCGAAGATCGAGGAGGCGCGGTCCTTGTCCACGCCCTTCGCCACCGCGCCCTTCACGAAAATGTCGCGCTGCGCCTCCATCTCCGCGCGGATCTTCTTGCCCATCGCGCGGCGCAGCAGGTCGGCGCCGCCCAGCGTGTAGCCGGCCAGCGTCTTGGCGATCTCCATCACCTGCTCCTGGTAGATGATGATGCCGTAGGTTTCCTTGAGGATCGGCTCCAGCAGCGGGTGCGGATACTCGACCTTCTCGCGCCCGTGCTTGCGGTTGATGTAGCTCGGGATGTTTTCCATCGGGCCCGGGCGATAGAGCGCCACGACGGCGATGATGTCCTCGAAGCGGTCGGGCTTGAGGCTCCGGAGCGCGTTGCGCATGCCGCCGCTTTCCAGCTGGAACAAGCCGGTGGCGTCGCCAGAGCCGAGCAGCTCGTAGGTCTTGCGGTCGTCGAGCGGCAGCGTGAGCAGATCGAGATCGATTCCGCGCGCCTTCAGCAGATCGACGGCGAGCACGAGCAGCGACAGGGTCGTGAGGCCGAGGAAGTCGAACTTCACGAGGCCGGCCTTCTCGACGTCCTTCATGTTGAACTGCGTGACCAGCGCGTCGTGGCGCGGATCCTTGTAGAGCGGGATCAGCTCCTCGAGCGGCCGGTCGCCGATCACGACGCCGGCGGCGTGCGTCGAGGCGTGGCGATAGAGGCCCTCGAGCTTGAGCGCCACGTCGATGAGCTGCGCCACGCTCTCGTCGGCGCGCCGCATCTCCTGGAGCTGCGGCTCGCCCGAGATCGCCTGCTGCAGCGAGACCGGATTGGCCGGATTGTAGGGCACGAGCTTGGCGATGCGGTCCACCTGCCCGCGCGGCATCTGGAGTACGCGGCCGGTGTCGCGCACGACGGCGCGCGCCTGCAGCTTGCCGAAAGTGATGATCTGCGCCACGCGGTCGCGGCCGTAGCGCTCGCGGACATAGGCGATCACCTCGTCGCGCCGGTCCTGGCAGAAATCGACGTCGAAATCCGGCATCGAGACGCGCTCGGGGTTGAGGAACCGCTCGAACAGAAGGCCCCAGCGCAGCGGGTCGAGATCGGTGATGCCGAGCGCCCAGGCGGCGACCGAACCCGCGCCCGAGCCGCGGCCCGGCCCCACCGGGATGCCGCGCTGCTTGGCCCAGTTGATGAAGTCCGCGACGATGAGGAAGTACCCGGCGAACCCCATCTGGACGATGACGCCGAGTTCGAAATCGAGGCGCTCGCGATAGGGCTTGGCGGCGGCCGTGCGCTCCTCGGCGCCCATCGGCGGCGCGAAGACGTGGCGGGTGAGGCGCTGCTCGAGGCCGGCCGCGGCCTGCTCGCGCAGCTCGTCCTTCTCCTCCCGCCCGCCCGCGCCCGGCGCGGCGGCGTCGGGCGACTTGGCGGCGACGAACGGCGGCAGCATCGG
>JAEULD010000167.1 GCA_016792765.1 Candidatus Odyssella sp.
GCGAGCTTCTCGAGATAGAGCCGGAAGGCTTCGCGCGTCACGAGATGCGCCGGGATCGAATCGGAGGCGAAGGCGTCGAGCACGAGCAGGTCGAACGAAGCGGCCGGCTCGCGCGCGAGCGTGAGCCGCCCGTCGCCGACGACGATGCGCGCGTCGGGCGCGCAGTCGGGCAGATATCGGAACCACCGTCCGCTCGCCGCGATGCGGACCACGGCGGGATCGATCTCGAAGAACGTCCAGGCCTGGCCCTCGCCGCGGTAGCACGCGATCTCGCCGGCGCCGAGCCCGATGGCGCCCACGCGCTTCGGCGCCGCGCCCGCGGCGCCGAGCGCCGCGAAGACGCGGCCGACGCCGGTGCCGCCGTGATAGTAGGTCTGCCGCTCGCGCCGGCGCGCCGCCGAGAGGTGCTGGGCGCCGTGCAGCGTGCTGCCGTGGTAGAAGAGCAGCGCGTCCTTCTCGGCGTCGCGCTTGATCAGATGGGTGCCGAAGAACGTGCGGTCGCGGTGGGCCACGTCGGCCGACGCGCGCTCGCCGAATTGCAGGCCGAACACGGCCAGCGCCACGATGCACAAGCCGAAGCGCAGCGGCCGGCCCGCCGAGAGCATCGTGAACGCGATGGAAAATATGATCGCGAGCGTGAGCAGCAGCAGCGAGGTGGCGCCGTTGTCGCTGCCGAGCCGCGGCGCCAGCATCAGCGCCAGCGCGGTGCCGGCCACCGGGAACGACAGGTCGCGCAGCACGGCCGTGGCCGCGAGCCGGAAGCGAGGATCGCTCTTTTCCTCGGTGTGGTCGGTGCGCGGCCGCAGGAACGCCGCGGCGGCGCACAGGATCGCGAGCTCGATCACGCGGTCGAACACGAGCGGCGCCAGCAGCGCGGCGAAGGCGCTGCCGAGGATACCGCCCAGCGACATCCAGACGTAGAATTCGGTGAGGTGGCGCGTGGGCGGGCGGCGCTCGACGAGGCGGCCGTGGCAGACCATCGCGGTGACGAACAGCAGCGCGAGCATCACGCCCATGATGAGGTAGTGGAACTTGGTCGAGAACCACGTCGCCGTCAGCGCGGCCATGACCAGCAGCGGCGCCTGCGCCACCACCATCCAGCCCGGCGGCACCAGCGGGCGGCGCGCGAAGACGAGCGCGAAGCTCAGCAGATAGAGCGCGAGCGGTATCACCCAGAACAGCGGCACCGCCACGATGTCGGTCGTGATCAGCGTCGTCACCGCCACGAGCAGGCCGGAAGGCACGAACGCGAACAGCGTCCAGTCGAGGCGGGTGCGCCAGTCGGGCGCGCCGAGCACGCGGTGCGAGGGCCGCTCGATGCGCCGCGGCGCGCCGCGCTTGCGCGCATAGACCAGCGCCATGCACCCGGCCGCGCCGATCGCGATCGCCAGCACGACGTAGGCGAAGGTCCAGAGGCCGCTCTGGTCGGCGAGCGCCAGCGAGGGCTCGAGCAGCAGCGGATAGGCGACGAGCGCCAAGAGGCTGCCGAGATTGCTGGCGCCGTAGAGAAAATAGGGGTCGCGCGCGGAATCGTGCGCGGTCTCGCCGAACCAGCGCTGCAGCAGCGGCGAGGTCGCCGACAGCGCGAAGAACGGCAGGCCGACCGAAACGGCGAGGAGGCCGATCAGCCAAGGCACCGGCGCCGCGCCGGGCGGCGCGCGCCACGCATCGCCGATCGCCACCGGCAGGAACAGGAACGCCGCGGCCAGCACCGCGAGGTGCACGGCCACCTGCGCCTTGAGCGGCAGGCGCGTGCCGAGAAAATGCGCGTAGACGTAGCCGAGCAGCAGCGCCGCCTGGAAGAACACGAGCGCCGTGTTCCACACCGCCGGCGCGCCGCCCAGCAGCGGCAGCGCCATCTTGGCGAACATCGGCTGCACCTGGAACAGCAGCCAGGCACTCAGGAAGATCGCGGAGCCGAACAGCAGCAGCGGGCTGGCGAGCCGCGACGGCGCGCCCACGAACGATGGCGACAAGTGACCACTCCCCCGGGGCGCCTTCGCCCCGTCGGGAGATGATCGGGCGCGCATCGTGAATCCCCGCTGAGCGGGCTTGGTAAAAAACCCGCCTCACGCACCCGAAAATTATCCGGCTTCGCGAACGGACCGTTTACCGTACCGGCCGCTATTCCTGCACGCCGATGAACTTCGCGAGCCGCTCGGGATCCGCGCGCAAGGGGGCCGATTCGCCGTCGTAGACGATGCGGCCCTTGTCCATGACGACCGCGCGCGGCGAGAATTCGAGCGCCACGCGGCTGTTCTGCTCGACGAGGATGATCGACAGGCCGCCGGCCGCGCGCAGCTGCGCCATCACCGCGGCGAGCGCCTCGACGATGACCGGCGCCAGCCCCTCGGTCGGCTCGTCCATCAGCAGCACGGTGGGGTTCGTCAGCAGGGCGCGCGCGATCGACAGCATCTGCTGCTCGCCGCCGGACAGCTGGTTGCCCTTGTTGGAGAGGCGCTCCTTGAGGTTCGGAAACAGGCCGAAGATGCGCTCCTGGGTCCAGGCGCCGGGGCGCGCGCCCACCTCGAGGTTCTCGCGCACGGTGAGCGAGGGGAAGATCTCGCGTTCCTGCGGCACGAAGCCGAGCCCCATCAGCGCGCGGCGATGCACCGGCACGCGCGCGATGCTGCTGCCGGCGAGCACGACGTCGCCCTTGTGCAGGGTCGTGTGGCCCATCACGGTGGCGAGCAGCGTCGTCTTGCCGACGCCGTTGCGGCCGATGATGCTGACGCTCTCGCCGGGTGCCAGCGCGAGGCTGAGGTCTTCGAGCACGACGGTCTCGCCGTAGCCGGCCGAGACGCCCTTGAGTTCGAGCGCCTTAGCCATGGGTCGAGGCCTGGCCGAGATAGACCGCGCGCACGTCGGCGTTGGCGCCGATCTCCTTGGGCGTGCCCTCGGCGAAGACGGCGCCGCCCACCAGCACCGTGATGCGCTGCGCGAAGCGGAAGACGAGGTCCATGTCGTGCTCGATGATGAGAACGCCGATCTGCTGCGGCAGGCTGGCCACGGCGTCGAGGATGATGTGGCTCTCGGCGGAGGGCACGCCCGCGGCCGGCTCGTCGAGCAGCAGGACCTCGGGCTTCAGGCCGAGCGCGATCGCGATCTCGACGAGGCGCTGGCGGCCGTAGGGCAGCTCCGAGATGCGCAGGCGCGCGTAGTCCTGCAGCTTCACCATCTCGAGCAGCTGCATCGCCTCCTCGACCACGTCTTTCCGCCAGCCGGCGGGGCGGAAGACGTCGCGCGCCGCGCCGACGCGCTCGGCCACCGCGATGTAGACGTTCTCGAGCACCGAGAGGCCGCGGAACAGGCGGTTGATCTGGAACGTGCGCGCGATGCCGAGCTTCACGCGCTCGGCCTGCGAGGCGGCGGTGATGTCCTGGCCTTTCAGCAGGATCGAGCCGCTCGAGGGGCGCAGCACCCCGGTGAGCAGGTTCACGAACGTCGTCTTGCCGGCGCCGTTGGGGCCGATGAGGGCTCGGCGCGCGCCGGCCTCGAGCTTGAACGTCACGTCGCGCGTGGCGGCGAGCGCCCCGAAATTGCGGCTGACGTTGCGCGTCTCGAGCAGCACCTCGGTCATGCCGGCTTCCGCCCGAGCCGGCCGCCGACGCGGGCGAACAGGCGCTCGCCGATGCCGAGCACGCCGTTGCGCGCGAAGAGGGCGATGACCACCAGCAGCGCGCCGAGGCCGAGCTGCCACGCGGTCGGGTAGGCCTTCGAGAGGAAGTGCGCGAGCGCCATGTAGGCGATCGCGCCGACGAACGCGCCGTAGAGCCGCCCGTAGCCGCCGAGGATCAGGATGATGATCACGGCGGCGGATCGCTCGAGCGAGAGGAAGGTCTGGTTCACGAACAGAGTCGCCTGGGCGAGGAGGGCGCCGGCCACGCCCGCCACCGCCGCCGACATGCTGTAGGCGAGCACGAGCCGCCAGCGCACCGGCGTGCCCACCGCCGGCATGCGCAGGATGTTCTCGCGGATGCCGGTGAGGCTCTGGCCGAACGGCGAATTCACGATGCTGCGGATGACGAGGAACAGGATCAGCAGCACGGCCAGCACGTAGAGATACTGGCTCTTCGACGAGAGCTGGTCGAACTCGAACAGGCCGAGGATCGGATCGAAGGTGAGGTTCTTGCCGTCGAAGCCGCCGGTATACTCGCCGAACTGGTTGGACAGCTCTTCCAGCAGCACCGCGAAGCACAGCGTCAGCATCAGGAGCGTGAGGCCCGAGGTGCGCAGCAGCACCCAGCCGGAGACGAGGCCGAGAATGCCGGCGACGATCGCGGCGAAGACGAGGCCGGAGATCGGCTCGGTCCAGCCCGCATGCACGCTCGCCATGCCGACGACGTAGGCGCCGATGCCGAAGAACGCCGCGTGGCCGAGCGTGATGATGCCGGCATAGCCGAGCGCCAGATCGAGCGAGAGCGCGAACAGCACCGTCACCAGCACTTCGGTGCCGAAGGTGAGATAGGTCGGGAACAGGAAGTAGCAGGCCAGCGCCAGGATCCACGGCAGCGCTTCCCACGCGCGCGGATGGTGCCGGCGCGAGAAGGCGAGCGCGGCCGGGTGCGCCATGTATTTTCCGGTCGGCGGCGCCGACTGCAGCTTGCGCACGAGGCCGAGCAGATAGCTGCGCGCGCGCCGGTTGGCGCGGTTGCGCGCGAAGCCCACCGCGAAGCAGGCGACCGTCGCGGCCAGCGCCGCGAGCACCGCATAGAGGCCGAAGCCGGAAGGCTTCGCCGCCAGCCACCAGCCGGCCAGGCCGATCGCGCCGATCAGGCCGAAGCCCATCAGCGTCGCGCTCGAATCCTCCTTCTCGCCGCCGGTGGCGCCGGCGCCACGGCCGAACAGGCCCTGGGGGCGCCACAGCAGCAAGAGGATCGTGAGCGCGTAGATGTAGAGCGTGCCGCCGCGCGGGACGTATTGCTTCAGCACGAAATCGAGCACGCCGATGATCGCGGCGGCGTAGAACACGCCGGTGACGCGGCCCAGCCCGCCCACCGCGACGACGATGAGGAAGAAGACGAGGTATTTGAGCGCGTATTGCGGATCGAGGCCGAGGAATTCCGCGCCGAGGCCGCCGCCCACCGCCGCCATGCCGCTGCCGAACGCGAAGGTGAGCGTGAACAGGCGGTTCACGTTGATGCCGAGCGATTCGGTCATGCGCCGGTTGTCGACCGCGGCGCGGATCTGCGCACCCATGCGCGTGCGCTCGAAGCCGAGCCACAGCGCCACCACGAACGCGATGCCGACGAGGATGAGGACGACGCTGTAGGTGCGGTAGAGCGTGAAGCCGAGATCCATCTGCCCGCGCAGCATCTCGGGCAGCTGGACCTGCTGGTTCTCGGGCCCGACCAGCAGCGTCACCGACGCGATCATGATGAACACGAGGCCGATCGTGAACAGCACCTGGTCGAGCTCGGCCGCGCGGTAGAGCCGGGAATAGAGCAGGCGCTCGAGCACGACGCTGAAGCCGGCCGTCAGCACGAAGCCGAGCGCCAGCGCCGGGACGAAGCCGACGCCCAGGCGGTTCATCGACAGCACGATGACGTAGCCGCCGATCATGGCGAAGCCGCCATGGGCGAGGTTGACGAAGCCCATCAGGCCCATCGTCACGGAGAGGCCGACCGAGACGATGAACAGCACCATGCCGGCGGCCATTCCGCCGAGAACGATGCTGGCGACGTCGATACCGAAAATCACGGAGGCAGACCGAAGAAGGGAGCGGCCATGTCAAGGCCGCCGCCCGCGGTGGCGAGCGGCGGCCCCGACCCGGGCACGGAACGGGCGAAGCTAGACGCGCATCACTTCGGCGCGCAAGGGCCGATCTTCAGCTCCTTGCAGGCGTCCTTCACCGCGTCGATCTTGCCGATCGTCTTCTGGAAGAGGCGCCCGTCCTTCATCACGACCTCGGAGAGATACTCGTTCATCACGATGTCGCGCGTCGCGGGATCGATCATGATCGGGCCGCGCGGGCTGTTGTGCTTCCAGCCCTTGAGCGCCGCGAGCGCCTTGTCCGTCTCGATCTTGCCCTTGAGCGTGCGCACGACGTGGACGACCGCGGCCATTGCGTCGTAGCCGCCGACGGACATGAAGTCCGGCACGCTGTCCTTGCCGTAGGCCTGCTTCCAGGCCGCGACGAAGCGCTTGTTCTCGGCGTTGTCGAGATCGGCGTGGTAGTGGTGCATCGTGATGAGGCCGACGGCGGCCGGGCCCATCGCCTGCAGCTTGTTGTCTTGCGTGATGTCGCCGGGGCCGATCAGCTTGATTCCGGCCTGGCGCATGCCGAGCGCGCCGTAGGTCTTCACCACCGCAGCGGCGTGGTCGCCGGCCGGAACGAAGACGAAGAACACGTCGGGCTTCTTGTCTTTCGCGCGCTGGAAGAACGGCGTGAAATCCGGCACCTGCGCGGCGCCGCCCATCGGGATCTCGTCGATGACCTTGCCGCCGCTCGCTTCGAAGGCGCGCTTGAACGAGTCGCGCATGTCGCGGCCCGGCGGGAAGTCGGTGAAGCCGACGACGGCGGTCTTGGCCTTCAGGATCTTGGCCGTGGCCTCGCCCATCGCGAAGCCGGCGTGCCACATGCTGAACGAGAAGCGCACGTAGTTGCCCGAAAGCGTCGTGATGTGCGCGGTGCCGGCGTTGGTGATGAGGGCGAGCTTGTTGCCGGCCGTGACGATCGGCGCCGAGGCGATGGCGTTCGGCGAGTATATCCAGCCGACGAGGATATCCACCTTGTCCTGCGTGATCAGCTCCTGCACGACGGTCTTGGCGGTGGCGCCGCCGGGATCCTTCACGTCGCGCTTCACGAGCGTGATCTTGTAGGGCTTCACCTGATCGGCGTTGAGCTTCAGGTAAAGCTCCATCGCGCGCTCGGTCTGCTGACCGAACTCGGCACCGATGCCGGTGAACGGCAGCGGGACGCCGACCTTGATCTCCTGCGCCTGGGCCATGCCCATGGCGACTGCCGTCGCGGCCGACGCCGCGAGAATGCGCTTCAGCATGTCCGTACCTCCCAGTGTGCGTGCCGCCTGTTCGCGGCGGCTGATTTCGCGCCGAGGA
>JAEULD010000266.1 GCA_016792765.1 Candidatus Odyssella sp.
TCGTAGCAGAACGCGAGGAACCCCGCCGATTTCGCCCGCAACGCGCGATACTCCGGCAGATAGCGCCCGGCCTGGCGCATCAGCCAGACCGGCGGCGGATCGAGCGTCTCTCCGGCGAGTACGCGTAACAGCGCGGGCAACGGCGATTTCGAATTCATATGATCAACAGGAAGGAGCCGCACCTCCACTAAAGCAAGACTCTTTTGGAATCGAATCTAAAGAATCCGGTGGCTGCAGTAGGGCTTGTGCGAATCGGGACAGCGCCGGTTCTGCACATGACTCAGTCAACGCGTCCGCGCGCATTGTGGATCGTTCGCCCGAGACCGTGTCGCCGCCGGGGGCCATATCTGTACAGCCCGGTAGGGCGCAGGCCCATAATTTGTGGCGACGGTCTGCGCTCCGGTGGCCTCGCTGCGCCGGATGTGATACTCGCCCACAGCCGCGTCGCATCCGCTACGCGCGGGATAAGCGAATGGGCTAGGCTACGCCGTCGGTGATGACAGCGGTTCGAGGGTGATCGGTCTCGCCTTCCGGACCCGGCTCGCACAGGCTTCGCACGAATCGCTCCACAGCCGCACATGAAACAGAAACGGCATCTCTACCTGGTTTCCGATGCCACCGGCGAAACGGTGCGCTCGATCGCGCGCGCCTGCGCCGTCCAGTTCGAAGATATCGACGTGGTCGAGCATCTCTGGCCGATGGTGCGCAGCCGCCGCGCGCTCGAAACCGCGCTCGAAGACCTCGGCCAAGAGCCGGGCATCGTCTTCTATTCGCTGCTCAATCACGAGCTTGCCGAGCAGCTCGAGCAGTTCTGCAGCGGCCGCGGCGTGCCGTGCATTTCGGTCATGGAGCCGTTCATCAACCTCATGGCCCGCCATTTCGGGCAAGCGCCGAAGCGCCTGGTCGGCAAACAGCACGTGCTCGACGCCGAGTATTTCCAGCGCATCGAGGCCATGAATTTCGTCATGGCGCACGACGACGGACAGAAGCAAGCCTCGCTCGACGAGGCGGACGTGATCCTCGTCGGCGTCTCGCGCACGTCGAAGACGCCGACCTGCATCTATCTCGCCAATCGCGGCGTGAAGGCCGCCAACGTGCCGATGGTTTCCGGTATTCCGCTGCCGGAGAAGCTGTTCAAGCCGGGGCGGGCCCTCGTGATCGGCCTCACCGAAGACCCGGCGCGCCTCGTCGAGGTCCGCAAGAACCGCATGCGCATCCAAAACAGCGCGCAGACGACGAGCGACTACACCGATCTCGACAAGGTGCGCGAGGAGGTGGCCGAAGCGAAGCGCCTGTTCGCGCGCCAGGGCTGGCCGGTCATCGACGTCACGCGGCGTTCGATCGAGGAAACCGCCGCGGCGGTGCTCCAGCTCCTGAGCCAGCGCCATCGCCAGCACGGCGAGGCGGCGCCGGGAGGGGCGCCGGCGTGAGCGCGGCGCTGCACGGGCCGGCCGAAGAGCGCCTCGTTCTCGCCTCGGGCAGCGCGACGCGCGCCACGATGCTCCGCAACGCCGGCCTCGTCTTCGAGCAGATCGCGGCCCCGGTCGACGAGGACGAACTCAAGCGCTCGATGAAGGCCCAGGGCGCGGATGCCGCGGCCACGGCGATGGCGCTAGCCGAGCTCAAGGCGCGCCGCGTCTCGGAGCGCGCGCCGGGCGCCCTCGTCGTCGGCGCGGACCAGATGCTGGTCGCGGACGGGGCGTGGTTCGACAAGCCCGCCGGCCGCGCGGCGGCCAAGGCCCAGCTGCTGGCCCTGGCCGGAAAATCGCATCGCCTGATCTCGGCCGCCTGCGTGCTGCGCGACGGCGAGCGCCTGTGGGGGGCGTGCGAGCATGCGACTCTGCTGATGCGCCCGTTCGGCGAAGCCTTCGCCGAACGCTACCTCGACGCCGCCGGCGAAGCGGCCTTCAAGTCCGTCGGCGGCTATCAGCTCGAGGGCCTCGGTGCGCAACTCTTCCGGCGCGTCGACGGCGATTTCTTCGTCGTGCTCGGCCTGCCGCTGCTGGCGCTCTTGGATTTCCTGCGCGGGCGCGGCATCGTCCCGGCATGAGCATCGATGGAGAGACGCGCCTCGCCGGCGTGCTCGGCTGGCCGGTGGCGCATTCGCGCTCGCCGCGCCTGCACAATTTCTGGCTCGAGCGATACGGCATCAACGGCGCCTATCTGCCGCTGCCGGTGCGGGCAGAGCATTTCGCCGAGGCGGTGAGGGGCCTCGTGCGCCTCGGCTTCGCCGGCGCCAACGTCACGGTCCCGCACAAGGAGGCCGCCTATGCCTTGTGCGACAGCGCCGACGAGAGCGCCCGGAAGGCCGGCGCCGCCAACACGCTGGTCTTCACGCCGACGGGCGAAATCCACGGCAGCAACACCGACGGCTTCGGCTTCATCGAGGCGCTGCGCGCCGGGGCGCCCGCCTACGATCCCGCGAAAGGCCCGGCGGTCGTGCTCGGCGCGGGGGGCAGCGCGCGCGCCGTCGTGCAGGCGCTGATCGCGGCCGGGGCGCCCGAGATCCGGCTCGTCAACCGCACGCCGGAGCGCGCCGAGCGGCTCGCCGCCGCGCTCGGCGGGCCGATCCGCCGCCTCGCCTGGGAAGAGGCCGCGCGCGCGCTGGCCGGCGCCGCGCTGCTCGTCAACACGACGCTGCTCGGCATGAAGGGCCAGCCGCCGCTGGCGCTCGATCTCGCGGCGCTGCCGCGGAGCGCGCCGGTCAACGACATCGTCTACGTCCCGCTGGAAACGCCGCTGCTGCGGGCGGCGCGGGCGCGCGGCCACCCGGCGGTCGACGGGCTCGGCATGCTGCTGCACCAGGCGCGCGCCGGCTTCCGCGCCTGGTTCGGCCGCGACCCGGAAGTGACCGACGCGCTGCGCCGCCACGTCGCCGCCGACCTCATCGCCGAGATGGAGCGCGGATGATCGTCGTCGGCCTCACCGGCTCGATCGGCATGGGCAAGAGCAACGCCGTGCGCGTGCTGCGCTTTCTCGGCGTGCCGGTCTACGATGCCGACGCCGAGGTGCACCGGATCTACGCCCCGGGCGGTGCCGCGGTGGAGCCGATCGCACGCGCGTTTCCCGGCGCGGTGCGCGACGGCGCCGTGGATCGCGCGCGCCTCTCCGAAATGCTGCGCGCCGACCCCGCCGCCGTGCCGCGGCTCGAGCGCATCGTGCATCCGCTCGTGCGCCGCATCCAGGAGCGCTTCCTCCGCAGCCTGCGTCTCCGCCGCGCGCCGATCGCCGTGCTCGACATCCCTCTGCTGTTCGAAACCGGCGGCGAAAAGCGCTGCGATGCCGTCATCGTCGTCTCGGCGCCGGCCTACATCCAGCGCCAGCGCGTGCTGCGCCGCCCCGGCATGAGCGCCGCGAAGCTCGATCTCCTGCTCGGCCGGCAGACGCCCGATGCCGAGAAGCGCCGCCGCGCCGATTTCGTCGTCCACACCAATCGCGGCTATCGCGAGACGCTGCTTGCGCTCCGCCGCATTCTCGCAAAGTTGCAGGGCGCAAACCCGCCACGGCAAAGAAAGACTCACAGGAGCCGGGGAGCCGGGGAGAAGTAAGCGATGGCGCGCCATAAGCGGGCCCACTAGAATCCTCCCCCAACTCCTTGGCTCCTGTTCGCTTCGTTTTTCATGCGCCAGATCGTTCTCGACACGGAAACCACCGGCCTCGATCCGGCGACGCACCGCATCATCGAGATCGGCTGCGTCGAGCTGGTCAATCACGTGCCGACCGGGCGCACCTTCCACACCTATCTCAACCCCGAGCGCGACAGCGATCAGCGCGCCTTCGAGGTGCACAAGCTCTCCGACGATTTCCTGAAGGGCCAGCCGCTGTTCCGCGACAAGGCCGACGAGTTCCTCGATTTCCTCGCCGGCGACCAGCTCGTCATTCACAACGCCGAATTCGACATGGGCTTCGTGAACTGGGAGCTGAAGCGCCTGTCGCGCGGGGCGCTGCTGATGTCGCGCGTGATCGACACGATCTCGATCGCGCGCCAGAAATATCCGGGCGCCCAGGCCAGCCTCGACGCGCTCTGCCGCCGCTTCGAGATCGACCTTTCGATCCGCGCCGAGCGGCACGGCGCGCTGATCGACGCGGGGCTGCTCGCGCGCGTCTATCTCGAGCTGATCGGCGGCCGCCAGCCCGGCCTCGATTTCGCCGTGAACGGCGGCAAGCGCGGCGCCGCGATCCTGATGCCGAAGGCGAAGGCGCCGGCCGCGATCCGCCCGCCGCGCCGCGACCTGCCCGGCGCGCAGCCCAGCGCCGAGGAACTCGCGCTGCACGAGAAGTTCCTCGCCAAGATCAAGGATCCGATCTGGCGGAAGTCGTAGGGGCGGGACGCCGCCCCTACGAAACGGACGTGCCTACGGCTTGATGATCGGCGAGCGCGGGGCCTGCTGCGCCTGCATCTGCTGCTGGAACAGCGAGAAGAAATCGATCGGCTGCAGGGTCAGCGGCGGGAAGCCGCCCTCGCGCGTGGCGTCGGCGATGATCGCGCGCGCGAACGGGAACAAGAGTCGCGGGCATTCGATCAGCAGCACGCCCTGGTGCTGGTCCTGCGGAATGATCGGCCCCAGCGCGAACACGCCGGCATAGGCCAGCTCGCACAGGAACACGGCCTTGTCCTTGGACTTGGCGTCCACCTTGATCGACAGCACCACCTCGTAATCGGCGTTCGGCAGGCGCCGCGCCTCGACGTTCACGCTGATGTCCACCTGGGGCGAAACGTCGCCCTGCATGAACACTTCGGGCGCGCTCGGGTTCTCGAACGAGAAATCCTTGATGTACTGGCCCTTCACCATCAGCGGCGGCTGATCGGTGCTGGCGGCATTCTGGCCGCTGCCATTGCCGGGATTGTCGGCCATCGGTGAACTCCGTCGCAAAAATGCGGGAAAACGGCCGCGTGGCTAGCACGTCCCGCCTGCCCCGGCAACGTCGCCGGCCGGACGGGGGCTCCCCGGCACCGCGCCCGCCATTGAACCCGGCGCGCAAAACCGCCATGTAAGCGCGGTCATGTCGCACCCATCCTCTCCCGCCATCCACGGCACCACGGTTCTTTCGGTCCGGCGCAACGGCATGGTCGTGATCGCCGCCGACGGGCAGGTCACGTTCGGGCAGACCGTCCTGAAGCCCAACGCCAAGAAGGTCCGCCGGCTCGGCGGCGGCACGGTGATCGCCGGCTTCGCCGGCGCCACGGCCGATGCGTTCGCGCTGTTCGAGCGGCTCGAAGGCAAGCTCGAGAAGCATCCCGGCCAGCTCACGCGCGCCTGCGTCGAGCTCGCCAAGGACTGGCGCACCGACCGCTTCCTGCGCCGGCTCGAGGCGATGATGGCGGTGGCCGACAAGGACGTCTCGCTGGTGCTCACCGGCACCGGCGACGTGCTCGATCCGGTCGATCAGCTCATCGGCATCGGCTCGGGCGGCCCGTTCGCGCTCGCCGCCGCGCGCGCATTGATGGCCGAAACGCAGCTCGACGCCGAGGCGATCGCGCGCAAGTCGCTCAAGATCGCCGCCGACCTCTGCATCTACACGAACGACCAGATCACCCTCGAAACTTTGTGAGGCAAGTGAACAGGAGGCGGGGAGCCGGGGAGGAGATTTCTTGGCGCGCCGTTGGCGCGCATTTCCTCGTCTTCCCGGCTCCCCGGCTCCCGTCATCCTTCTTGGAACGCCCATGACCAGCAGGCCCAAACCCGTCGCGGCACCCGCGGCGTCCGCGTTCAGCCCGCGCGAGATCGTCTCGGAGCTCGACCGCTTCATCGTCGGCCAGCACGATGCGAAGCGCGCGGTCGCGATCGCGCTGCGCAACCGCTGGCGCCGCCAGCAGCTCGACGAGGCGATGCGCGAAGAGGTGCTGCCGAAGAACATCCTGATGATCGGCCCGACCGGCTGCGGCAAGACCGAGATCGCGCGCCGCCTCGCGAAGCTCGCCGATGCGCCGTTCCTCAAGGTCGAGGCCACGAAATTCACCGAGGTCGGCTATGTCGGCCGCGACGTCGATTCGATCCTGCGCGACCTCGTCGAGGTATCGATCGGCATGACGAAGGAGCGCCTGCGCAAGAACGTGCGCGCACGCGCCGAGGCGGCGGCCGAGGATCGCGTGCTCGACGCGCTCGTCGGCAAGGAGGCGCGGCCCGACACGCGCGAGGCCTTCCGCCGCAAGCTCCGCAGCAACGAGCTCAACGGCAAGGAGATCGAGGTCGAGCTGGCGGAGGGCGGCAGCGGCGCGATGCCGACGTTCGAGATCCCCGGCATGCCCGGCGCCTCGATGGGCATGATCAACCTCAACGACATGCTCGGCAAGGCATTCGGCCAGCGCACCAAGCGCCGGCGCATGACGGTCGGCGAAAGCTACGACCTGCTCGTGGCCGAGGAGAGCGACAAGCTGCTCGACCAGGAGCAGGTGACCGGCGACGCGATCCGGAACGCCGAGCAGAACGGCATCGTGTTCATCGACGAGATCGACAAGATCGCCGGCCGCAGCGAGCGCGCCGGCGCCGATGTCAGCCGCGAGGGCGTGCAGCGCGATCTCCTGCCGCTGATCGAGGGCACCACGGTGGCCACCAAGCACGGCCCGGTGAAGTCCGACCACATCCTGTTCGTCGCCTCGGGCGCCTTCCATTTCTCGAAGCCGTCGGACCTGTTGCCCGAATTGCAGGGCCGCCTGCCGATCCGCGTCGAGCTGAAGGCGCTCACGCGCGACGACTTCGCGCGCATCCTGCGCGAGCCCGAGAACAGCCTCGTCAAGCAATACCGCGCGCTGCTCGCCACCGAGCAGGTGACGCTCGATTTCGCCGAAGACGGCATCGATGCGATCGCCGACGCGGCGGCCGAGATCAACCGCAGCGTCGAGAACATCGGCGCGCGCCGCCTGCACACGGTGATGGAAAAGGTGCTCGAGGAGATCAGCTTCACCGCCACCGACAAGGCCGGCACGACGCTGGCGATCGACCGCGGCTACGTCAACGGCCGCGTCGGCGAGCTCGCGAAGAACGCGGATCTGAGCCGGTTTATCCTCTAACGGCATATCCTTGCAGGCGCGGCGCACGCTTTGATATCATGATATCAGAACCGGAGCGCCGCGCATGGCCCAGCTGATCGTCCGCAACCTCGAAACCGATGTGAAAGCACGCCTCAAGCGCCGTGCCGAGAAGCATGGCCGCAGCATGGAGGAAGAGGCACGCCACATCCTGCGCGAAGCGGTGAAACCGAAAGGCGGGAGCCGCGCCGGGCTCGGGTCGCGCATCGCGCGGCACTTCCGCCGTGCCGGGTTGACCGAAGACGTGGTGGAATTTCGGGGTTATCCGGCCCGACCCGCCCGCTTCGACAAGTGATCATTCTCGACACGAACGTGCTTTCGGCGCTGATGCGCCCCGATCCGGACGAAGCCGTCCGCGAATGGCTGAACGTGCAGCGCGCCGACGAAGTCCATACGACGGCGATCGCCGTCTTCGAGCTTCTCGCCGGGATCGAAACGCTGGCGATGAGTCGAAAGCGCGCGACGCTGGAGAAAGCATTTGCGGCGGCGATGGCGGAATTGGAACATCGCGCGCTTCCTTTCGACGCACACGCCGCCGCTGCCGCTGCGTTGCTCGTGGCGCATCGCCGCCGGAAGGGCCGCCCGGTCGAGTTTCGCGATACGCAGATTGCCGGTATCGTCATCGCCAACAATGCCCGATTTGCCACGTTCAACGTGCGGCATTTCGAAGACCTGGAGATCGAGCTGATCGTCCCGCGCCGTTAGCGGGCCGGCGCTACCGCGTCCGCTTCAGGAGCACATACACGGCGCCCTCGCCGCCATGGGCGCGGCTGGCGGGCTGCACGGCGACGATGCGGGCGCGCAGGCGCGGCTCGTTGAGCCAGCGCGGCAGCGCTTCCTTGAGGATTCCGCGGCCGGCGCCGAACGTGAAGCGGCCGGGCACGGCCTTCGGCTGAAACGGATCGCCGCCGCGGCCGCCTTTTCCCGTGACGATCAGCACGCAGCGCGCGCCGGCCGCGTGCTGCGCCTCGACGAAGCGGACGACGCCGGCATGGGCCGCCTCCTGCGTCATGCCGTGCAGGTCGAGCTTCGCCTCCACCGGCATCTGGCCCTTGCGCAATTTCTCGCCGCTGCGGCGGTCGAGCCCGGCGAGCTGGCCGGGCACGAGCGGCGGCGGGCCGGCCGGCGCCGGCATGCGCCGGGGCGACGGCGTCGCAGGGTGGGGCAGGGCGCGCTCAGCGGCGGCGGCGGGAAGCGGCGGTTTGGCTGGGCGAGATTGAGACGCGCCATGCGTCGGCGAGGCCGGCGCGGCGTGGCGCTTGTGCCGCGTCTTCGCGAGCGGCGTCACGCCCGCGGCGATTTTCGTCCACAGCCGCTCGCCGTCGTCGCCTTCGTCGGGCGCATCGGCGGCCGGCCCGAGGCGCATCCAGGGCGGCTCGCTCGCGATGCGCTTCGGCCGCTTCGGCATGGTCACGCCGCGTCGTCGACGATGACGATGTGCAGCCGCCGCGGCCCGTGCGCGCCGAGCTGCAGCGTTTGCTCGATGTCGGCGCTGCGCGAGGGGCCGGTGACGAAGTTCACGACGCGCGGCAGCGAATGGCGCCCGTCGCCGCCTTTCGCGCGCAGCGGCGCCAGCGCGTCTTCGTAGCAGCCGACGACGCGGTCGGCCGGCAGGATCACGATCTCGGTCTCGGGCAGGAAGTTGATCGTGGTCGGCGTGTTGGCGCCGGCGAGCATCACGAGCGTCCCCGTCTCGGCCACCGCGCGCCAGGCGAGGCTGATGCCCACCTCGTCGAACGCCTCGGCCGCGCCCTTGCGGAGCTCCAGCGTCTTGCGTCGCTCCCAGCGCGCCGCGTCGAGCAGCGGATCGGGCGCCAGCACCGCGCGCATCGGCAGGTTGTGCATGCGCAGGAAATCGGCGACGGCGTTCGGCACGTCGATCATCGTGTTGACGCGCGCGACCGTGGCCGAGGCCTCCTCGGCCATCGCCGTGAAGGCCGCGAGCGCCGCCTTGCGGCCTACGGGCTTGCCGCGCGCCGGCACGAGATTGGGCTCGCGCCGCGCAATGCGCGCGTCGGCGCCCACCTTGGCGGC
>JAEULD010000315.1 GCA_016792765.1 Candidatus Odyssella sp.
CCCGACAACCGGCTGCTGCGGCTTTCCTGCGGCGTCGAGCAGTATCCGGATTCGCCCGACCGGCCGGACGCGCCGCGCAAGATCACCCACGTCGTGCTCAACACGCCGCAGCTCGAGAAGCTGCTGCACTTCTACGAGGAGGCGCTCGGCTTCCGCATCAGCGACTGGTCCGAGAACCAGATGGTGTTCATCCGCTGCAACAGCGACCACCATGCGATCTCGCTCAACCGCGCCGATCACGCCTCGCTCAACCACATCGCGTTCGAAATGCCGAACGTCGATGCGCTGATGCGCGGCATCGGCCGCCTCAAGACCAAGGGCAAGCCGGTCGGCTGGGGCATCGGGCGCCACGGCCCCGGCAACAACGTGTTCGCCTATTTCACCGATCCGAACGATTTCGTCGTCGAATACACGACCGAGGTGCAGCAGGTCGACGACGCGACGCACGAGCCGCAGGTGTGGCGGCGCGTGCCGCACCTCATGGACCGCTGGGGCACGGCCGGCCCGCCGCCGCCGGGCTTCCGCGACTACATGGCGGGCAAACCCGATCCCGGCTGGCAGGGCTGATGGACCTCGGACTCGAAGGATTGCGCGCGGTCGTCACCGGCGGCACGAGCGGCATCGGGCTTGCGACGGCCAAGCTGCTGCTGGCCGAGGGCTGCAGGGTCGCGCTGTGCGGCCGCGACGCGGCCCGGCTCGCCGACGCGGCGGGCCCGCTGCGCGCCGCGTTCGGCGACCGGGTGCTCGCGGAGCGCTGCGACGTGCTCGACAAGGCGCAGGTGGAGGCGTTTCGCGACGCGGTCGTGGCGCGCTTCGGCGGCGCCGACATTCTCGTCAACAATGCCGGGCAGGGCCGACTCAGCACGTTCGCCGACACCGCCGACGAGGCGTGGGGCGACGAGTTTCGGCTCAAGTTCTTCAGCGTGATCCATCCGACCCGCGCCTTCCTGCCGGCGCTCGAGAAATCGGCCAGCGCCGCCGTCGTCGTGGTCAATTCGCTGCTCGCGCGCCAGCCCGAGCCGCACATGGTCGCCACCTCGGCGCTGCGCGCGGGCGTGCAGAACCTCGCGAAGTCGATGAGCGTCGAATTCGCGCCGAAGCGCGTGCGCGTCAACGCGATCCTGCTCGGCATCGTCGATTCGGGCCAGTGGCAGCGCCGCTACGAGGCGCAGGCCAAGGGCGGCGAGACCAAAGAGCAGTGGATGGCGAAGCTCGCGAAAGAGAAGGGCATCCTGATCGGCCGCCTCGGCCGCCCGGAAGAGCCCGCCGCCGCCATCGCGTTCCTGGCCTCGCCGGCCGCCTCGTTCATCACCGGCGCCTCGCTCGAGGTGGCCGGCGGAGTGTCCCGCTTTGCCTGACGCCGCATCCGCCACCGCGACCGCCACCGTGGGCGACCTCGTCGCCGCGTTCCTCGAGGAGTGCGGCGTCGCCACCGCATTCGGCGTGATCTCGATCCACAACATGCCGATCCTCGACGCCTTCGCGCGGCGCAACCGCATTCGGTTCGTGCCGGCGCGCGGCGAGGCCGGGGCGCTCAACATGGCCGACGCGTTCGCGCGCGTGACGGGCGGGCTCGGCGTCGGCATCACGTCCACCGGCGTCGCGGCCGGCAACGCCGCGGGCAGCCTCGTCGAGGCGCTCACCGCGGGCACGCCGGTGCTGCATCTCACCGGCCAGGTCGAGCTTTCCTATCTCGACCGCAACCGCTCCTACATCCACGAAGCGCCGCGCCAGCCCGACATGCTGAAGTCGGTGTCGAAGGCATTCTTCCGCATCTGGTCGGCGCAGGAGGCGCTCGGCGTGCTGCGCGAGGCCGCGCGCACGGCGCTCACGCCGCCGATGGGGCCGGTCAGCGTGGAGATCCCGATCGACGTGCAGGCCGCGCCGGTCGCGTGGCCCGAGCGCATTGCCGCGGCGCCGGTGCCGCCGCAATCGCCGTCGCCGGCCGGCGTCGATGCGCTGGCCGCGCGCGTGGCGGCGGCGCGGCGTCCGCTGTTCTGGCTCGGCGGCGGCGCCCGCGGCGCGGCCAGGGCCGCCGGGGCGCTCGCCGACATGGGCATCGGCTTCGTCACCAGCGTGAACGGCCGCGGCGCCGTGCGCGAAGACCACCCGATGACGCTCGGCGCGTTCAACCTCTCGCCGCCGATCGAGGCGTTTTACGACACCTGCGATCTCCTCGTCGTCGTCGGCTCGCGGCTGCGCGGCAACGAGACTCTGAAGCACGCGCTGCGCCTGCCGAAGGACCGCATCCAGGTCGACGTCGATCTCGCGATGGAAGGCCGCGGCTACCCGGTCGGCATGTTCGTGCGCGGCGACGCGGCGGAGGTGCTGTCGGGCCTCGCCGAGCGGTTGCGCGGCAGGCTGAACATCGACCCCGCCTTCGCCGCCGACCTCGCCGCGGCGCGGGCGAAGGCGGTGGCCGCCCTCAAGGATTCGCTCGGCGCCAATTACGCGGCCCTGGCCGAGATCGTGCGCAAGCGGTTGCCGCAGGGCGCGCCCTGGGTGCGCGATATCACGCTCTCGAACAGCACCTGGGGCAACCGCTACACGGCGCTGTCCGATCCGCGCCAGGGCGTCCATTCGCTCGGCGGCGCGATCGGCCAGGGCGTTCCGATGGCGATCGGCGCCGCGCTGGGCCGGCCCGACGTGAAGACGGTGGCGCTGGTCGGCGACGGGGGCTTTGCGCTCGCGGCCGGCGAAATCGTCTCGGCCGTGCAGGAGCGCGCGAACGTCGTCTACGTCCTGATGAACGATGGCGGCTACGGCGTGATCCGCAACATCCAGGACGCGCATTATGGCGGCCGCCGCGCCTACGCCGATCTCGTGACGCCCGATTTCGCGAAGCTCGCGGCCTCGATCGGGCTCGCGCACCGGCGCGTCCAGAGCATCGCGGCGTTCGACGAGGCGCTGGCGGCCGCGATCGCTGCGCCCGGCCCGTCGCTCGTCGAGGTCGACATGACGGCGCTCGGCCCCTTCGCAAAGCCCTTCGCGGGACCGCCGGTCAGGGCTAAAACCTGAGGCCATGAGCCTCGACTTCGCCCTCATCGGCCACGGCGCCATCGCGAAATTCGTGCTGAAGAACCTGAAGCGCGACGAGGCGGCGCGCTGCACGGCCATCGTCGTGCGCCGGACGCGCGTGGCCGAGGTGCAGAAGGCCGTGGGCGCGGGCATCGCCGCCGTCGGCAGCGTCGCCGAGCTGGGCTTCCACGTTCCGCCGCTCGTCGTCGAGGCGGCGGGCCATGGCGGCCTCGCCGAGCACGGCGCAGCCGTGCTCGAGGCGGGCAGCGACCTCGTCGTCGTGTCGGCCGGCGCGCTGGCCGACCGCGCGCTCTTCGACAAGCTCGCCGCGGCGGCCGAGAAGGGCAAGGCGAAGATGCTGATCGTGGCCGGCGCCGTCGGCGGGATCGATGCGCTCGCCGCGGCGCGGCAGGGCGGGCTTGCGCGGGTGCGCTACACGTCGCGCAAGCCGCCCAAGGCCTGGAAGGGCACGCCGGCCGAGAAGATCGTCGATCTCGCGAACCTTTCCGCCGAAGCCGTTCTCTATGCGGGCCGCGCCGACGAGGCCGCACGCGCCTATCCGCAGAACGCCAATGTCTGCGCCACGATCGCGCTGGCCGGCGCCGGATGGGACAAGACCGAGGTCGCGCTCGTCGCAGATCCCGCGGCCGAGGGCAACATCCACCAGATCGAGGCCGAAGGCGCCTTTGGCCGGATGACCGTCGAGATGCGCGGCAAGCCGCTGCCCGACAATCCCAAGACCTCGAGCCTCGCCGCGCTCAGCGTGCTGCGCGCCATCCGCAACCGCGCGAGCGCGGTCGAGATTTGACGATCGTGAAAGTGGGGCTTCTGTGACCGCTCAACCCATCCTCATCGGCGGCGAGTGGAAGGCCGGGCGCGGGCCCGTCGTCGTCTCGCACTATCCGCACGATCAGTCGGTCTCCGGCGAGGTGACCGGCGCGTCGCCGGCCGATGTGGACGATGCGGTTGCCGCCGGCAAGCGCGCGCTCGCCGATCCGAAATGGCGCGATCTGCTGCCGCATCAGCGCGCGCTCCATCTCTACAGGATCGCCGATCTCATCACGGCGCGGGCCGAGGACCTGGCGCAGCTCCAGCGCCGCGACAACGGCAAGCCGATCTCGGAGACGCGCGCGCTCGTCGCCAGCGCGGCCGGCACGTTCCGCTATTTCGGCGCCGTGTGCGAGACCGCCGAGGCCGAATTGACGCCGTCGCGCGGCCCGTATCTCACGATGAGCACCTGGGACCCGTGCGGCGTGGTGGCCGCGATCACGCCGTGGAACTCGCCGATCGCCAGCGACGCGCAGAAGCTGGCGCCCGCGCTCGCGGCGGGCAATGCCGTGCTGCTGAAGCCGGCGGGGCCGACGCCGCTGGTCGCGCTGGAACTCGGCCGCATCTGCCTCGAGGCCGGGCTGCCCAAGGGCGTCGTCAGCGTGCTGCCGGGGGCCGGGCGCAGCGTCGGCAACGCCATCGTCGAGCACCCCGACGTGAAGATGGTCTCGTTCACCGGCGGTACGAGCACCGGCAAGGCGATCGCGCACGTCGCCGCCGACAAGATGATGCCGGTGATCCTGGAGCTCGGCGGCAAGTCGCCGACGATCGTGTGCGAGGACGCCGAGATCGACCACGCGGTGAACGGCGTGATCTTCGGCATCTTCAGCTCGGCCGGGCAATCGTGCATCGCGGGCTCGCGCCTCTTCGTCGCCGCGAAGATCTACGACGCGTTCCTCGAGAAGCTCGTCGCCAAGACGAAGGCGCTGCGGATCGGCGATCCGGCGTCCGAGACGACGCAGATGGGCCCGCAGATCACGCCCGAGCACCGCGCCTCGATCGAGGCCTATATCGATGCGGGGCGCAAGGAGGGCGGTGCTGTGCTGTGCGGCGGCGAGCGGCCGGCCGGCGCCGTCTACGCCAAGGGCAACTACCTGCTGCCGACGGTCATCGCCGGCCTCGGCAACCGCGCGCGCGTCGCGCAGGAGGAGATTTTCGGCCCGGTGCTGGTCGCGATTCCGTTCAGGGACGAGGAGGATCTGGTCGCGCAGGCGAACGATTCGGTCTACGGCCTCGCCTCCGGCATCTGGACCCGCGACTACCGCCGCGCCTGGCGGCTCGGCCGCCGGCTCGAGGCCGGGACCGTGTGGGTCAACACCTACAAGCTGTTCAGCATCGCGACGCCGTTCGCAGGCCGCAAGGACAGCGGCATCGGCGTGGAGAAGGGCCGCCTCGGCATCCGCAACTACATGCGCCAGAAGAGCGTGTACTGGGGCTTGAACGAAGCGCCGATGCCGTGGGCGGATTGACGGGCGCCGGGCGCGCGCGGACGGGCGCGGATTTCGCCGATTCCGGGCGTATACCGGATTTCACTGCAGGGACCGGGCCGAACGGACGACCGCCGGCGCCGCGCCGGGGCGGAAAAAATGCCGGTCCCGCAGGCAGCGGGACCGGCAGTTCAGGTCCGACAGGGTGAGGGAGATACCCGGGACCGATCCTTTCTAGAACAGATACTTGGCGTGCTCGCCGACGCGCACGTTGTTGACCACGCTGCGCACCCCCGGCACCTCTTCGGCGAGCAGGCCGATCGCGCGCGCCTCCTCCGGCGAGCCGGCGAAGCCCCACAGCTCCACCTTGCCCTCGTTGACGATGATGTTGACGTAGGCCCGCGGGCCCCACGGCTCCTTGTCGAGGCGGGCCAGGAAGTGATCGCGGATGTCGGAATCGCTCGCGGTGGAAGGGGCGGGCGCGGCGCGGCCGGCCAGCAGCGCGCGCACGAGATCGGCCCGCGAGACGATGCCGACGAGCTTGCCGTCGCGCATGACCGGCACGCGCTTGATGTGCCGCTTCTCGAGGATGCCGGCGATCGCCGCGAGCGGCATGTCCTCGGTGATCGACACGACCTGCCTCGTCATCACGTCGCTGACCTTGTGGCCGCTGCTCTTGACGAAGTCGCGCGCCATGGCCTGCGGGTCGGACACCAGCTCGAGCCACCAGGAATAGCGGCGCTGCGTGCCGGCCTCGCGCCGGCGGATCAGGTCGCCTTCGCTGACGATGCCGATCACGCCGTTGGCGGCGTCGACCACGGGAACCGCGCTGATGCGCTTCTCCAGCAGCAGCCGCGCGCAGTCCTCGACCGGCATCGATGCCGGCACCGAGATGGGATTGCGCGTCATGATCTCGCGGGCAAGCATGTCGATCTCCTATCGGCTCGGGTCCGGGGCGGCGGCGGGTGCGGCCAGCGCCGCGGCCATGCGCTTGACGGCGTCCGCCAGGGCCGACCGATGCGCCTCGTCGACGAGGCCGGTCCGGCCTTCGAGCGATGCGGCGATTTCGTCGAGGATGTCGGCGAAGAGATACCAGTGCAGATGCACGTCGACGCTGCGCTTCAGCGTTCCGCCATGCGCCAGCTTGAGATCCACGCCGCCCGGCGCCGCCGTCGCGGCGAACGTCGCCGTGCGGCCGAAGGTGCCCATATAGGCCTTCTCCGGGAAATCGATCGAGACCTCGGCGTGGTCGGTGACGGGACGCATGGACGGAGCGGCTCGGTTGTACCGCGCGAAGATGCCGCCGCGGCCGGCATCCCGCTTTGATCTAGCTCAAGTCTCGCTGGGCGCGCCCCACGCGGCCGCCTGGGCCACCAGCCAGTCGCGCGCGCGCCGCACCTCTTCGCGCTACAGCGCCGCCGTCCTCGGCTTCCTCGGCGAGGTCGATGCTGGCAGAGTGGCGCGATGATGCCGCAACCCTCTCGCTTCGAGCCCGCATGACCCGATCCGCCGCCATTGCCCGCGCCGCCGCGTTCTACGACCGGGGCGGCTTCGCCGCCGAGCTCGCGCGCCGCGTCGCCTTCCGCACCGAGAGCCAGAACCCCGAACGCGCGGGCGAACTCGAGCGCTATCTGCGCGAGGAGATCGCGCCGTCGCTGGCGGCGCTCGGCTGCGAGTGCCGCTGCGTCGCCAATCCGGCCGGCGCCTGGCCGTTCCTGATCGCGCGGCGCGCGGAGCCCGGCAATGCGCTGACGGTCCTCAGCTACGGGCACGGCGACGTGATCCGCGGCCTCGAGGGCCAGTGGCACGGCGGCCTCGACCCGTGGACGCTCGCGCCCGAGGGCGACCGGCTCTACGGCCGCGGCACCGCCGACAACAAGGGCCAGCATACGATCAACCTCGCCGCGCTGCGCGCCGTGCTCGAGACGCGCGGGCGCCTCGGCTTCGATTTCGTTCTCGTGCTCGAGACCGGCGAGGAGACGGGTTCGCCGGGCCTCGCCGACCTGTTCCGGCGCGAGGCGGCGGCGCTGCGGTCCGACGTGTTCATCGCCTCGGACGGGCCGCGCCTGCGCGCCGAGCGGCCGACGCTGTTCACCGGCTCGCGCGGCCTCGTCAACTTCGACATGCGAGTCGATCTCCGCAAGGGCGCGCACCATTCGGGCAATTGGGGCGGCCTGCTCGCCGAGCCGGGCGCGATTCTCGCGCACGCGATCGCGTCGATCGTCGACCGCAGCGGGCGCATCCGCGTGCCGGAGTGGCGGCCGAAGACGCTGACGAACTCGGTGCGCATGGCGCTGGCCGATTGCGAGGTGGATGGCGGCGCCGACGGCCCCGCGATCGACGCCGATTGGGGCGAGCCGGGCCTGACGCCGGCCGAGCGCGTCTACGGCTGGAACAGCTTCAGCGTGCTGGCGATGAAGACCGGCAATCCCGAGCGGCCGGTCAACGCGATCCCGCCCGCGGCCTCGGCGCATTGCCAGCTCCGCTTCGTCGTCGGCACCGATCCGATGGACGTGGTGCCGGCCCTGCGCCGCCACCTCGACCGCGAGGGGTTTCCCGAGGTCGCGGTGGCGATGACGCCGGGCCAGCACTGCCGGGCCACACGGCTCGATCCCGATCATCCCTGGGTGCGCTGGGCCGCGCGCTCGATCGCCGAGACGACCGGCAAGAAGCCCGCGATCCTGCCGAATCTCGGCGGCACGGTGCCGAACGACATCTTTGCCGACATCGCCGGCGTTCCCACGATCTGGGTCCCGCACTCCTATCCCTCGTGCTCGCAGCACGCGCCCGACGAGCACATGCTCGGTTCGGTCGCGCGCGAGGGGCTGACGATGATGGCCGGGCTGTTCTGGGATCTGGGCGAGGCGGGCGTGCCGTCTCACACGTAGGGGCGCGCTGCGCGCGCCCTGGTCCCACCGGCAATTGCGCGCAGGGGGGCAGCGGCGTCGATGCCACGCCTCGTGGCGTGCGCCCGTCATGCGTCGCCAGGGCGCGCGCAGCGCGCCCCTACGCGTTCGTGTCCGTTCTCTTCAATCTCGCCTCGCGCAGCGCGATGTAGAGCGTGGAGGCGACGATGATGGCGGCGCCGGCCAGGCCGAGCAGGTCGGGCGTCTCGCGGAACAGCAGATAGGCGAGGCCGCCGGAGAGCACGAGCTGCACATAGGCGATCGGCGCGACGATCGAGGCTTCGCCCTCGGTCCAGGCGCGCGTGACCGCGAACTGGCCGCAGGTGGCGAGCACGCCGGTCAGCGCCAGCAGCAGCCAGCCTTGCGTGCCCGGATCGCGCCAGACGAGCAGCGCCGGCACCATCGAGAACAGCGTCGAGAGCAGGCCGAAATAGAACACGATCGTCTGCGGCCGCTCGGTGCGCCCGAGCGATTTGAGCGTCAGCGCCACGCCGGCCGACAGGATCGCGTCGGTGGCGGCGGCGACCATGCCGAGGTTGATCTCGCCGAAGCCCGGCCGCACCATCACCAGCACGCCGACGAAGCCGGCCGCGCACGCCGTCCAGCGCCGCCAGCCGACGACCTCGCCCAAGATCAGCACCGCGAACACGACGATGAACAGCGCGCGCGAGAAGCTCAGCGCCACCACGTCGGCGACCGGCGCCAGCGACAGCGCGAGAATGAACAGATAGGCGCCCGACGTGCCGAGCAGCGAGCGCGTGAGGTGCCCGCCGAAGCGCTTCGTCGCGAGCGCGCGCGTCCGCCAGGCGATCGGCAGCAGGAAGCCGGTCATGATCACGCCGCGCACGAACATGATCTGCAGCGGATCGAGCTCGCGCGCGAGGCTCTTGAGCGAGACGTTGTTGACGGAAAACGCGAGCACGGCGAGCAGCATCCAGACCGCGGCGCGGCTGTTCGCGGACATGGCGTTCCAGCCGGAGCCGGTGCCCGGGGCCGTCCGCTCGGTCATGCGCGCGCCCGTCCGCGCGGCGGCCCGGCGCTCGCTGTGGCCGGCTGGCGGAACTGGGGGCGGATGGGAGGCCTCTTGGTGAAGGGGGCGCTGGCAGGCTATAAAGCGCGGCTTGCCAGTGGCTTGCAACAAGCCTCGGCGCGCGTGCGCCATGTCACATCGCCGCCCTTCCGTGGTCCTCACCCGCGATTCCATCAAAAACGGCTTCATCGACAAGATGATCGATGCGCGGGGCGGCTATCCTGGCCGGTGGACCGAGCAGCAGATCGTCGATTGTTATCGCAAGCTGCTCGCCGAAGCGCCGCCGGGCGACGTCTGGGTCTTCGGCTACGGCTCGCTGATCTGGAACCCGTGCGTGCACGTCGCCGAGATGAAGCGCGCGCGGCTCTACGGCTATCACCGGCGTTTCTGCCTCTGGACGCATCTGGGCCGCGGCTCGCCGGAATGCCCGGGGCTCATGCTCGGCCTCGTGCCCGGCGGCGCCTGCGCCGGCGTCGCGCTGCGCATCGAGCGCGCCATCGCCGAAGCCGAATTCGACATCCTGTTCCGCCGCGAGATGGTCAGCGGCTCCTACGATCCGCGCTGGGTGACGGTCCAGATCGACGGCATCGACAAGCCGCAGAAGGCGCTGTGCTTCCTGATGAACCGCGCGCACGAGCGCTATGCCGGCCGCCTCGCCGACGCCACCGTCGCCGACGCCATCGCCAAGGCGGTGGGGCCGCTCGGCGCCTGCCGCGACTATCTCGAACAGACGGTCGCGGCGCTCGAGGCGCTCGGCATCCACGACCGGCCGCTCGCGCGGATGCAGAAGATGGTCAAGGAACGGCTGGCGGCCGCGGCGTGAGAGTTGCGCTCGCCGGCGCGCTGCGCGTCAACAGCCGCAGCCGCGCACGCAGGCGTTGAACTGCTGGCGGCATTCCCGCGTCGGGCAGCGCCCGAAGCGCGCCGCGCAGGAGCGCGCGCACTGGCTGTTGCAGGCGTAGTGCGGTCCGTCGGACAGCGTGCTGCGGCGTACCGAGGGATGTTCGGTGAGGGCCGCCAGCTCGACCAACGGGTCGTCGGCGCCGGCGACCGAGGTCGCCTCGGGCGCGCAATTCGCCGGCCCGGCCGCGGCGCCGCCGGCCGAGAGGCCGACGAGGCCGAGGGCCAGAAAGCCCAGCAGAAGTATGGCGAACAGGCGCTTCATTGCGGCGGCTTTCCGGATAACCCTCTGTAGGTATGCGGAATATACAGCAGCAAGCTGAACCTGGCTTGAATGTAAATCCGTTGGGCGAACAATGGGCTAGCTTTGTTTTGACGCGCCCGGCGGCGGTGCTTAGCCTTCCCGCCCGGGACGAGGGAGGTCAGGGATGGCGGGGCACGGCAAGCGCGAGGTGTTGCTCGTCGGAAGCGTGCCGCTCGGCTCGGCCGAGGAGGTGTTCGCGACTTGCGCGCACGCGCTGCACGGCCAGGTCAAGCGCCTGCCCGACGGCGAGACCGGGCCGCGCACCAACTGGATCGCGTGGCAGCGCGCGCTGCTGGCCGGCAATCCGGCGCTTCAGCAATTGCCGTCGGCCGGACCGTTTCCGGTGTTCGTGCTCAATCCCGCGCATCGCGGGCCGGTCGCGTTCGGGGCGCTCGGCTATGCCAAGGCGGCGCAGGAGTCCTACGCCGTGTTCCGGCGCCTGCGCGACGAGGGGCGCATTCCCTCGGGCCTGCGCTTCCAGGTGAGCCTGCCGACGCCGCTCGCCGTGGTGGCGCAATACATCGAGGCGAGCGCGCAGTCGGCGGTCGAGGCGCCCTATGCCGGGCGCCTGCTCGCCGAGGCGCGCGAGATCGCGGCCGCCATTCCGCACGCCGATCTCGCGGTGCAATGGGACGTGGCGGTGGAATTCGCGGTGCTCGAGGGCATCCGCCGCGTCCACTTCCAGCCGGTCTACGAGGGCGTCGTCGATCGGCTGTGCGCGCTGCGCGGCGCGATCCCGGACGATATCGAGATGGGCTTCCATCTCTGCTACGGCGATTCGGGCGGCAAGCATTTCAAGGAGCCCGCCGATTCCAGCCTCCTGGTCAAGGTCGCCAACGCGATCTCGGCGGACTCGCCGCGGCCGATCCAGTGGATTCACCTGCCGGTGCCGAAAGAGCGCGACGACTCGACGTATTACGCGCCGCTCCGCCAGCTGAAGCTGCGGCCGGAGACGCGCCTGTTCCTGGGCCTCGTCCATCCCGGCGACGGAATCGAGGGAACGCGCCGGCGCGCTTCGATGGCCGAGCGCTTCGTCAAGGATTTCGGCATCGCGACCGAGTGCGGCTTCGGCCGCCGCCCGCCCGAGACGGTACCCGCCCTGCTGCGCGTCCACGCCGAGGCGTGAGCGCTACGGCATCGGGCGGTTGCGCTCGAAGCAGCGCGCGCGGCCGGCCAGCCACGCCTCGACGTCCCGGCCCACCTCGAAATAGGGGCCGTAGGCGAGCACCGTGATCCGCGTGGCGCCGCCGTCGGGCACCAGCGCGATATCGAAGGCGCGCTTCAGCAGCCCGGCGGTACGGTCGCCGACGACGCGGCGCCACTCCAGCCGCAGCGTGGCGCCGCCCGCGGCGCGGGCGGGCACTTCGGCCACCTCGCTGTAGGGGCCGAGCACGCGGCTGTCGTATTCGTCGTTCCAGCACTTTTCCACCGCCGTGCGGAGCCGCGCCAGCGCGGCGTCGGGCGGCCCGGCGAAGCGGAACGCGTGCACCGGCACCGCGACGGCCGACTGCGCGGCGGCCGGCGCGAACGAGGCCGGCAGGAGAAGGGCGGAGACGAGCAGGCGGCGGAAGGTTTCCATCATCGCGCAATGCTGCCCGAAGCCGCGGGCAGCGCCAAGGCGCGCGCGGTGCCGGTCACTCGAGGCGGCAGGCGCAGCGTTCGACGCGGCAGGATTCGAGCTTTTTCACGCAAGCGGGCTTGGCCGGCGAGGAATCGCCGTTGCAGGCCTCGAACGACGCTTCGCACGAGAGATGGCATTGCTGCGTGCAATTCGCGGCGAAGGCCGAACGCGCGGCGGGCGGGCGGCGAGGCGTATCGGCGCGCCGCGCGGGCGGCGGCTCGTCGACGCGCGGCGCCGGCCGGGTGGCGGGTTCCTGCGCGCGCGCCGGCGGCGGCGGCGCGTAGCGCGAGGTGGAGGTGGGCGGCGGCGGCATCTCGCGGGCGGGCGGGTCGTCGTCGGCCGCGGGCGGCGGGGCCGCGCGGGTCGAAGATCTCGGTGCGGGCGGCACCGCCGGCGGCGGCGGCGGCCCGGTACGGTCGGTGGACGGCGGCGCGCGGCCGGTATCGACAGGCGGCACGGCATCGAGCGGCCGCTCCTTGACGCTTTGCGCCAGCACGATCCCCCCGGCCGCGGCGCCGGAAAGCCCGTCGAGCGCGCGCGGAGGCGCCGCCGCGGCCGCGCCCGTTGCCGCCGCAAACGCCACGATGATCGAGAAGCTCTTGATTCGCATGGCTTCTCCCCTTCCGCCGCAAAGCCGGCCCGGCGGCCGGCACTCTCCCTAATCGCGTAGTACGGCCGACCGCGCCGGCCTATCCCTGACGGCCGCGGCGCCCTGGCGTGGCGGAAGGATCGGCCAGGAGTGTGACGGGATTGAGTCAGTCGACCTGCAGCAGCAGCCATTTGAGATAGGCGGTCTCGGCGAGCTGCGGATGCACCGGATGATCGGGCCCGGCGCCGCCGCTCGCCACGATGCGGCCGGTGCGCGCGGCGGCGGCGAGGCCGGCCGCCACTTCGCCCGCGAACAGCTCCGGCGTCATGTTGTGCGAGCACGAGGCGATGAACAGGAAGCCGCCGCCCTCGACGGCACCGGCACAAAGCCGCGCCAGCTTGCGATAGGCGCGGGCGCCGGGGCCGAGATCCTTCTTCGATTTCACGAAGCTCGGCGGATCGGCGATCACGACGTCGTAGCGCTCGCGCTTGGCTTCGATCGCTGCGAGCGCCTCGAAGGCGTCGGCGCGCTCGAAGCGGACCCGCCCGCCCAGGCCGTTCAGCGCCGCCGCCTGTTCGGCCAGCGTCAGCGCCTTGGCCGAACCGTCGATCGCGCGCACCGACTTGGCACCGGCGCGGCCCGCGATGACCGCGAACGCGCCGGTGTGGCAGTAGAGATCGAGGATGCGCGCGCCCTGCGCCAGCCGCGCCACGCGTCCGCGGGCCTCGGCGATGTCGAGATACCAGCCCGTCTTCTGTCCGCCGAGCACGTCGATGGGAAAGCGCGCGCCGCGATCCTCGATCTCGATCGGGCCGCCGATGCTGCCGCTCAATACCCTGACCTCGTCGGCGAGGCCCTTGAGCGCGCGTCCGGCGCCGTCGTTGCGCAGGACGACGGCGCTCGGCCCGAGTGTGCGGCCGAGCGCCTCGGCAAACGCCGGCAGCAGCCGTTCGGCGCCGGCGGTATTGGACTGCACCACGCACACCTCGCCGAAGCGGTCGGCGACGAAGCCGGGCAGGCCGTCGCCCTCGGCGTGAACGAGGCGATAGAGCGGCTTGGCGAAGAAGGCTTCGCGCAGCTTGAGCGCGCGGCGCAGGCGAAGGGCGAACCATTCGGCGTCGAGCGCGGCCGCCGGATCGCGGTCGTAGAGCCGGGCCGCGATCAGCGCGTGCGGATTGAACGTCGCGGTGCCGAGCGGCTTGCCCTCGGCGGTCTCGACCCGCACGAGCGAGCCCGGCGGCAGGGCCTTGGCCGCGGCGTCGATGGCGATCTCGTTGGAAAAGATCCAGGGCGCGCCGGCGCGCGCGCGCCGGTCGCGGCCGGGCAGGAGGCGGAGGAGGGGGCGGGCGGACATGCGCTGCGAATAGAGCATGCCGGCCGATTTGCCAAACGCCGCGGCGCCGCGGCGCCGCCCGGCATCAGCTGGTCGGGCGCAGCGGCACGCGCGCCTTGCTGGTGAAAACGATGGGTTCGAGGCCGACGAGCGCGCCGAGCAGGAAATATTTGTAGGTGTAGGCGACGCTCATCGTGACGAACGTCGTCGTCCCCACCGTTTCCTGCGTCACGGTGGCGGTGATCTTGTCGGCCGGAATCGAGGTGGCGCGCGCCTTGATCTCGGCCGCCACTTGCGTGTCCGAGACCGTCGTCCTGGTCATCACGACCCGCGCGGTCTCCTCGGTCGCGTATTCGAGCGAATGGCGGTTCCAGGCGAAAATGCCGAACTCGAACAGCGCCAGCAGCGCGAGGAAGAGAGTCGGCGCCACCAGCGCGAACTCGACCGCGGCGGCGCCGTCGCGGCAGCGGCCGAAGCCGAGCGCTCGGGCGGCGAGGCGCGCGCAGCGGGAACGGAGGGCGATCGTCGGCATGGCGGCGGCCTAGTTCGCCCGCATGACGGCGGAACCGGACAGCGTCGTGATGCCGAGCATCATCGCGGTCGGCAGCGGCGAGGCGTAGGTTTTCGAGACGCTGACCGTCACGAAGGCCAACGGCGCGGCGCCGCCGCACGTATCGGTGCAGGCGACGGCGGTGCCGTTCTCGCATTCGCAGGCGAGCTTCGACGTGACCGTCAGGGTCGCCGGATCGTAGTCGAGGGTCTTCGTGACGACGTCCTTGATGCCGTCGGCGTCCGACGGGAAGCGCATCGCGAACTGCGCGCCGGCGCGCGCCGCGCCGCTCAGCGACGAGGACTGCGTCAGCGCGTAGCCGAGATCGATCGCGCCGCTCAGCAGCAGCAGCAGGCACGGCATGACGAGCGCGTGCTCGATCGCGAAGGTTCCGCGGTTCCCGATCCGAAGTGCGTCCAGCCGTGCCAGCACTGTCTTCAGTTTCGTCATCATTGTCGCGTTTCCCGACGGCATTGCGCGCCCCGCCGCTATTCGACGAGGCGGACGCCCTTCACGTTGATCGGCTCGATGCCGGCATCCTTGCAGCCGTTGTTGACGATCTTCGAATTGCCGGTGAATTCGATCGTGTCGCCGATGATCTGCGTGCAGCTCTTGGCCGAGGCGCTGTGGTCGCCGTTGTACTGGATCTGCCCGCGCTTGAAGTAGATGGCGCCGTTCAGGACCATCGAGGCGCCGCCGTTGAACTTCGCGAGGTTCGCCGAGGCCTGTTGATCCTGGTAGAACAGGACGCCCTTGTAGTAGGCGTTGGGATCGGACGGCGCATTGAGCTGGATGTCGGCGCCGCCGTTGATCGTCACCGTGCCGATGTCGCTCGGGCTGCCGCTGCTCGTGAGAACGAACGTGACGCCCTCCGTGCCGGTGCAGTTGCAGCGGATCTTGGCCCCTGCGTTGGCGGTCAGGCTGCCCTTGTCGATGTAGTAGGTGCCGGGCTGCAGCGTGACGTTGGCCTGCGAGCCGAATTTCACGTCGCCGCAGTAGCGGCCGGGCGAAAGCGTGATCGTGCTGTTGTAGTTCGGCGGGTTGTTGACTGCGCACGAACCCATGCCGCTGACAGTGAGGTGCTGATACGGGTCGTCGAGCGGCCATGCTTCGCTGATCGGCGGCTTCACCAGCGTCGTGTTGCCGGCATCGAGGATGCCCCCGGCCGACCACAGCGATTCGGCGGTCAAGATCGAGGAGCCGCCGATATTGATAGAGCTCGACGCGTTCGAGTTCGAGCCGAGCACGCAGTTCAGCGCCTGGACGGTCGTATTGCCCCAGATCTTGAGCGCCGAGGCCGCCATCGAGTTGAGCGCGAGCACGCAAGCCTGGCCGGTGACCTCGATGAGGCCGACCGCGCGCACGACGTTGGTGACGCTGCCGTTGTACACCACCGACGAGAGCATGGTCTTTTCGGGCACCGTCAGCACGACTTCGATGGCCTCGGGCTCGCCCGCGTAGGTGCCCGACGCGGGCGGGTTGTTCACCTGCATCGTGATCGGGGAAGCGACGACGATGCCGTTCCGGGCCGCGTCGGCCTTC
>JAEULD010000010.1 GCA_016792765.1 Candidatus Odyssella sp.
GGCACGCCGTGGATCGGCCAGGCGCCGTTCACGAACGAGAAGCACATCTTCGCCAACATCGGCGACGGCACCTACTACCATTCGGGCCTGCTCGCGATCCGCGCCTGCGTCGCCGCCAAGGTGAACATCACCTACAAGATCCTCTACAACGACGCGGTGGCGATGACCGGCGGCCAGCCGGTGGAAGGCTCGCCGCTTCCGGTCGACATCGCGAACCAGGTGTGGGCCGAGGGCGTCAAGCGCATCGCCGTCGTCTCCGAAGATCCGCTGAAATATCCGCTCGACTGGCACTGGCCGGCGGGCACCACGTTCCACCACCGCGACGATCTCGACGCCGTGCAGCGCGAACTGCGCGAGTGGAAGGGCGTCTCGGTGCTGATCTACGAGCAGACCTGCGCGGCCGAGAAGCGCCGGCGCCGCAAGCGCGGCCTGATGGACGACCCGCCGCGGCGCGTGTTCATCAACGAGCGCGTCTGCGAGGGCTGCGGCGATTGCTCGGTGCAGTCGAACTGCATTTCGGTGCTGCCGAAGGAGACCGAGTTCGGCCGCAAGCGCGCGATCGACCAGTCGAACTGCAACAAGGACTATTCCTGCGTCAAAGGCTTCTGCCCCTCGTTCGTCTCGGTCTACGGCGCGGCGCCGCGCCGCGCCCGCGCCGCCGGCCCGAGATCGATGCCCGCGGACGAGATTCCGCTGCCGAAAATCCCGAAATCGGCGAATCCGCGCGGCATCCTCGTCACCGGCATCGGCGGCACCGGCGTCATCACGATCGGCCAGCTGCTGGGCGTCGCCGCGCACATCGAGGGCAAGGGCGTCTCGGTGCTCGACATGACCGGCCTCGCGCAGAAGAACGGCGCGGTGATGAGCCATGTGCGCATCGCCGACCGGCCGGAGGAGATCTACGCCTCGCGCATCGCCGCCGGCGAGGCCGACGCGGTGATCGGCTGCGACGTGGTCGTGGCCGCGTCGCCCGACGCGATCCGCACGATGAAGGCCGGCGCCACCAAGGCGGTGATCAACGGCTACGAGCAGATGACGGCCGCGTTCATCCAGAACCGCGACCTCAAATTCCCGAACGCGGCGCTGCAGGCCGCCATCGGCGACGCGGTCGGGCCCGAGGGCATGCACGTCGTCGATGCCACGCGCATCGCCACCGCGCTGATGGGCGACGCGATCGCCGGCAACATGTTCATGCTCGGCTTCGCGTTCCAGAAAGGCCTGATCCCGCTCCAGCTCGCCTCGATCGAGAAGGCGATCGAGCTCAACGCCGTTTCCGTGCGCATGAACAAGGAGGCGTTCGCCTGGGGCCGCCGCGCCGCGCACGACCTCGAGGCGGTAGCCAGGATCGCGTTCCCGGCCGAGCCGGTGCCGCTCGCGCGCCCGCCCGCGAAGTCGCTGGCCGACGTCATCGCGCTGCGCGTCAAGGACCTCACCGCCTACCAGAACCGCAAATACGCCGAGCGCTACGAGCGCCTCGTCGGCGAGGTGCGCCGCGTCGAGGGCGAGAAGGGCAAGGGCAAGTCCGGGCTCGCCGAGGCGGTCGCGCGCAATCTCTACAAGCTCATGGCCTACAAGGACGAGTACGAGGTGGCGCGGCTGTTCACCGACGGCACGTTCCAGAGGCAGTTGCGCGAGCAGTTCCAGGGCGACTACGCGATGAAGTTCCACCTCGCGCCGCCGCTGCTGGCGCCGCGCGATCCCGCCACCGGCCATCTCCGGAAGATGACGTTCGGCGCCTGGATGATGCCGGCGTTCCGCCTGCTGGCGAAGATGAAGGTCCTGCGCGGCACCGCGCTCGACGTTTTCGGCAAGACCGCCGAGCGGAAGATGGAGCGCAAGCTCGTCGACGAATACGAAGCGACGGTGAAGACGCTGCTCAATTCGCTCTCGCCCGACAACCACGCGCTCGCGGTCGAGATCGCGTCGATCCCCGACGCGATCCGCGGCTTCGGCCACGTCAAGGAGGCGTCGATCAAGGACGCGAAGGCGAAAGAGGCGACGCTGCTGAAGGCCTGGCACGATCCGGCCAAGGCCGGCCTCTGGAGCCAGCGCGCCGCCGCCGAGTGACGCCGATCAGCGCGTCTCTTCGCGCAGCAGGCCGAGGCGGCGGCGGATTTCGCGGTCGGTGATCGTAATCAGGCGCGCGCCTTGCGCCTCCGCCTTGTGCGCGACCCAGGTCCATTCCGGCAGCGTGAAGATATCGCGCGGACCCCAGGCGATCGTGCGGTCGCCGATGCGGCTTTCGCCATTCCCCTCGACCACGACGGCAAGGCCGCCGCTGGTCGTCCGGCGATCGGCGCCGAACCGCCCGGCCGGCGGCTGGATCGCCACCGCGTCGAGCGTCGAGGTCACCGGGCCGCCGTCGAGCGGATTGGAATAGCGCACCGCGCGCGATCCGTCCGGCGCCGCCGGCATCGCCTCGAGCATCGCCGCCACGTCGCGCCACGCATAGCGGAAGCGCGGCGTGTAGGGCACGGCAGGCCGGTCGCTGACGGGCATGAGGCCGCCGCGCTCGAACAGCGCGTCGGGCAGCGTGCCGATCGTTTCGGGATAGGCCGGCGCGGCGACGCCCAGCTCGCCGAACATCGCGTTCATCTGCTTGACCAGCGGCACGTCGAGGATGTCGAGCCAGACGGTGCGGGCGCGCCGGTCGATGTGGTGGTTGTGCCAGGTCCAGTTCGGCGTCACGACGAAATCGCCCGGCAGCATGTCGCAGCGAACGCCGTCGACGTAGGTGGCGCCGCCGTCGCCTTCCATCACCACGCGCGCGGCGGCGGCGGTGTGGCGGTGCGGCGTGGTCCGCTCGCCCGGCATCACGCACTGGATCGCGCCGACGATCGTCGCGGTGGAGGCCATGCGGCCGCCGAGATTGGGATTGCGCAGCACCAGCACGCGGTGATCGGCGTCGTGGCCGCCGACCGCCTCGGCCGCCTTCGCCACCACGGGCTCCATGTCCTGCCAACGCCACTGATGCGCGGGCGGCAGGCCGGCCGGCTCCGGCGTGACCAGATTGGCGTAGATTTCCCAGAGCGGCTCCAGCGAGAGGCCGTTCATCATCTTCTTGAGCGTCGCCTTGCCGTCGGCGGACGCAGCCGGCGACGCGCCGGTGGCCGGCGCCGCGGACGTCAACGCGCTTTCACTGGGAGGCATGATCCGGATCCTTTCGCGGAATGCTGCGCTAGGCGGCGGATACCATACGCCTGTCGGCGAAATGCGGAATGACTTTTTCGCCGAACAGGCGCACCGAGCGCTCGGCATCGGCATAGGCCATGTCGTTGGGGTTCACCTGGCACGAGACCTCGTCGCAGCCGCCCATGATGCGGTCGAATTCGTGGAACTGCTCGACGATGTCGGCGGGCGTGCCGATGAAGGCCGCGTGGTTCGCGATCTGCGATTCGAAGGTTTCCTTCCGCATCTTCTCGTACAGCTTGTCGTAGCCCTTGTAGGCGGCGGAGATCGGGCCGCCCTTGCCGAATTCGGCGACGGCGTCGCAGATCGATTCGAAGTGCCGCTCGATGGGCCCGCGGGCGATGCGGTTCGCCTCGGCGCGGTCCTCGTGGCAATAGATGAACACCGCGAGCATGATGCGCGGGTTGCCCTTGTGGCCGGCCGAGCGCCAGTTCTCGCGATAGATGCCGACGAGTTCCGAGGGGTTCGCGCCCACGCCCGGAATCGCCATCACCCAATGCCCCATGCGCCCCGCGCGGGCGAACGATTCCGGCGTCGCCACCGCGGCGACGTAGAAATTGGGCCGCGGCTTCTGCGTCGGGCGCGGCAGCGAGGTGACGTTCTCGAAGCTGTGGAACCGGCCCTGGCAGGTGACGTTCGTCTCCTCGAGCAGGCGCCGCACCTGTTCGATGCCCTCTTCGAAGCGCAGCACGCTCTCGTCCATGTTCACGCCGAACGCGCGGAATTCGTGCGGCAGGAAGGCGCGCGCGAAGCCGACGTCGAGCCGTCCGCCGCTGATCGCGTCGAGCATGCCGATCTCGCCGGCGAGCTTGAGCGGGTGGTTGAACACCGGGAGGACGGCGCCGGTCACCATGCGCGCCGTCTTGGTGCGTTGCGACGCGGCAGAGAGAAAGACGATCGGGTTGGGCGTATAGCCGCCCCAATGATGGAAGTAGTGCTCGACGATGCGCACGTGCGAATAGCCATAGCGGTCGATGAGGCCGACGAGATCGAGCGACTCGGCGAAATACCGGTCCGCCGGCTTCTGCGCCGGACGCACGTCGGGGAAGAACTGCATTCCGAACCGCATGACGTCGCTCCCGCTCGTACAATAAATTTCTCAGAATTTTACTGAGAACTTTATTGGAGTCAACGCGGCGGTTTCCGCGACTGGCCGGCGGTTCACGATGCCAGCGAGCGGGAGACGTGATCGTAGAGGCCCGTGAGCTGGAGCAGCAGCCGCGTCGCGGTCTTGGCGTCGCCGATGACCTTCTCCGGTGCCTGCGGGATCATGCCGATCAGCGCCTTGCGCGCGCGCACGTAGTCGTCGGTGACCTTGCGGCCGTGGCCGGTGAGGGCGTAGGCGGCGCCCTGCCCGGCCGCGCGCTTGGCCTGCTTCGCGCGCTCGATCAGGCCCGCGGCGGACAGCTTCTTGATGCTGTATTGGATGTTCGCGACGTCGCTGCGATTCGTGAAAAGCTGGAGCTCGCGGATGCTCTTCGGCCGGTCGCCGATGCGAATGGCGTGCAGGATCACGCAATCGGCGCCCGAAAGATTGGTTTCGGCCGAGGCGAGGTGGAGCTGCATCTCGATGTAGCGGTAGAACGCCTCCATGTAGCAGATGGCGGCATGCTGGAGTTCGTAGAGCTCGCGCTCGAGCTCGCTCTGGCCGAGATGGACGCTGGGCGCGGATGATGCCTTCATGTGCGGAACCGCCTCTCCCCGGTGTGACCGCGGCATTGTCGCGCGGCGCGGCCGCGCTCGGCAACCGCGCCCTCGGGGGATGCCGTTGCGGCGCCGCGCCGAAAGGCGGCACTATCGACGCGGCCAAGCGGCTGCCCTATCCCGGCGGAAAGGAACGCGAATGCAGACGCACCCATTCGGCCCCGCCAGGCGCGACGTCGCCGCCGTCGGCCAGGGCACGTGGAATCTCGAGCGCGCTCCGCGGAAAGAGGCGGTGGCGGCGCTGCGCCGCGGCCTCGACCTCGGCATGACGCATATCGACACGGCCGAGATGTACGGCGCGGGCGAATCCGAGGAATGCGTGGCCGAGGCGATCGCCGGCCGGCGCGACGAGGTGTTCCTCGTCTCGAAGGTGCTGCCCGGCAACGCCACGCGCAAAGGCACGGTGAAGGCGTGCGAGCAGTCGCTGAAGCGCCTCGCGACCGACCGGCTCGATTGCTATCTCCTGCATTGGCGGGAAAGCGCTCCGCTCGCCGAGACGATCGCGGGGCTCGAAGATCTGGCGAGGGCCGGCAAGATCCGGGCCTGGGGCGTCTCGAACTTCGACGCGGCCGATCTCGAGGAAGCGCTCGCGATCGCCGGGCCGGGCAGGATCGCGTGCAACCAGGTGCTCTATCACCTGCAGCAGCGCGCGATCGAGCACGCGGTGCTGCCGTGGTGCGAGGCGCACGGCGTGGCGCTCGTCGGCTATACGCCGTTCGGCGACCGTTTTCCGGGGCCGTCCACGCCCGGCGGGCGCGTTTTGGCCGAGATCGGCACCGCCCGCGGCGCCACGCCGCGCCAGGTGGCGCTGGCTTTTCTCGTGCGCCGGCCGGCCCTGTTCGCGATCCCCAAGGCGTCGCGCGTCGCGCACACCGAGGAAAACGCCAGGGCGGGAACGCTGGTCCTGTCCGAGGACGAATTCCGGCGCATCGACGCGGCGTTCCCCAGGGGTGCGCGGCCGCGCTCCCTGCCGATGGGCTAGTCGCAGCCGCCGATCGCGCGCAGCAACGGGTATGGGAACGCCTGTCGTCTTCGTCACGGGCTGGAATCCGACGCACGGCAAGGGCGGCGGCTCGGCCTATGTGCGCGCGCACATGCGCGCCGCAATGCGCGCCGGCTACGAGCCGCACGTCTTCTGCCTCGATGCCGGCAGCGGCACGCGCGAGGAGTCGTTCGGCGCCGTCCATCGCGTCGTGCCCGCGCCGCCGTTCCGCCGGGCGCTCGCGGCCGCGGCGGCCGGCACGGCGCGGAGTTTCCTCGCACACTGGTTCCACGGCTTCGCCTTCAGCCCCTACAATTCCGTGTCGCACGCCGCGCGCCTGGCGGCGGCGATCGAGCGCTTTCTCGCCGGCCGGTCCGGGCCGCACGTGATCCACGGCTTTTACACTTGGGGCAACGTCGGCTTGCGCGTGCGCGCGCGCCTGCGCGGCGCCGGCTGCGCGGCCGTGAACAGCATCTACACCACGGCGCGGCACGAAGCGGAGGGCAAGGTGCGCGGCGCCGCCGGCGCGCGCCCACAGCAGCGGGCCCTGTTCGGCGCGGAGCGGCTCTGGATCCACGGCGTCGTGCGCCGGCAGGAGCGGCGCGTGTATCGCCACTCCAACCTCGTGCTCGTGAACTACGATGCGGTGCGGCGGCGGCTGCTCGCCGAGCACGGAACGGGCGCGGAAACGCGAAAGGTGCCTTACTGCGCGGAAAGCGCCTTTTTCGATCCCGCACCACTGCCCGACCGGCCGGACGCGGACGATCCGCTCGTCGTCTCGGTGTCGCGCCACGACCCGCGCAAGGGCGTGGACGTGCTCGTCCGCGCGCTGGCCGCGCTGCGCGAGCGCGGCGTGCGCTTCCGCGCCTGCCTCGTGAGCGGCGGCCCGCTGCTGGAGTCGCACCGGCGCCTCGCGGCCGAACTTTGCCTCGACGACACGACGACGCTGACCGGCTGGGTCGAGAATGCGCGGCCCTATTTCGGCCGCGCCGAAGTCTTCGTCCTGCCGTCGCTGCAGGAAGGCAGCGGATCGCTGTCGCTGCTCGAGGCGATGCAGGCCGGCGCCGCGATCGTGGCGTCGAACGTCGACGGGATCCCCGAGGACGTCGCCGACGGCGAGAGCGCGCTGCTCGTGCCGGCGGGCGACGCGGACGCGCTGTCTCGGGCGATCGAGCGGCTTCTCGCCAGCGCGGAGTTGCGCCGGCGGCTCGGCGCCGCCGCGCGCGCGACCCAGATCGCGCGGTTCTCGCCCGATGCCTTCGCCGCGGCGATCGGCGCGGTCTATGCCGGCCTCGGCTGCGAAAGCGGCTGATCGCCGGCGCCGCAAAGGCGCCACACCGCGGCCGCCGTTTGCGCCCGATCGCGGCGCATGTTTCGATTTGGGCCGGGACGCCGGCGCGCCTGTCGAAGCCGCAGGCGCGCACATGCTTCGGAGCCTGCCATGCGTACGATACTCAAGGCCCTCGCGGGCCTGTGCCTGATCCTCTTCGCCAGCGCCTGCATCGTGGAAACCGAGGCGACGCTCGGCGACGCCGATGCCGCCACGTTCGACCAGCGCCTCCTCGGCAACTGGTATGCCGGCAAGGGCGGCGATGCCGTGATGCTGTCCGTCGTCCGCGACGAGCAGACGCCGGGCGGCTATCGCGCGGTGTTCGTGAACGTCAACGCGTTCGCCGACGGCGCCATCGAGGGAACCCGCTACGCGGTATCGCGGACGGTTCTGAACGGCCGCGCGTATCTCAATATCCGCCGCATCGGCGGCAGCATCGCCGACTTTCCGGCGACCACCGTCATCAGCTATGACCTGCGCGGCGACGGCACGCTCGTGCTGCGCATGATGCGGCCGCAGGAAGTCATCGCGGCAATCGAGGCCGGCAAGCTCAAGGGCACGTTCAAGAAAGGCCAATACGTCGACGAGGCGAGGATCACCTCGCCGCGCGCCGAACTCGCCGCCTTCGTCGCCGGCGCGGACCGCGACAGGCTGTTCGGGCAGGCGACCGATCCGCTGCACAAGCTGGCCGATACCGCGAAGTAGAAGCCGCGGACAGCGCTGCACCGTTCATCCGCGGTTCAGCGCGCCCGGCAAATATTCGGGGACGAACGGGCGCGACGCCGCGGGGACGGCGTTGCGCGGTTTCTCCGTATAAATGCCTGGGTCGGACTCGATGGGGAACCACGATGCGTAGATCATTGAAATTGCTGCTTTCCGCAGGTGCCCTCGCGTTCGGTGCGGGCGCCGCCCTGTCCGCGAATCCGGCGGAAGCCCGGACGAGCATTTTCCTCGGCCTCGGGCTGCCGCCGATCTATATCGGGCCGCCGGCCTATCACTATCCGCCGCCGCCGCCGCCGCCTCCGGCCTACTACTATCCGGCGCCGAGCTATGCGCCGCCGCCGCCCTGCCGTGCGCGCTACGACTGGCGCTGGGACGGCTATCAGTGGCGCCGGGCCTATATCGGCTGCTGGTAAGCGGCGCGGCTCCGTGCATTTCCGGTTACGATAGCGGCCGGCGCAGCGGCGCGGGACCGGCCGCAAGTTCTTGGTGCGAGCCCGGCATCCCGAACGCGGCGGGACGAGGCCGCGCCGGCGACCGTCGTGACCGCGCCGTGCCGGCCTACTTGCCTTCGCGCCGCCAGGCGAACAGCAGCGGCAGCATCGCCAACAGCAGCGCCGCGAACCCCACCATCAGCGGCAACTCGCGGATGCCGGTGACGACGTAGTCGCCGTTCTGGCGCAGGCCGATCCAGGCGGTGCCGCCATGCGTGCGGTCTTCGCGGCCGACGCGACGGATTTCCGGCATGCCGTCGGCGAGCCACGCGAAGCTGCCCTGGTTCGCATCGACGACGGGCTTCAGCTTCGCCTCGGTCGTGCGCACGTCTTCCATCTCTTTCGCGTTCAGCGAGCCCACGGCGGCCATCGCGTTGAGCTTACCGTCGGTGATGCGATAGAGGCCGGGCTTCGTGATCGGCAGCGCGCCCGTGGCGGTGCCGTCGCCGCGATCGGCCATCGGCACGTCGGCCGTCTTGTTGTCGGGCCCGGTCACCTTCACCGGCGCGTTCGACGGCGTCATGCTCCGGCGCACGATGTCGAGGCGGCCGGCGCGGATCGTGCCGGACAGCAGCTCTTCCTCGAGCTCGGGTTCTTTCATCAGCCAATGCGCGAAGCGGCGCAGCATCTCGGCCTGCGGGCCGCCGCCCTCGTAGCCGCGGTCCCAGAGCCAGATCTGGTCGGACAGCAGCAGCGCCACGCGGCCCTTCTCGACCCGATCGACGATCATCAGCGGGCGGGCGCCCGGGCCTTGCAGCAGAACGTGCCCGTTGCGCAGCTGCGCGCCGACGATGCGATACCAGCGGCCCCACGGGCGCGCGCCGGTGCCGTCGCCGGGCAGCGCGGCCGTGACCGGATGGCGCTTGCCGACATCGGTCTTGGCCGGGCGGAACGGTTCCTCGATCACTTCGCCGGTCGGCCGCGCCGGGAGGATGTCGCCGAGCGGCGACTGGAACACGCTGGTGGGGCCGGCGAAGGTGGGGCCGTCGGCGACGAGCAGCGCGCCGCCGTTCCGCACGTACTTGACGATGTTGTCGTAGTAGTCGTTGCGGATGATGCCGCGGCGGCGATAGCGGTCGAAGATGATGAGATCGAACTGGTCGAGCTTCTCTTCGAACAGCTCGCGCACCGGAAACGAGATCAGCGACAGCTCGTTGATCGGCGTGTAGTCGCGCTTCTCGGGCGGGCGCAGGATCGTGAAGTGGACGAGGTCCACGCCGGGATCCGACTTCAGGATGTTGCGCCACGAACGCTGGCCGGCATGCGGCTCGCCGGAGATCAGCAGCACGCGCAGTCGGTCGCGGATGCCGTTGATCGCCACGACGGCGCGGTTGTTGTCGAGCGTCAGCTCGCGCGGCCCCGCCTCCACCTCGAGCTCGAAGAACGTCGTGCCGCGCTTGTCGAGCTGGAACTCCACGTTCACCGGGCGGCCGATCTGGACCGTCACCGTCTTCCACGCGGCGCCGTCGCGCTTGATCGTCACCCGCGCGGTGCCGCCGGCCGAGCCGTCTTCGACCTTGACCGTCATCTGGAGCGGCTTGCCGATGAGGCCGAAGCCGGGCGCGTTCTCGATCGTGAGGCGACGATCGAGCTCGTTCTTGCGGCCGGAGAGCAGCACGTGCAGCGGGCCGATGCCGTTGATCATGCGGCCGGCCACCGGCGCGTCGTGCACCTGCCCGTCGGTGATCATGACGACACCGGCCAGGCGCTGGCGCGGCACGTCGGCGAGCGCGCGCTCGAGGGTGCCGAACAGGCGCGTGCCGTCTTCGTTGCCGTCGGCGCCGGCGCGCACGATGCGGAGATCGACGTTGCCGAGGCGCTGGATCTGCTGGCGCACCTGCTCCAGCGCCTCGTCGCTGCGCTTTCGCCGCTCTTCGAGGTTCTGGCTCGCCGAATCGTCGACGATGACGACGGCGACGTCGCGCAGCCCCTCGCGATTCTCCACGACCAGCGACGGGTTGGCGAGGATCAGCCACGCCAGCGCCACGGCGAGGAACCGCCAGACGATGCCGCGCGCCCGCAGAAAGGCGCCGCCCACGACCAGCGCCGCGCCGACCGCGGCGAAGACGTAGAGCCAAGTCCAATCGAGGATCGGCGAGAACGCGATCGACCAGCCGAACGCGGTCATTGGCCGAGCCTCTTCAGGATCGTCGGGATGTGCACCTGATCGGCCTTGTAGTTGCCGGAGAGCGCGTACATGACCATGTTGACGCCGGCGCGATAGGCGTATTCGCGCTGCACCTCGCCGCCCGGCGTGACCGGGAACATGCCGCGGCCGCGCTCGTCGACGGCCCAGGCGGCCGCCCAATCGTTGCTGCCGATGATGACCGGCGAGACGCCGTCTTTCGCCGCCTGATCCGCGCGCGCGACCCATATGGGGTTCGACGCGAAGCGGCCGGGGAAGCGCGGCAGCAGGTAATAGGCGCGCGTCAGCACGTGATCGTCGGGCATGCGCTGGAGCGCCGGGATGTTGAGGCCCGCCACGATGCGGCGCAGATGGCCCGCGTCCTCCATCGCCGAGCCCTGGTTGCGCACGTCGAAGATGATCATGCCGCCGTTGCGGAGATACGACTGCAGGCGGTTGACGCCCTCGCGCGTCGGCGCCGCCTGGCTCGCGGTCACCGGCCAATAGATCACCGGATAGAACGCGAGCTCGTCGGTGTTGGGGTTGACGCCCTGCGGCTGCGCGGGCTCGACCGAGGTGCGCTCGGTCAAGATGCGCCCGAGCCCGATCAATGCCGCGCGGCTCACGCGGTCGGTCTCGCCGTCGCCGGTCAGCACGTAGGCGAGCACGGTTTCCTTCGTGGCGCGGATCGCCGGGTCTCTGCTTTCGGTGCTGCGCGTCTGCGCGGCGCCGTCGGCCGGGACTCCGGCCACGAACGCCAGCGCGAGCGCCACGGCGGCCGCCTTGGCCGCCGCGTGCGGGCCCGGGCCCGGAATGCGGCGGATGAACAGGCCGCGCAGGAAGAAGCTCAGGAACAGATCGAACAGCAGCAGCGCCAGCGCTGCCGCGAGCAGCCAGGGCTTCAGGTCGACCTCGGTCGAGTCGCGATACACGCTCTTCTCCATGCCCGACGGCAGATCGCCCAGCGGGCGCACCGACGTGACGCTGACGGAGAGATTGAGGCCGCGCCGGCTCGCGGCGTCGCCGTAGAGGCCCGGCGGATGCTGCGGCCCGATGGCGACCTTGTCGAGCATACTCGATTCGATGGCCAAGGCCGAGGGCGGCGGCGTGCCGAGCCGGCCGAAGCCGTCGAGCGTCTGATGCGGCGCGAGGCTCTGCGGCCGGTCCTCGCCGCCGGCGGCGACGCCGTGCGACAGCTCGACCATGCGGCGGAGCATTTCCACGAACAGGCCCGACAGCGGCAGGTTCGACCAGTCGGGATTGGCCGTGGTGTGGACGAGCACGACCATGCCCTTGCCGCGGCGGTCGGCCGTGACCAGCGGCGTGCCGTCTTCGAGGCGCGCCCAGGTCTTCTTCTGGAGATCGACGGTGGGCTCGGCGAGCACCTGGCGGTTGATCGTCACTTCCTTCGGCACGGCGAGGCCCGCGAACGGGCTGTTCTGATCGAAATTCGCCAGCGGCAGCGGCTTGGTCCACGACAGCGCGCCGCCGAAATTGCGGTCGCCGGTGCGGATCGGCACCGGCACCAGCTCGTCGCTGGCCTCGGCCAGCAGCGGGCCGGCGAAGCGGATCAGCACGCCGCCCTCGTTGATCCAGCGCTTCAGCTGGGTCTGCTCCTCGGCCGAAGCCGGCGCGGTGTCGGTGAGCACCACGACCGAGATCGGCCTCTGCAGCAGCTCGGCGACGCTGCCGCGGCGCAGCTCCGAGAACGGCGCCAGCGCGCGGTCGAGGTAGTAGATGTCGGAGAGCAGCGGCTGCGAGCCGCCCTGCGCCGTGGGCGCCACGAGCCCGACCGGGCGGCGGCGCAGGCGCTCGTCGAGCAGCAGCACCGCGCCGGCGCTGGCGTGGCGCTCGATGTCGATGCGCGCGATGCGGTTGCGCAGCTCGGTGGGAAGCCGGAGGCTGGCCTCGATCGATTTCTCGCCGGGGCGGAAATCGATGCGCTGGCGGGCGATGCCGCGGCCGTCGTCGGCGAACGCGCGCGCCGAATAGGCGGCCGGGCGCTCGCCGTCGGGCCGCTCGACGCGGAACACGATGCTTTCGCCGGCGAGCCGCGGCGCGTGCAGCAGCAGCGGCTGCGCCTCGGCCGGATCGACCTGAACCGCCACGGTGCCGAGCCGCCGCAGCGCGGCCAGGAACGGCTCCTGATCGGCGGATTCGATGCCGTCGGACAGCCATACGACGTTGGCGCGCGCATCGAGCGAAACCTTGCGCAGCGCCTCGGTCGCGGCCTTGCGATCGACCGGCCACGGCTCGGGCACCATCGCCTGGAACAGCGCCTTGGCGTCGGCCGGGCGCAGCAGGCGCGAGGGCTCGATCGGCGCCGACGCGCTCTTGCGCGCCGTGTGCACGAGGACGACCTGGCGCTTCTCGCGCTCGGCCTTCTCGATCATGTCCGCGACGAGCGTGCGGCGCTTGTCCCAGTTCGCGGCGGCGGCCCAGCCATTGTCGACGACGAGCACCAGCGGACCCGAGGCCGTGAAGGCGCCGCCGGGATTCCACAGCGGCTGCGAGAGCCCGAGGATCGCCAGCGTCACGACCAGGAGGCGCAGCAGCAGCAGCCACCACGGCGTCTTGGCCGGCGTGTCTTCCTTCTCGCGCAGGCGGAACAGCAGGCGGATCGCCGGGAAGCGCACGAGGCGCGGCGCCGGCGGTGTCACGCGCAGCAGCCACCAGATGATCGGCAGCGCCGCAAGGGCCGCCAGGATCCAGGGCGCGGTGAAGGCGACGAGGCCGAGGCTCAACATCCGGCGATTACCCCGGCAATTGCGCGAGATTGACGTAGAGGCGCAGCAATGCTGCCTCCGGCGCCTGATCCGTCAGGTGCAGCGCGTAGTTCCAGCCGACCGCGCGCGCGATGTCCGCGAGGCCGGCCTGATGCTCGGTCATCTTCGCCTTGTATTCGTCGCGCACCGTCTCGACGCGCTTGACGAGGAGGTGGCCCTCCTGCTCAAGACCTTCGAAGCGCGTACGGCCGGCGTAGGGCAGGCTCTGCTCGGCCGGATCGAGGATGTGGAACAGATAGCCGCGCACGCCCGCGGCGGCGTAGCGGCGGACCAGGCGGTCCGTTTCCTCGAGCGGCGCCAGCAGATCGCCGATGAAGATCAGCGTCGCATAGCGCGGCAACGGCTCGAAGGCCGGAAGATCGCCCGGCTTGCCGGCCGGCTTCGAGCGGAACAGGATTCGCTGCGCGAGCCGGTCGAGCGCCACCTTGCCCGAGATCGGGCGCTCGCCGGTGCCGAGCACCGCCACGCGCTCGCCGGCGCGCACGAGCAGCGACGACAGCGCCAGCGCGATGAGGTCGGCGCGGTCGCGCTTCTCCGGCAGGCTGCGCTTCGAGCGCCATTGCATCGAGGGCGAGGGATCTGGCCACAGCCACACGCTCTGCGCCGCCGCCCACTCCGTCTCGCGGATGAACAGCTTGTCGGTCTTGGCCGACTGGCGCCAATCGATCTTGCGCACCGAATCGCCCGCCTCGTAGCGGCGGAACTGCCAGAACGCCTCGCCCATGCCGACGCGCCGGCGCCCGTGCACGCCCTGCTGCACGGTGGCGGCGACGCGCTCGGCCGCCACCATCAGCGGCGGCAGCCGCGCGGCGGCGAGTTCGGCTTCCTGGCGGAGATGGACGCGGGTTTCAGTCGTGGCCATGGCCTTCGCCGCGTAGGGGCGCGCTGCGCGCGCCCTTGCCCAACGCGCACGGGGCGCTGCCGGCGGAGAGAGGGCGCGCGCAGCGCGCCCCTGCGAAGTCGATGCCGAGCCTCAACGGAGCGGCTCGCAGAGCTTCGCGATCACGTCGTCGACCGTCACGCCGTCGGCGCGCGCCGCGAAGTTGAGCGCCATGCGGTGGCGCAGGATCGGCGGCGCCAGCGCGATCACGTCGTCCACCGACGGCGCCAGGCGGCCCTGCACCACGGCGCGGGCGCGGCAGGCCAGCATCAGCGCCTGGCTCGCGCGCGGGCCGGGCGCCCAGGCGACGTGCTGCTTCACCTCGGCGATCTCGCTGGTCTCGGGGCGGCCGCTGCGCGAGAGCTTGAGGATCGCCTCCACCACGCTTTCGCCGACCGGGATCTGGCGGATCACGCGCTGCGCGGCCATCAGCTCCTCCGCGCTCATGACCTTCATCGCCTTTTCCTCGCCGGCGCCGGTGGTGCTCAGCATCATGCGCCGCTCGGCGGCGAGGTCCGGGTATCCCACGTTGACCTGCAGCAGGAAGCGGTCGAGCTGGGCTTCGGGCAGCGGATAGGTGCCCTCCTGCTCGAGCGGGTTCTGCGTGGCCAGAACGTGGAACGGCTCGGGCAGCGGGTGATACTGGCCGGCGATCGACACGCGCTTTTCCTGCATGGCCTGCAGCAGCGCCGATTGCGTGCGCGGGCTGGCGCGGTTGATCTCGTCGGCCATCAGGAGCTGGCAGAACACGGGGCCGCGGATGAAGCGGAACGAGCGCCGTCCGCTCTCCGCCTCTTCGAGCACCTCGGAGCCGATGATGTCGGCGGGCATGAGGTCGGGCGTGCACTGGATGCGGGCCTCGTCGAGGCCGAACACGACCCCGAGCGTCTCGACCAGCTTGGTCTTGGCGAGCCCCGGCACGCCGATCAGCAGGACGTGGCCGCCCGACATGAGGGTGATCAGGGTTTGCTCGATGACCTCGTGTTGGCCGAAAATGACCCGGCCGATGCTCGACTTGGCCTGGTCGAGCGTCCGCCCGAGGGCCTCGACGTCGTGGACGAGCTTGTCGGGAGCGTCGCGCATCACGAAATTAGAGACGGTCGCGGGGTTGTCTGCGGTCACGTCATGAACTCCAAGGGGACGATGGAACGGAAACGAGACAGTTTGCAGGCTGTGCCCGAGGCCATGCAAGACACGGGCCCGCGAGGAGCGGCGCCCGCGGCGGCGGGCGCCTCCGCCGCGGACCGGCGCATGTTCGAGAATATCTGTGGAGATTTCGGTCTTTCCATCCGCCGCGACGGGACCTGGTACTATCGCGGCTCGCCGATCGGGCGTATGCCGCTGGTGAAGCTGTTCGCCTCGGTGCTGCGCCGCGACGATGCCGGAGACTATTGGCTCATCACTCCGGCGGAAAAAGGGCGTATCGAGGTCGAAGACGTGCCGTTCCTGGCCGTGGCAGCGGACATCGCCGGCGAAGGGCGCGAACAAACCGTGAGGCTCAGGACCAATCTTGACGAAATCGTGACCGTGGGCCGCGACCATCCGTTAAGGGTCGCCAGCGACCCCATGACCGGGGCGCCTGCCCCCTATGTCCTGGTGCGCGACCGCCTCGAGGCGCGGCTCGCCCGGCCGGTGTTCTACGAGCTGGTCGAGCGCGGCGTCGAGCGGGACGAGGGTGGGCAGCGCATCCTCGGCATCTGGAGCGGCGGCGAGTTCTTCCGCCTGGGCGCGCTGGATGGGCCGGAGGCGGCGCCGTGAGCCGCGACCGCGTCACCGCCCGCCTCTCCCGCTCGCTCGAGCGGCTCGACGCGCCGATCGACATGGCCGCCGCCGTCGCGCGCAAGCTCGAGCGCTTCCGCGGCGACTTCCAGAGCGACCCGGCGCTGCCGATCAAGGATACGCTGCGCCCGGCCGCGGTGCTGGTACCGCTCGTCGACCGCGACGAGGGCATGAGCGTGCTGCTGACGCTGCGCGATTCAAAGCTGCCGCACCATGCCGGGCAGATCAGCTTTCCGGGCGGCCGCATCGAGGCGCACGACGCGACCGCGGCCGAGACGGCGCTGCGCGAGACCGAGGAGGAAATCGGCCTGCCGCGCGCCCAGGTGGAGCTCATCGGCCGGCTCGACGACTACATCACCGGCACCGGCTTCCTGGTGGCCCCCATCGTCGGCCTGGTTCGCCCGCCCTACGAGCTGACGCCCGATCCGTCCGAAGTGGCCGGCGTATTCGAAGTGCCGCTCGCCTTCTTTCTCGACCCCGCCAATCACCGGCGCGAGAGCCGCATGTTCAACGGCGTCGAGCGCCGCTTTTATGCCATGCCCTACGGCGACAAATACATCTGGGGGGCCACCGCCGCGATGCTGATGAATCTCTACGATCTGCTGCGTGACTGATGCGCGTCGTCATCCAACAGCTTGCGATCTTCCTGCTGCCGATCCTGCTCTATGCGGCCTATCTCCTGTGGCGGCGGCGCCGCGCGCGCCTGGCCGGCGATCCCGAGCCGCCGTTCGAGCATAGCCACTGGTATTGGGCCGTCGTGGCCGGATTGGTGCTCACCATCGCCACGTTCTTCCTGTTCGAGGCCCTGACCGAGCATTCGCCCAACGTCCCGTTCCGCCCGCCCAGCCTCAATCGATGAGCGCGATGAAGCCCGTCGAGAAGATCGCGCCGCAGCCCTGGATGACCGCGCCCGAGACGCTCGCGGTGCTGCGGGCGCTGACCAAGGAGGGTGCGGAGGCCCGCTTCGTGGGCGGCTGCGTGCGCGATGCCGTGCTCGGCCGCGGCGTCAAGGACATCGACATCGCGACGCCGCTGGTGCCCGAAGAAGCGACGCGCCTGCTCGAAGCCGGCGGCCTCAAGGTCGTGCCGACCGGAATCAAGCACGGCACCGTCACGGCCGTCTCCGCGCACCGGCCCTACGAGATCACGACGCTGCGCCGCGACGTCGAAACCTATGGCCGCCATGCCAAGGTCGAGTTCACCGACGACTGGCAGGCCGACGCCGCGCGGCGCGATTTCACGATGAACGCGCTGTCGTGCCGGTCGGGCGGCGAGGTTTACGACTATTTCGGCGGGCTCAAGGATGCGCGCCAGGGCCGCGTGCGCTTCGTCGGCGACGCCGACGCGCGCATCCGCGAGGACGTGCTGCGCCTGCTGCGCTTCTACCGCTTCCTCGCCCATTACGGGCGCGGCCAGCCCGACGCGGCCGCGCGTGCCGCCTGCCGCACTATGGCCGACCAGTTGCCGACACTCTCGGCCGAGCGGCTGCGCGACGAGACGCTGAAGCTGCTGACCGCACCCTCGCCGCACGACACGCTGGTGCTGATGCACAACGACCGCGTGCTCGCCGCCTATCTGCCCGAGGCGACGGACATCGCGCGGCTGTCGCGCCTCGTCGCCATCGAGCGGCGCTGGGACGAGCGCGTGCGCGCCGGCGACGCGATCCGCCGGCTCGCGATCCTGCTGCGCGATCCCGAGACGGCCGGGCCGGTGGCCGAGCGGCTGCGCTTCTCGAACAAGGATCGCGAGCGGCTCGTCGGCCTGCGCGCGCCGGTGCCGTTCGCGCCGCCGCTCGACGAGCGCTCGATCCGCCGCGAATGCTACCGGCTCGGCCCCGCATTGCTGATCGACCGCGCGCTGCTCTACTGGGCGGTCGAGGGCAATCCCGACAACGCCGCGCTCGAGCGCATGCTCGACGCCGCGGAGGCGTGGGAGCCGGTGTCGCTGCCGGTCAGGGGCGACGACGTGCTGGCCCTCGGCGTTCCCGCCGGCGAGGCGGTGGGCAGCCTGTTGCGGCTCGTCGAGGATTGGTGGATCGAGCGCGACTTCAAGCCGAGCCGCGAGGAAGCGCTGATCCGCTTGAAGCAGGTCGTCGGCCCGCGCGCGGCCTGACCTCCGCGTCCGGCGCGCCGAGCGCCGCCACGACGTCGAGAAACGCCCCGACGAGCCGCGCGCTGCGGCGCTCGCGCAGGCAGACGACGTGGGCGTAGGTGTAGATCTCGGCGTCGGCCACGGGCACCGCGCGCAGGCGCGGATCGGGCACGAACTCGGCCTCGGACACGGCGCCGATGCCGATGCCGCGCGCGACCGCGAAGCGGATCGCCTCGCGCCCGCCGATCTCCATCACCACCCGCGGGCGCACCCCCGCGGTCTCGAGCGCCGCTTCGAGCGCGCGGCGCGTCGTCGAGCCCTGCTCGCGCTGGATCAGCGGCTGGCCGTCCAACTCGGCGATGCGGATCGCGCGGCGGCTCCAGAACGGATGCTCGGGATGCACGAAGATCACGACGCGATGGCGGCGGTATTCGATCGCCAGCAGCGCGGGATCGGGATCGATATGCGCGAGCACCGCCACCTCGGTGCGGTAGTCGACGAGGTCGCGCACCACGTCGCGCGAATTGCCGATCGTGACCGAGACGTAGATGCCCGGATAGCGCCGGTTGAACGCGGCGAGCATGTCCGTGACGTGATAGGGCCCGACCGCGCCGACGCGGAGATGCCCGGATTTGAGCTCGCGGCGCTCGTTGAGGAAGGTCAGCGCCTCGGCCTCGTCGTCGGCGAGGCGCCGCGTGATGCCGAGCAGGCCGTGGCCGACTTCGGTCAGCTCGATGCGCCGGCCGCGGCGCACGAACAGCTCCACGCCGAATTCGCGTTCGAGCGCGCGCACCTGCGCCGTGAGCGTCGGCTGGCTCACGCGGCGCGCCTTGGCGGCGGCGGTGAAGCCGCCGGCGGTGGCGACGGCGTGGAACGCGCGGAGCTGGCTGTAGCGCATGGGACGACACTATAGATTTTTCGTATCGATCGGTGAATTCGTTTCGATTGGTCTTATGCGTCAGCCCGTGCCAGCGTCGGCGCCGGGGAGGAGACGCGCGTCGGGATGTGGCGGTATCGCAATCCGGTCGAAATCTCGTTCGGCGCCGGCGCGTTCGAGCAGCTCGGCGCCGCGGTGCGCGACCGCCCCTATGCGCTCGTGACCTATGCCGACGCCGTGCCGTTCGACGGCCTCGTGAGCCGGGCTTCCGCTCTCGCCGGGACACCCGCCGTCACGATCCGCAACGTGCCGCCCAACCCGGATTTCCAGTCGCTGACCGAATCGTGCCGCGCGCTCGCCGCCGCGGCGGCCCGGCCGCAGCTCGTGGTGGCCATCGGCGGCGGCTCGGTGCTCGACGCCGCCAAGGTGCTGGCCGCCTCGGACGGCGATTTCGCGCGCGTGCGCGCGCACCTCGAAACCGGCGCGGCGCGCGGGCTCGCGCCGCTGCCGATCGTCGCCGTGCCGACCACGGCCGGCACCGGCAGCGAGGTGACGTGCTGGGCGACCGTGTGGGACAAGGGCGCGCGCCGCAAGCACTCGCTGGCGCACGACGCGCTCTACCCCGAGCGGGCGCTGATCGACCCGCTGCTGACGCTCGGCACGCCGCGCGGCGTGACCGTCGCCTCGGGCCTCGACGCGCTCTCGCACGCGCTCGAGAGCCTCTGGAACGTGAACGCCAACCCGGTCTCGGCCGCGCTCGCCGTCGATGCCGCGCGCACCGTGCTGGAGACCTTGCCGGCGCTCGCCGCCGATCTCGCGAGCCCCGATCTGCGCCAGCGCATGATGCGCGCGGCGACGCTCGCGGGCCTCGCCTTCTCCAACACGAAGACGGCGCTCGCCCATTCGCTCTCGTATCACTTCACGCTGCACCACGGCGTGCCGCACGGCATCGCGTGCTCGTTCAGCCTGCCGCTGGTGATGCGCAGCGCGCTTGGCTGCGACCCCGGCTGCGACGCGGCGCTGCAGGCGATTTTCGGCAACCACCTCGCTTCGGCGCCCGCGCGGCTCGGCGAATTCCTCGCGCGCCTCGGCGTCTCGACGCGGGCCGAGGATCACGGTATCGCGGCCGGCGAGTGGCGGCGCCTCGTCGACGACGCGCTGGCCGGCGAGCGCGGCAAGAACTTCCTCGGGCGGCGCGAGGCGCTGCTCGACGCGCTGCTTGCGGCGGAGTGAACGTCATCAGAGAGTCACGGCAACGACATAAGAACGCGCACGCGAAACCCAAGGAGGAGGAGGCCCCCATGACGACGCGCATGACGAGGATAGCGACGACTCTGGCCGCGGCGGCAGTCGCCGCGGCGCTTGCCGGCACCGCGCTCGCGCAGCAGAAATGCGAGGATCCGAAGGTGCTGCGGTTCTCGATCATCCCGACCGAGGAGACGATCCAGGAGCTGACCATCTACAAGCCGGTGATCGACATCCTCGCCAAGAACACCGGCAAGAAGATCGAGTTCTACATGCCGACCTCCTATGCCTCGGTGATCGAGGCCATGCTCGGCAACTGGGTCGACATCGCCGTGCACGGCCCGGCCTCCTACGTGATCGGCAACGAGAAGAGCAAGACCATCGAGGTGTTCGCGACCTATGCGAAGGCCAAGGGCATCTTCCAGGAGGAAGGCCCGGGCTATCACGCCGTGCTGGTCGTGAAGAAGGGCAGCAAGTTCGCCGACATCAAGTCGCTGAAGGGCGCCGTGGTGGCGCTGGCCGACCCCGCCTCTACCTCCGGCAACCTGCTGCCGCGCGTCGAATTCGCCGGCACGATCGGCGGCGTCGAGCTCGAAGCCTATTTCTCGAAGGTCGTCTACAGCGGCAGCCACGACAAGTCGGCCGTCGCCGTGCACGAGGGCAAGGCCGACGCGGCGTTCGTCGCCACGCACCGGCTCGACAACGTGATCCAGCGCGGCCTCGCCAAGGCAGAGGATTTCGTCGTGCTGTGGAAGTCGCGCCTCGTGCCGCAGGATCCGTTCACCTACCGCGCGCAGCTCTGCCCCGAGCTCAAGGACAAGATCAAGGCCACGTTCCTGGGCCTCCACACGCAGCCGGCGGCCGAGAAGTTCCTGAAGAACCTCCAGTCGATCAAGTTCGTGTCGATGGAGTCGAAGGACTACGACATCATCCGCGACCTGCGTAAGGCGCAGGAGAAGCAGAAGAAGAACTAGCGAAGAATCCGACGCGTAGGGGCGCGCTGCGCGCGCCCACTCTCCACCCGCGAAACGCTGCGCATGCGGAAATGGGGCGCGCGCAGCGCGCCCCTACGCGGCAGACAGCTCGGCATGAATTGAAGTCATGGCCATTCTCGACGTCTCCGATCTGAGCGTCCGCTATGCCGGCACCGGCCGCGAGGTGCTGCGCGGCGTCTCGTTCAGCGTGGACGCGCACGAATTCGTGGCCATCATCGGCCCCTCGGGCGCCGGCAAATCGACCCTGATCCGCTGCATCAACCGCCTCGTCGAGCCGCGCGGCGGCCGCATCGTGCTCTACGGCGAGGACGTGATGGCGATGACGGCGCGGCGCCTGCGCCGCGCGCGCCGCCACATCGGCATGATCTTCCAGGAGTTCAACCTGGTGAACCGCATGTCGGTGATGGACAACGTGCTGTCGGGCAGGCTCGGCTATGTCGGGACCTTGCCGAGCGTGTTCAAGCTGTTCCCGAAAGCCGACATCCGCCGCGCGCTCGAAATCCTCGACCGCGTCGGCCTGTCCGATCACGTCGACAAGAGGGCCGACCGGCTTTCGGGCGGCCAGCGCCAGCGCGTCGGCATCGCGCGCGCGCTGATGCAGGATCCGAAGCTGCTGCTCGTGGACGAGCCCACATCGAGCCTCGACCCCAAGATCTCGCGCGAGGTGATGGGCCTCATCCGCGGGATCGCGCGCGAGTTCGACGTTCCCGTGCTCTGCAACATCCACGACGTGCAGCTCGCGACCGAATTCGCGACGAAAATCATCGGCCTCCAGGACGGCATCAAGATCTTCGAAGGACCCACCGCGGCGCTCGACCGCAAGAAGCTCGACGAGATCTACGCGATGGAGGTGCTGTGAACGCGCTCGCGCTCCGCATCGAGGCCGTCGCGGCCGGACGCGCGCGGCGGCGGCGGCGCGGCCTCGCGCTCGCGGGGCTGGTGGCGCTCCTCGCGATCGTCAGCGCGCACACGGTGCTCGTCGTCGACACCGACTGGGAGCGCATGGGCTCGCTGGGCGCGGTGATGAAGTCGGTGGCGCGCTTTCTCGCGGTCGATTTCAGCCTGATCCCGCAGCTTTGGGAGCCGGTGCTCGAAACCTTCATGATGGCGTGCATCGGCACGCTGGTGGGCGCGATCCTGTGCATCCCGGTCATCTGGCTGGGCGCGCTCAACGTCACGCCCTCGCGCTGGATCGGCTATCCGTTCGGCCGTTTCCTGATGACGATGTCGCGCTCGATCCACGAGATCGTATGGGCTTTGATTTTCGTCTCGGCGGTGGGACTGGGCTCGCTCGCCGGCATCCTCGCGCTCGCGATGCGCTCGATCGGGTTCATCGCCAAGATCACGGCCGAGGCGATCGAAAACGTCGATCCGAAGCCGATCGAAGCGATCAAGGCCGTGGGCGGCTCGAAGCTCCAGGTGCTGCGCTACGGCATCATGCCCCAGGTGCTGCCGGTCGTGCTCGGCACGATCATTTTCGAGTGGGACATCAACATCCGCCGCTCGGCAATCATGGGCCTCGTCGGCGCGGGCGGGCTCGGGCTCACGTTCCACCGCCAGATGGTGATGTTCAACTGGCCCGGCGTCACCACCGTGATCCTCGCGATCCTCGTGCTGATCGTGATCGGCGAAATCGCGTCGCATTACGTCCGGAAGGCGGTGACGTGATGCGCGGCGCGTCCCCGACGCGCGAGTGGTCGCGCTTCCGTTTCCCGGAGACGCCGATCCGCTTCTTGCTGCTGCTCGCGGCGCTGGTGTTCGTCGGCTACGCGTTCGTCTATCTCGACGTTCGCATCGAGCGCCTCGCCGAGCTGTTCTCGCGGCTCGGCACGCTGCTCGCCGAGCGCTATTACCCGCCCGACCTGCAATTCCTGGCCACGCCGCGCTACCTCGCCTCGATCCTCGATTCGATGCAGATGGCGTATCTGGGCGCCCTCATCGGCATCCTGCTCGCGGCGCCGCTGGCCTGGTTCGCCTCCTACAACATGACGCCGAGCCGGCGCTTCCTCTATCCGTGGGCGCGGCTCGTCATCATGGGCTGCCGCGCCGTGCACGAGATGATCTGGACGATCCTGTTCGTCAGCATCCTGGGCTTCGGCATGCTGGCCGGCACCTTGGCGCTCGCCCTTTTCTGCCTCGGCTTCGCCGGCAAGCTCTTCTCCGAGGAGATCGAGGCGATCGACAAGGGCCAGGTGGAAGCGATCCGCGCCACGGGCGCCGGGCATCTGCAGGTGTTCGTGTTCGCCGTGCTGCCGCAGGTGCGCGTGGCCTGGACCGGAATCTCGATCTACACCTGGGACGTGGCGTTCCGCGCGGCGACCGTCGTGGGCTTCTTCGGCGCCGGCGGCATGGGCTGGTATCTGCAGCGTCACGTGCAGCAGCTCGACAACGAGCGCGTGGCCGCGATCATCCTCTCGATCGTGGCGCTGGTGCTGGTCTCGGAAATCCTCTCCGCCTGGGCCCGCGCGCGCATCATGCGCGGGAAGTAGGTAGGGCATCGATCGCGTAGGGGCGCGCTGCGCGCGCCCTCTCACCGCGCGAGACGCCG
>JAEULD010000011.1 GCA_016792765.1 Candidatus Odyssella sp.
CGGCGAGCGCCGCGCCCGCGGCGAGTGCGAGGAAATTACGGCGAATCACGGCAAACCTCTTGCGCGTTGCGATCGCGCCCGACTATGGCGGCGCGCCTGGGCGAGAGCAATAGAGCGGCGGTGCTTAACGCGGCGTTGCCGCCGGCTCCTCGCGCTTGAAATAGGCGCCGGGATTGCGGAAGCGCTCGGTCGTGGCCGGCGCGTAGGCGCCCCAATGCGTGACGATGCGCCGCCCGCCGGCGCGCTCGAGCTCCAGCAGCAGCGCGCCGGGCCGGTAGCGGCCCTTGAACATCTGCTCGTCGCCGTCTCTCTCGAAGCGGAGCTGGAGCTTGCTGCCGAGAACGGTGCCGAGCGCGAAAATCTGCACCTGCGTCTGGTAGCCGCTGGCGGTGATCTCGGCGCGGTATTGCCCGCCCTCGCGCGTCACCGCGATCCGGTGGGTCACGACGATGCCGGTGCCGCCGGCGGTGCGCCCGCCGGTTTCGGCGTAGCCGTAGCGGCCCGACCAGTCGGGCGCGGTCTCGGCGCGCGCGGCGCCGGCGAACGCGAGGGCCGCGATCAGCAGGGCGGCGGCGCGGAGGCTCGTCATCGGGCGGTCTCCTCAGAACAGATGTTGCCCGCCGGTGATGAAGATCTCGGCGCCGGTGACGTAGCCGAAATCCTCGGTGCAGAGGCGGAAGACGACGCCGGCCACCTCGTCGGGCGTGCCGAGCCGGTGCAGCGGGATGCGCGGCACGAGGTTCTCGTATTCGGGCGCCAGCATCGCGGTCTCGATCTCGCCCGGCGAGACGGCGTTGACGCGCACGCCGAGCGCGGCGAACTCCACCGCCATCTCGCGCGTGAGCGCCGACAGCGCGGCCTTCGAGGTGGAATAGGCCGAGCCTGCGAACGGATGGACCGCGTGCCCGGCGATCGAGGTGACGTTGACGACCGCGCCCTTGCCCGCGTGCAGCGCGCCGGCGAAGCCGCGGGCGAGCGTGAGCGGCGTGAAGAAGTTGAGCTGGAATACCGCGTGCCAGCCGGCGAGGTCGCCGTTCAGGCAGCCGAGCCGCTCCTTGTAGGGCGTTTTCGGCGAGACGCCGGCGTTGTTGACCAGCGCATGCACCGGCGCGCCGCCGAGCCGCGCGAGCGCCGCCGCCACGAAGCGCTCGGCCTCGGCCGCGTCGGCGAGATCGGCCACGATGTGGTCGGACCAGGCGGGATCGCGCCGGCACTCGGCCGGCACGTCCTCGCGCGAGCAGGTGAGCACGCGCCAGCCTTCGGCCGCGAAGCGCTTCACCGTCGCGTGGCCGATGCCGCGCGACGCGCCGGTGAGGACGAGCGTCCGCCCTTCGCGGCCGGTCATCGGGAATCGCGCGGGCAGACGCCGGTCCTGTTCATCGCTCGCCTCGGACGGGGAAAATGCGGGCGGATGCTAGCGCGCGGCGCGGCGCGACGGCAACGCGCGTTAACCTCTTCGGGCTTGCAGAGGCCGGCGCCAAGGAACACGATGCGCGCCATGCATGGGAGCCTGAGCATGACGGCCCGTTTCCGCCTCGCAACCGCCGCGAGCGCCTTCGCCGGCGCCGCGCTGTTCCTCGCCGCCCCGGCGGCCGCGCAATGCTGGAGCGGCGGCACCGCCGGCCAGGGCGTTCCGCGCGAGAGCCTGCTCGTCGCCAACCGCGCGCCGTTCCCGGTCAACGTCATGGCCGGGCCGGCCGGCGGCGCGCAGCGGCAGCTGGGCGTGGTTCCGGCCGGCACCACGGTGAGCTTCGCGAGCGTGCTGCCGCCCGGCCGCAACCAGACCACGCTGTGGGTCTCGCCCGAAGACCAGGACAAGTACAAGCTGCCCTCCGCGCGCCAGAGCGGGACGATCGCGATCGCCAACCGCGGCGCGCTCACCTGCCGCCGCGCGGCGCAGCTCGAGATCACGCAGGCCGCCTTCGCCGGCGTGCCGCGCGGCGCGCGGACGACGGCGGCGCGCCGTACCGACCTCGCGAAGCTGGCGCCCGCCGCCGGCACGCGCCGCCAGGCCGTGAAGGCGCCGCCCAAGGCCGCCGCCAAGCCGAAGACCGAGCTCTCGCGCCTCGCGCCGGGCGCGGGGCCGCGCACGCGCTCCTCCGGCGATCCGGCGATGCAGGGCCGCCAGCCCGGCGAGCCGACCGGTTCGGCCGGCGTCGTGCGCTACTGACGGCGCCGCTACTTCCGCAGCGAAACCGGCGTTTCCACGACGGTCACGCGGAACGGGCGCGTGACGCCGTCGTGCTCGGTCACCGAGACGTATTCGCCCCGGACGAAGGCGTGGCGGTCGAAGCGGAAGATCGGCTCGTCGTCGGCGTCGTCGCCGGCCTCGTAGGAGAACACCCATTTGCCGTCGGCGCGGTGGATGAGCGTGCCGTGCTCGGTCTCCTCGCCCCAGAAGCGGCGCACGGTGCAGGCCTGCTTGAACTCCTTCCAGGCCTTGCCGTCGAGCCGGCCTTTCGCGTCGAGCGGCGCCACGAATTCGTAGCCGTGCGCCGCGCTGCCGTCGGGGAAGTCCTTCGTGCGGGCGAGTTCGAGGCGGATTTTCTTGAGCGGCATCGCGCGGGACCCTCCGGTGTTCGGTTCAGCAGCAGCAGGCGACGGGCAACGGCGCCGGCCGGTGTTGCTCGATGAAATGGCGCAGAACGGCCGCGAGATTCCACTCCGCGAGCAGGTCGCCCTTGCCGCGCCCCGCCGCGCTGCCCCGAGTCTCGTCGTCGGCCGGGACGCCGTAGGCGACGCAATCGTTCCAGGTCAGCATTCGCGCCTCGCTCGCTGCCGTGCAACGCGGAGCAAAGCGGAGCGGCACCGCGCGCGCCTTGACCGAGATCAATCCCCGCGCAGCGGCGCTCCGGCGGCGGCCAGCGCCTCCGCGAGCCGCGCGACCGTCGCGTCGCGGGGCCCGCCCGCGTCGATGCGCCGCCAGCCGAGCGATGCCGCCGCGGGCTCGCTCTGGCCGCGCGCCACCGCGATATCGGCGTCCGAGGCGTCGGCGGCGCGCCCGCCGATGCGCGCCTCGCGCACCGCGAGCGGCGCCTCGAGCCAAATTCCGGCGAAGCGCGCGCCGGCCCGCGCCGCCGCGGCTTCGAGCGCGGCGCGGTGCTCCGCGCTGCCCGAGACGGCGTCGGCGATCACGCTGTGCCCGCCGCGCAGCGCCGTCTCGGCCGCGCGGATCAGCTCGGCATAGACGCGCTCGGTCCATTCCGGCGCGTAGTGGCCGGCCGGCAGGCGCGCTTCGGGCGGCACGCCCGCCAGGCGCTTGCGGATCACGTCGCTGCGCAGCACCAGCGCGCCGGGCAAGGCGCCGAGCCGCGGCGCCACGGCGCGCGCGACGGTCGATTTGCCGGTGCCCGAAAGTCCGCCGATCGCCACCAGCGCCGGCGGCGGCGGCGCCAGCGCCGTCTCGGCGAGATCGAAGTAGGCCGCGGACTCGGCCCAGGCCGCTTCGCGCCGCGCGTTCGCACCGTCCGCGGCGGACGCGATCGTCGCCTGGATGTGGCCGCGGATGACCGCGCGCATCGCGAGGAACAGCGGCAGCGTGGCGACGCCGCCCTCGTCGCCGCTCGCCGCGACGTAGCCGTTCAACGCGAGATTGGCGTGGCCGCCGAGCCCGCGATGGACGAGGTCCATCAGCAGGAACGCGAAATCGTAGAACACGTCGATGCGGCGGAAGCCGGGATCGAACTCGATCGCATCGAACAGCACCGGCTTTCCGCCGACGAGGCAGATGTTGCGCAGGTGCAGATCGCCGTGGCCGTCGCGGATGCGGCCTTCCGCGCCGCGCCGGTCGAGGAGCGGCGCGAGCGCCGCGAAGCGCGCTCGGCTGGCGGCATGGAGCGCCGCGGCGCGCGCCGGCGCGAGCGGGCGCGGCACCGCGGCGCGGGCGACCGAAGCGGCATTGCCCTCGACGATGCGGCCGATGGCGGCGGCGCCGCCCGCGGCGCGTTCGGCGGCCTCGTGGAAGCGCGCGATCGTCTCGACCGCGGCCGCGACATGGGCCGGCGTCAGCGTGCCGCGCTCGGCCATGCGGTCGAACAGCGAATCCTGCTCGAAGCGCCGCATGACGACGAGCCAGTCGAGCGTTTCGCCCGCGCCGCCGATCGCGAGCGCGCCGTCGGCGCGCCGCACCAGCGGTACGACCGCGCGATAGAGCTCGGGCGCCGTGCGCCGGTTGACGCGCAGCTCCTCCTCGCAGGCGGCGCGGCGCTTCTCGACCGTCGCATAGTCGACGTAGGGCAGCTTCACCGCGCGCTTCAGCTTCACCGCGCGATCGCCGGCCAGGAAGACGTGCGAGATGTGGGTATCGATGCGCTCGACCGGGCCGGCCGCGCCGTGCGCCTCGGGGCGCTCGAGGAATGCGACGAGCGCGGCCTGCTCCGGCGCCGCGCTCAAACGGCCGCGCCCGGCACCGGATGCGGCGCCTCGTAGCCCTCGGGATCCTGGTGGATGATGATCTCCGCGTTCGGGAATGCGGCGTGCAGCTCGGCCTCGATCGCGTCCGAGACCTCGTGCGCGCGGACGAGCGCCATCTGGGGATCGAGCTCGAGGTGGAACTGGATGAAGGTGTGCAGCCCGGCGCGGCGCGTGCGCAGATCGTGCACCGAGCGCGCCTCGCTATGCGCGCGCGCGATCGCGACGATGCGCTTGCGCTCCGCCTCGCCGAGCTCGCGGTCCATCAGCTCGTCGAGCGCCTGGCGCCCGATCTGCCAGGCGTTCCACAGCAGATAGCCGACGATGGCGACGGCGAAAATCGAATCGGCGTAGCGCCAGCCCCACAGCAGATTGATGAGCAGCGCGACGATGACGCTGCCGTTGATCAGCACGTCGCCGACGTAGTGCAAAGAATCGCCGCGCACCGCGAGCGAGCCGGTGCGGCGGATGACCCGGCGCTGGACGGCCACCAGCGCCAGCGTCAGCACGATCGAGAACACCATGACGCCGATGCCGACGTATTCATGGCCGATCGGCTTGGGCGCGAAGAACCGGCGCACGGCCTCGGCCATCAGCAGCACGCCGGAACCGGCGACGAACGCCGATTGCGCGAGGCTCGCGAGCGCCTCGGCCTTGCCGTGGCCGAAGCGGTGCTCGGCATCGGCCGGCTGGACCGCGTGGCGCACCGCGAACAGGGTCAGGATCGACGCCCCGGCATCGAGCAGCGAATCGACCAGCGTCGAGAGGATCGCGACCGAATCGGACAGCCACCACGCCGCGGTCTTGGCCACGATGAGCAGCAGCGCCACCGCGACCGAGGCCAGGGTCGCGAGCTTCATCAGGCGCGCGGCATCGCCCGGCGCCGTGGCCGGTGCGGCGGCGATCGAGGTGCCGGTGGCGTCCATGCCCTTATCTATGACGCGCGCGGGCCGCGGTGAAGCGGCCGGGCGTCGCAATCGGCCGCCGCTTCCTGCAAGAGATTCGCAACTGCGGGCCGGTCAGGGATAGAGCACTTCGGTTTTCCAGCCGGCGCCCTCGCGCGCGTAGATGAGTCTGTCGTGCAGGCGGAAGCGGCCGTCCTGCCAGAACTCCAGGCGCTCGTGGCGGATGCGGAAGCCCGACCAATGCGGCGGGCGCGGCACGCCGCCGATGCCGAATTGCGCGGTGAACTTCGCGACGCGGCCCATCAGCTCCATCTTTCCGCCCATCGGCCGCGATTGCAGCGAGGCCCAGGCGCCCAGCTGGCTGCCGCGGTCGCGCGAGGCGAAGTAGGCGTCGGCCTCCTCGGCCTCGACCGGCGCCGCCGGCCCTTCGATGCGGACCTGGCGCTTCAGGCTCTTCCAGTGGAAGCACAGCGCCGCGTGCCGCGTGGCGAGGAGCTCCTGACCCTTGCGGCTCTCGTAGTTCGTGTAGAACACGAAGCCGCGGGCGTCGGCGCCCTTCAGCAGCACCATGCGCAGGCTCGGGCGGCCGTCGGCGGCCACGGTGGCCAGCGCCACGGCGTTGGGATCGGCCGGCTCGCGCTCCTTGGCGGCATCGAACCAGGCGCGGAAGAGATCGAGCGGATCGCTGGTGGGCGTAATGGACATCGTTCATTCGCTTTTCACGCCTCCGGTTCTAGGACAAGCGGATGGCTAGTGCCAGAAATCGCTCGCGCTCCGGCCGCACGGCAACCGGGATGACGGCAAGGCTTTGTTCTGCCATAATTGCCGTTCACAAGTCCGATGTCCGGGCAGCACACGGGGATCGGGGCGTCCGTAACGAATTCGGGCGGGACGGCGCGGTCCCAGACGAAGACAGGGCGGCTCCGGCCGCCCGGTGCAACGCAACCAATGAGGTAGAAACGATGCGCATGATGGCCATGGGCCTTGCCGCAGCGATGGCGGTCTCCGTCGCCGGCTGCGAAACCAGCAACCAGACGACCGGCGCCGTGATCGGCGCGGGTGCGGGCGCCCTGATCGGCTCCCAGATCGGCCGCGGCAGCGGCCGCATCGCGGCCACCGCGATCGGCGCGGTGCTCGGCGCCGCCATCGGCAGCGAGATCGGCCGCCGCCTCGACGAGCGCGACCGCATGATGTACGCGCAGACCGCCACCTACGCGGCGGAGAGCGCGGCCGTGGGCCAGGCCCAGAGCTGGGAAAACCCGCAGTCGGGCAACCGCGGCACGGTGACGCCGACCTCGGCGGCCTATCGCGGCAATGACGGCCGCCAGTGCCGCAATTTCAGCGAGACGATCACGCTCAAGGACGGCAAGTCCGAGCAGATCAACGGCCGCCGCTGCAAGAACGCGGACGGCAGCTGGGAATTCGTCGGCTAACGCCGCACGAAATCGCACGAACCGCGAAGCGGCGGGCGGTCAGCCCGCCGCTTTTCGTTTGTGGAGCTCGGCCGGGCGCGCGCCCTCGCCCGCCGCCACCGGCGCGAACAGCGTTTCGAGGTCCATGTCGAGCGCCGCCCGCTCCGCGGCGCCGGCGCCGGCGAGCACGCCGGCCAGCCGCGCGCGCCACTGCGTGCGGATGAAGGCGAGGTCCTCGCCGGCGTCGAGGCCGAGATCGAGATCGCGCAGCAGCGCCGACAGCGTCACCGCCTTGGCGTCGCGCGCCAGATACCATCCCGACGGCTCCGCGCGGCCGATGATCCGGTCCTCCGCGAGCCGGTCGAGGATCGACTGCACCGCGCCGCGATCGGAATCCGCGAGCGCCTCGGCCGCCACGTCGGCGAGCGTGTCGTGGCGCACGGGCTTGCCCGTTATGCGCGCGACGAGCAGCCGCTCGAGCATGAGCAGCGTCGCGATGAGCCGCCGCGCCGGCTGCGAGCCCTTGGCGGTGCCGGCGCCCGGACGACGCCGCCACTCCGGCGAGGCCGCGACGATCTCGGCCCCGAACAGCACGATGCACCAGACGAGATACACCCAGAGCAGGAAGATCGGGACGATCGACAGCGTCCCGTACAGCGTCTTGTAGGACGGGAACGCCTCCACATAGAGCGCGAAGCCCCAGCGCAGCGCCTGGAACAGCAGCGCCGCGATCGCCGCGCCGGCCAGCGCGCCGCGGACGTGCACGCGCCGGTACGGGATGAACAGGTAGCTGATCATGAACGCCACCATCATCAGCCCGAACGGCGCCAGCCAGATCGCGCCGGCGACGAGGCCGCTCAGGTCGCCGAGCCCGCCCTGCCGGAAGACGATCGCCGAGAGCGCCACGCTGCCGCCGACGAGCAGCGGCGCCAGCGTCAGGATCGCCCAGTACATCGCGACCCGCGCCACGAACGGCCGCACCTGGCTCTGGCGCCAGATGCGATTGAACACGGTCTCGATCGTGTCGAGCAGGATGATCGCCGTGACCGCCAGCGCCACGATGCCCACGGCGGTCAGGTTGCGCGTGTTCTTGAGGAACTCGTCGAGCGCGAAGCGGAAATCCTCGCCGGCCTGCGGCAGCAGGTACTGGACGATGAAATCCTGGAAGCCGACCCGGATCTGGTCGAACACCGGGAACGCGGCGAGGATCGCGAGGCCCACCGCGATCATCGGGATCGCGGCGAACAGGAAATTGTAGCTCATCGCCGCCGCGCTCTGGAAACAGTGGTCGTGCCAGTAGCGCTTGGCCACGTACCAGAAGAACAGCGGGATTTCGCGCAGCCGGCGGAGCGAGCGTTGCACGAAGACGGCGGAGCGCGAGGGACGGTTGGCCGGCGAGGTCATGGGCGCATCCTAGTGAGCCGTCGCCGCAGGTGAAGCCGCATCGGTGCCGCCCGAGGCATTCCCGGCCAGGACCGCCAATGCGGCTTGACTTGGTAAACTGTTCATAGTTCAGTTAACATATCTTATCTAGATTGGAATGCGCCATGTCGTCCCAATATCGACCCAAACCGCCCGGCGATCCCTTGGTTCGCTCCCGAATGGAGAGCCTCAGTGCCCCTCACGGCTCCCTATCGGCGAAAATAAGGGCGCTCCACGCGGCAGGATACTCGCGCAGCCTGATCGCCGGCTTTCTCGGCAAGGGCTACCAGCAGGTCCGAAACGTGCTCGTGGCCGCGCCGGCGGCGCCGCGGACCGGCGTTGCGGAGAGCGCGCCGCCGGAGGCCTATGGCGAAAGCGCCCACGGCCCGCCGAGTTCCGGCGTATTCGACGTGGACGCGGCCGGAAGGATAACGCTCTCGCCCCATCTTCTTGCGGCCGTCGACGCGCTGCCGAGCCGGCGCATTCCGTGGCGCATGGAGAAAGGCGAGATCGTTCTCATGAGCAACGACGCCGCATGGCGCCAGATCGATCGCCTGACGGGCGAATTGAAGCGGCGGCCCGGAAGCGTGGTGGACAAGCTCGTCGCCGAGCGGCGCGCCGAGTTCGATCGCGAGGAGCGCAGGTTTTCCGGCCGCGCGCACAAGCATGAATAGCGTGGTTCTCGATGCCTCCGCGATCCTCGCCGCCATTTTCGAGGAGCCGGGCGGCGATCAGGTGCGGACGATCGCGCGGCAAGCGACAGTGTCGGCGGTCAACCACGCCGAGGTCGTGAGCTACCTCGTTCGATCCGGGCGCCGCCCGGAGGCGCTTCGCGATCTCCGCTCTCAGATCGGATATCGCATCGTCCCGTTCGACGAAACCCAGGCGCTCGAGTGCGGCCGGCTGCAACGCTTCACGCATCACCTTCGATTGTCGCTGAGCGACCGCGCGTGTCTGGCCCTCGCCATACTCGGCGGACACGACGTGCTGACCGCCGACCGGGTCTGGACCAAGCTCCAGATCGGCGTCGCGATCCGTGCCATCCGCTAGTTCGCCGCCGTCACAAGTCTGCCGCAAAATTTCGCCATTAACCCGCCGGTTCCCTTGGGCTTTTCCGCTTGACAAGGAGGGCCTCCGCGCCATCTCTACCGGCCCGCGGCAGCTCCAACCGGAAGGGCGAAGCAAGCGCCCGAGGCCCCGCAAGCGCGCGGCGACGACGCGCCTTTGGACGGCTTACACCATATCAACCACGGCCGAGAGAGATGATCGAAGTTCAGTCTCTGACGAAGGATTTCGGCCCCATACGCGCGGTCGACCACGTCACGTTCACGGTGAGCAAGGGCGAGGTGCTGGGCTTCCTCGGCCCGAACGGCGCCGGCAAATCGACGACGATGAAGATGATCACCGGCTTCCTCGCGCCCACCTCGGGCGCCGCCAAGGTGTGCGGCCACGACGTCGAGAGCGACCCGATCGCGGCCAAGCGGCGGCTCGGCTACCTGCCGGAAGGCGCCCCGCTCTACGTCGACATGACCCCGGCGGCGTTCCTGCGCTTCGTGGCCGGCATCCGCGGCTTCAAAGGCGCCGAGCAGAAGCGGCGCATCGACCGCGCGGTGCAGATGGCGCAGCTCGAGACCGTCTACAACCAGCCGATCGATACGCTCTCCAAGGGCTTCAAGCGCCGCGTCGGCCTGGCCCAGGCGCTGCTGCACGACCCCGAGGTGCTGGTGCTCGACGAGCCCACCGACGGCCTCGATCCCAACCAGAAGCACGACGTGCGCGAGATCATCCGCGAGATGGCGCCCGAGAAGACGATCATCATCTCGACGCACATCCTCGAGGAGGTGGACGCGATCTGCACGCGCGCGATCATCATCGCCGCGGGCAAGGTGGTGGCCGACGGCACGCCCAAGGACCTCGAGGCGCGCTCGCGCACCCACCAGGCGGTGACGCTCAAGATGCGCGCGGTGCCGGCGGCGGCGCAGCAGATGCTGGTGGCACTGCCCGGCGTCGAGGCGATCGAGACGGTGCCCGGCGGCCTGCGCGTGCTGCCGAAGCCGGGCGAGGTGATCTATTCGACGGTCGAGGGCTTCGTGCGCGACAAGGCGTGGCCGGTGGACGACATCATCTTCGCGCGCGGCCATCTCGAGGACGTGTTCCGCGAGATCACGCGCCCCGGCGAGCGCCGGCCCGCCACCGCGGCCGCGGCCGAGGGAGCCCGCGCATGAGCCTCCGTCTCCGCAACGTCTCGGCCGTCTTCAAGCGCGAGTTCGTCTCGTATTTCACGACGCCGGTCGCCTACGTCTTCCTGATCGTGTTCCTCGCGCTGGCCGGCGCCCTCACCTTCTACATCGGCAATTTCTTCGACCGGAACCAGGCCGATCTCGACGCCTTCTTCACGTTCCATCCCTGGCTCTATCTGTTCCTGATCCCGGCCATCTCGATGCGGCTCTGGGCCGAGGAGCGGAAATCGGGCACGGTCGAGTTCCTGCTGACGATGCCGGTGACGCTGTGGGACGCGGTGCTCGGCAAGTTCCTCGCCGCCTGGATCTTCGCCGGCGTGGCGCTGGTGCTGACCTTCCCGATCTGGCTGACGGTCAACTATCTCGGCGAGCCCGACAACGGCGCCGTTCTGGCCGGCTACATCGGCAGCTTCCTGATGGCCGGCGCCTATCTCGCGATCGGCTCGTGCCTCTCGGCCGCGACCAAGAACCAGGTGATCGCGTTCGTGCTCGCGGCGGCGATCTGCTTCCTGTTCACGCTCGGCGGCACCAACATCGTGCTCGGCTTCGCGGCCAGCATCCTGCCGCAGAGCCTCGTCGATCTCGTCGCCTCGTTCAGCTTCCTGAACCATTTCGACCAGATCAAGAAGGGCGTCATCGACTTGCGCGACCTCATCTTCTTCCTCTCGGTCATGGGCGTGTTCCTCTACGCGACGACGCTCGTGCTCGAGCTCAAGAAGGGGCAGTAGGCCATGAAATCCCGCCGCGGAATCATCGTCGCAACGCTGTTCGTCTCGTTCGTGTTCCTGGCCGCGCTGAACGCGCTGTCCAACGTCGGCGTGCGCGGCGTGGCGCTCGACCTGACGCAGGACAAGACGTTCACGCTCTCCGAGGGCACGTTCAAGACGCTGCGCGAGATGCAGGAGCCGGTGACGCTGCGCTTCTTCTATTCGACCAAGCTCGGCGAGACGGTGCCCACCTACGGCGCCTATGCCGCCCGCGTGCGCGCGCTGCTCGAGCGCTACGCGGCGCTCTCGCGCGGCAAGATCCGTCTCGAGATCCTGAACCCCGCGCCGTTCTCCGAGGACGAAGACCGCGCGGTGGCGTTCGGCGTGCAGGCGGTGCCGGTCGACCAGAGCGGCGAGCAGGTGTTCTTCGGCCTCGTCGGCACCAACACGGTGGACGAGAGCGACAAGATCGCGTTCTTCCACCCGAGCCGCGAGCCGTTCATCGAATACGATCTGACGCGGCTGATTCGCAACCTTTCCAACGCCAAGAAGAAGGTGGTGGGCATCGTCACCAGCCTGCCGCTGCAGGGCCAGTTCTCGCCCGGCGGCATGCAGCCGCCCTGGCCGATCTACAACGAGATCGGCGGCGTGTTCGAGACCAAGATGATCTCGGACGAGAAGATTCCCGACGACGTCGACGTGCTGCTGATCGCGCACCCGGCCGGGCTCGACGACAAGGTGCTGTTCGCGATCGACCAATACGTCTTGAGGGGCGGCAAGGCGGTCGTCCTCGTCGATCCGGTGCCGGAATCGGCGCCGCGCCGGCGCACGATGTTCGGCGGCGGCATGGTCGGCCCCGGCTCGGACCTGCCGAAGCTGTTCAAGCAATGGGGCATCGAGCTCAAGGCCGAGAGGGTCGCGACCGACGCCGACCGCGCGCTGCGCGTCAACGCCGCGGGCGAAGGCGGCCGCGCGGTCGCGGCGCGCTACGTCGCCTGGCTCGATCTCCGCGCCGGGACCGGGCCGGCCAACAACATCAACCGCAGCGATCCGGTCACCGCCGGCTTGAACCAGGTGATCATGGCCTCGAGCGGCATCATCGTCGCCGCCAAGGACGCGACGACCAAGATCACGCCGCTGCTGTTCACGACCGCGACCGGCTCGGAGACCGACGCCAACAAGCTGCGGATGCAGCCGGACGTGCTCGCGCTGCTGCGCGAATACCAGCCGGGCAAGGAGCAGCTCAGCCTCGCGGTGCGCGTGACCGGCAAGGTGAAATCCGCGTTCCCCGACGGCGCGCCGAAACCGAAGGAAGAGCCCAAGAAGGAAGAGGCGAAGAAGGACGAGCCGGCCAAGGAAGGCGAGAAAAAGGACGAGCCCAAGAAAGAGGAGCCGAAGGCGCCCGAGGCGCTCAAGGAATCGAAGGGCGACATCGACGTCATCGTCGTCGCCGACGTCGATTTCCTCCAGGAGCAGTTCTGGGCGCGCGAGCAGAATTTCTTCGGCGAGACGGTCCGCATTCCCTACACCGGCAACGCGGATTTCCTGATGTTCGCGCTCGACCAGCTCTCCGGCGCCAATGCGCTCAAGGGCCTGCGCGGCAAGGGCATCGCGGCGCGGCCGTTCACCAAGGTGGAGCAGATGCAGGCCGACGCCGAGAAGCGCCTGCGCGCGCAGCGCGCCGATCTCGAGAAGCGCTACAAGGAGATCCAGGACAAGCTCAAGGACGTGCGCACGAAGGGCTCCGACGGCAAGATCGAGCTCACCGCCGAGCAGCAGGCCGCCGTCGTCCAGTTCACGCGCGAGCTGCTGCGCATCCGCCGCGAGCAGCGCGCCGTCCAGTTCGAGGCGCGGCGCGACTACGAGGCGATGGACCGCACGCTGAAGCTCGCCAACATCGGCGCGGTGCCGGTCGTGGTCGGCCTGATCGCGCTCGTCGTGGGCTTCGTCCGCTACCAGCGCCGCCGCCGCCGCTACGAGACGAGCTGAGGCCGGGAGGATCGCGATGAACAGCAAGACGCTCTACGCACTGTCGGGCCTCACGGTGATCCTCATCGGCGCCACCGTGTTCCTCACGCCGGCGCCGGTCAGCGAGCGCGCGGCGCCCGGCGAGCGCATGTTCCCCAATCTCGACCCCAGGACGGTCAACAGCGCCGACAGCCTCGCCGTGACCGCGAAGGGCAAGACCTTCACCGTCTACCGGAAGGACGGCGCCTGGCTGGTGAAGGAGATGTCGGACTATCCCGCCGATCCGGCGCAGGTCAGGAAGGCGCTGTTCTCGCTGACCGAGCTGCGGCCCTACGAGGCCAAAACGAAGGAGGCCGCGCGCCTCGCGAAGCTCGAGCTCGAAGACCCCAAGGGCAAGGACGCGCAGTCGAAGCAGCTCACCGTCAAGGACAAGGACGGCAAGGTCCTGGCCGACGTGATCTACGGCAAGGCCAACACGACGAACGTGATCCTCGGCAAGGAGATGGTCTACGTCCGCAAGGCGGGCAGCGACCAGGCGTGGCTCGCCGAGGGCGATCCCTCGCTCAAGGCCGAGCCGCTCGACTGGGTCACGCGCAGCGTCATCGACGTGAAGGTGGACCGCGTGAAGGATGCGGAGACGAAGAGCCCGAAGGGCGAGCTCGTGCTCCACATCGCGAAGGAGAAGGCCGACGACAAGGATTTCGCGGTGAAGAACCTGCCCGCCGGCCGCAAGCCCAAGGAGGCGCGGACGATCGGCTACGTCGCCGAGGCGCTCGACGGCGTGAATCTCGACGACGTGAAGAAGGCCGGCGAGATCGATTTCGAGAAGAACGCCATCGGCACCGGCACCTGGCGCACCTTCGACGGCCTCGTGATCAAGGCGCGCATGGCCGAGGTCGACAAGAAGTTCTGGGTGGCGCTCGCCGCCGAGGTCGACGAAGCCGCGCTGCTCAAGGAGAAGCCCAAGGCCGATTCGAAGCTCAAGGACGCCGACTCGGTCCGGAAGGAAGCGGCCGAGATCAACAGCCGCGTGCGCGCCTGGGCCTATCACTTGCCCACGACGAGCTCGCGCTTCATGAGCTGGAAGCTCGAAGACCTGCTCGAGCCCGAGAAGAAGGAAGAAGAGAAGAAGGGCGAGGAGAAGAAGGGCGAGACGCCCGCCGCGCCCACGCCGGCCGCGAAGCCCGAGGAGCCGAAGCCCGCCGCGCCGCCGGCGACGAAGGTCGAAGAGAAGCCCGCGCCGCCCCCGCCCGCCCGCCGCAATCCGGCGCAGCGGTAGGCGCGGAAGTCCAAGGCTATTTCGCAGGGGCGGGTCTCAAACCCGCCCTTTTCGTATCCGCGTTCTCGAACTCGGGCGCTTTGCCGGAGCGGCGGCAGGGCGGGCCTGAGACCCGCCCCTGCGGAAGATATGGGCGCGGCCTACAACCGCGGTGCCTTGATCTTCGCCTGCTCGCACACGTAGTCGAGCATCGCCGAGAAATCCTTGTCGCCGAAATCGCCGGTGCGCGCGGCCTGCCCGAGCATCTCGCGCGCGGCGACCCCGACGAACATCGGCACGCCCGCTTTCCGCGCCGCCTCGGTGATCAGCGAGGCGTCCTTGTGCGCGAGCGCGATCCGGAAGCCGGGCGCGGTGTCGCCCTTCAGCACCTTGTTCGGCCAGTTCACCTTGTTCTGACCGTTCACGGCCGTGGTGCCCCAGATCACGTCGAGCGTGGTCTTCAGGTCGAGCTTCATGGCCTGTGCGAAAGCGAGCGCCTCCGCGTTCAGCACGCAGTGGAAGATCGCGAGGTAGTTGTTGACGAGCTTGGTGCGCGTGCCGGCGCCGGCCGGGCCGCAGTGATGGATCGTGTCGCCCATCGCCTCGAGCAGCGGGCGGACGCGCGCCACGTCTTCCCCGGTGCCGCCGACCATGAACAGAGACTTGCCCTCGATCGCGTGCTGCACGAGGCGCCCGACCGGCGCGTCGACGAAGCCCACGCCCTTCTTCGCGGCGGCGGCGGCGAGCCTGTCGGTGGTGC
>JAEULD010000019.1 GCA_016792765.1 Candidatus Odyssella sp.
AAATCCCGGCGCCGCGCCCGACGGGGGCGCCGCCTCAACCAATCGAACGGGGCACGTTCATGTTCGCGTTTTTCGGCAAATGCATCCGGCCGCTGCGGGCGGCCAAAGGCGCGCTGGTCACGCTGGCCGCCATCCTCATCCTCGCCGGCGGCGCCCAGGCGCGCAGCACGGACGGCCACGAGCACGGCCGGGTCGTCATACAGATCGACAAGTCCACGCAGCGCATGACCGTCTTCGTCGACGGCGAGAAGCGCCACGTGTTCAAGGTCTCGACCGGCAAGCAGGGCCACGCGACGCCGAGCGGCTCGTTCCGCGTGCTGCTGATGAAGGAAATGCATTACTCGCGCAAATACGACAACGCGCCGATGCCGAACTCGCTGTTCTTCACGAACAACGGCCACGCGATCCATGCGACCGGCGCGGTGCGCAACCTCGGCCGCCCGGCCTCGCACGGCTGCGTGCGTCTCGCGCCGCGCGACGCCAAGGCGCTCTACGACCTCGTCGAGCGCACGGGTTCGCGGAACGTGACCATCAGGATCGTCTAGCGCGCTTCCGCGGCTGCGCCGCCTCGGTCCGCGCGCGCCTCCATTTCGACGCAAATCGCGTGGCTGTCCGCCTCGGAGAGCGGCTGATCGAGGAGGGCGCAGTGGTGCGGAGCGCGCGCGCCCGGACGACGTTGCGGCCGGAAGTGGCGGCAGCCGGAGCAGGCGCCGAAGGCGCGGCCGGCGTTCCGCGCGATGGCATTGCGCAACATCTGCCGGAGACACTCGACGAGCGCGGCCTGATTGCCGCGGGTTGCGGCCTCGATATCGGCGGCCAGCACGAGCAGGGGATCGCTCCGCACCGCGCTCTGACCTTCGGCCGTCAGCGCAAGATCGATCGAGCGGCCGTCACGCGCGCTCGCATCGCGGGCGACGAGGCCCTTGGCCTCCAACGATGCAAGGGTGCGCGAGATCGTACCCCGCGTCGCGGCCAGGTATTCGGCCAGCGCGGCGGGTGTGCGCGAGAATCGATTGGCGCGTGCGAGATAGCGCAGGGCTTCCCACTGCGCGGGATTGAGCCGGTTCGCGTGCTCTTCCCTGCGCGCAAGTCGTTCGAGCCGATCGAGGATCTGCGCCGCCTCCAGCGAAGCTGAAGATATGGGCATGGTTGCCACTCAAAACTATTTTCTTGACCGCCGACGATGCTGCCGATAGCTATAATAGCTACTAGCAATCATCATGTCGAGGAGGCGGCCCATGGACACGACGCCGGCGAACATCCCAGGCTACCGACTGGGCGATCCGGGTCTTGTGGCGTCGCCGGTAAAGCTCGCGGAACTCGAGTCGCTGAAGGCGACGCTCCTCTTCGGGAGCGAGGACGCGGCGGCGCTCCGGAGGGCGCATGAGGTGGTGAGAGACCAGATCGAGGCAATTCTCGACGTCTGGTACGGCTTCGTCGGCAGCACGCCGCATCTTCTCGCCTATTTCGGCGATCCCGAGACCGGCCAGCCTATCCCCGCCTACCTCGCGGCGGTCCGGAAGCGATTCGGGCAGTGGATTCTCGATACCTGTCGCGCAGAGTACGGCGCAAGCTGGCTCGCTTGGCAGGAGGAGATCGGCCGGCGCCATCACCGGGTCGGCAAGAACAAGGCCGACGGCGTCGCGGCGGCGGCGCATGTCCCGCTGCGTTATCTGCTGGCGCTGATCGTCCCGATCTCCGTCACGATGAAGCCCTTCCTGGCCAAGAAAGGCGCGAGCGCTACGGATGTGGACGCGATGCACGCGGCCTGGACCAAGGCCGTGCTGCTGCAAGCGATTCTCTGGGCGCGGCCCTACGTGAAGGAGGGAGACTTCTGATGGCGACGCCGCGCCCGGCACCGGAATGGCGGGTCGCGCGCTGGCTCAACGCGCCTGCGCCGATCGCGCTGGCCGATCTTCGCGGCAAGGCGGTGCTCGCAGTGGCCTTCCAGATGTTGTGCCCCGGCTGCGTCGCTCACGGGCTGCCGCAGGCGATGCGTGCGCGCGATACATTCTCCGAGGCCGATCTCGCTGTGGTCGGGCTTCACACCGTCTTCGAGCATCACGAGGCACAGGGCAACGAGCGTGCACTGGCCGCCTTTCTGCACGAATACCGCATTCGGTTCCCCGTCGGCATGGACGATCCGGATCCCGAGCATGCCATTCCGGCGACGATGCGCGCCTATCGCATGGAAGGGACACCCACGACTATCCTGATCGACCGCCAGGGCAATATTCGCCTGCAGACCTTCGGCCACCTCGACGACATGCGCCTCGGAGCCCTGATCGCGAGCCTTGTTGCCGAGCCTCGGGAGCCGGCGACCGCGTCGCCGGCGGATACGGCCTGCGGCGGGGTGGGTTGCCGGCCCCCCGTGAGCGGGTGAGCCGGCGCCGGCCCGAGCGCCCTAGACCGTCCGCCCGCCGATGTCGACCGCGACCTTCTCGCGGATGCGCTCGATGGCGCGGAACGAATCGACGAGGCGGCCTTTTTCCATCCGCGACATCGCGCGCACCGGCACGTGGTTGCCGACGGTGCGGCCGGCCTTGAAGTCGGCGAGCTGCTGGCGCAGCAGCAGGCGCGTGATGTGGCGGGACGCGCCCTGCAGCTCGTCCTGCTCGTCGCGGCTCAGCACGCCCTTCTCGGCGAGGCCGTCGATGCGCGCGGCGGTCGAGGTCGCCGGCACGCGATGGAGCAGCGCGAGGATGCGCACCGAATCCACCAGCGGCAGCGTCCCGCGGTACTTGAGATTGATCTCGCCGCGCCGGTCGCTCTCGGTGCGGATGCGCCCGAACCAGCCGAGGCCGGTCGCGTAATCCTTCTGGAGGTCCTCGATGTCGCGCAGGAAATTGCGGTGTTCGGCGATCAGCGGCGTCACGAAGCCGCGCAGCTCCTCGGCGTAGGACGTCTCGCCCCAGGCGGGCACGAAATCGAAGAAGATGTCGGCGAAGCGCGCGCTGTGCCCCATGCGCTGGCGGAACCAGACGCCCATCTGCTCGCGCCATTGCGTCCGCGTCTTGCGCCAGAGCGGGTTCGTGGCCATCACGAAGCCCTTGCAGTACGGAATGCCCACCGCGTCGAGCGCCGCCGTCATGCGCTGCGCGAATTCGACGAACCAGGCGTCCACCGCGCCGTGCGCGTCGTCGGGGTAGTCGTCGAGGATGAAGCCGTTGTCCTGGTCCGGATAGAGATAGTTCTCGCCGCGGCCGCCCGAGCCCATCACGACGATGCAGAAGCGCACCGGCGGCCCGCCCCAGCCGCCCTCGCGCATCTCGGCGAGCAGCAGGGCGGCGATGCGCGCGTAGATGTCGCGGTTCACGTCGGTGAGGAGCGACTGGATCTCGGGCGCGGGCAGGAATTCCGCGAACAGCGCCTCGGCCAGCGCCACCTGCGCGCGCTTGACGGCCTTGAGGCCCTCGAGGGTTTCCTCGTGCGTGAGCTGGTCGATCAGATCGACCATGCCCGCGATGGCGCCGGCATAGGCGCGGTGGAGATCGAGCACGCCGGTCACGCGCCCGTCCGCGCCGGTCATCGGCATGTGGCGGAGGCGCCGCCGCCGCATCCGCGCGATCGCATGGTAGACGAAATCGTCGGCGCGGATCGCGTCGACCGGCGCCGTCATCACCGCGGAGACGGGCGTATCGGGCGCGAGCCTGAACGCGACCCGGCGCACCACGTCGTGCTCGGTCACGATGCCGAGCGTGCGCCCGCCGTCGTCGACGACGAGCGCCGCCGAAGCGCGCTCGGCGGCCATCGCCTCGACGGCCTCGCGAACGGTGGCGGCCGCGCCCACGCGCGCCACCGGCGCCACGGCCTCGTCGCCGGCGCGGCGGCGGAAAATGGCTGTCAGCGAATGCATGGGCCCGTCATCCCGCCGCGCGCGCCAGCAGATCGGCGCGCACCGGCTCGGGTTCCAGCGCGTCGAAGAGCTTGGCGGCGAAACCCGCGAAGCCGAACCGCACCGCGCCGTCCACCAGTTCGCGGTCCTTCTTCGGATTGTCGGAATGTACCGGCATCAGCACGTAGAGTCGCCCGGCGGCGACCGCGGCGATTTCGTTCGGCGCCTTGGGCGGCGCGAGCCGCGCCTGCGCGAGACGCGCCGCGATCCGGGTCAGCACGTCGTCCCAGCCGCCGGGGCGATGCGCCGGCCGCTCGTAGCGCTCGAGGATCGCGCGCGCCATGCCGGCGAGGGCGGCCGCCACGTTTTCCGCATCCTTCGCCTCGGGCGGGCGCACCTTCCCCTCGACCGCGACGAGCATGTCCTCGACGAGGGCGGCGAACGATTCCCACCGGCACTTGCGCATCTCGTCGAGGAACGAATCCTGGTACATCATGTATTGATGCGAGTAGGCGAAAGTATTGCGCGAGAATTCGAGGCTCGTGCGCTGCGCGAGATACGAAGCCTGGCTCGAAACGAAGTCGCGCAGCGCGTCGGCGGTGCGCAGTTTCGGCTGGAAGAAGTAGTCGCGAAGGCGTTGGAGCATCCGATCGTCCACGGAAACTGCGCGCAACTTTGACGCAGGACGGGCGTGGCCCATTGAAAGCGGCCCGAGCCTTATAGCATCCTGACCCATAACAAAGAGAAGAACCTGAAGGGAGGGAAGCGTCCGCAGGCGGGGTCGACCCGCGCAATTACGGGCGTTTCCTCGGGAAGATCTTGGCTTTGTCGATCCGGCGCGCAGCGTGCGCGCCGCGTTACCCGCATTTGGAGGGAAGACCATGGCGGAAACGGCCGGCACGGCGCCCCAGCAGGCGCTCTCGCGCGAGAAGATGCAGAGCTACTGGGCGCGCACCTCGAAGCTGATGTGGATCATCATGATCCTCTGGTTCATCTTCAGCTTCGGCATCCACCTGTTCGCGCCGTCGCTCAACAAGATCAAGATCATCGGGTTCCCGCTCGGCTTCTATATGGCCGCGCAAGGATCGCTGGTCGCCTTCGTCGTGCTCTGTTTCTGGAACGCAAAGGCCCAGAACAAGATCGACGAAGAGTTCGGCGTCTCCGACGAATAAGCGCGGAATAGGGGGAATTAGGCCATGAAGCTCGAAGGCGGCTTTCTTCAGAACCTCGGCAAGATCTACGGCATCTATACCGGCGTGTTCCTCGGCACCACGGTGCTGCTCGGCATCCTCGAGCAGGTCGGCGTGCCGAACAAGATCATCGGCTACTGCTTCATCTTCCTGACGATCGGCGTCTACGCGCTGATCGGCTGGCTCTCGCGCACCGCCCAGCTCGGCGAATACTACGTGGCCGGGCGATCCGTGCCCGCGTTCTACAACGGCATGGCGACCGGCGCGGACTGGATGAGTGCCGCGTCGTTCATCGGCATGGCCGGCTCGCTCTATTTCGGCGGCTATGGCGGCCTCGCCTTCGTGCTCGGCTGGACCGGCGGCTACGTGCTCGTCGCGGTGCTGATGGCGCCCTATCTGCGCAAGTTCGGCCAGTACACGGTGCCGGACTTCTTCTCGGCCCGCTACGGCGGCAACCTCGCGCGCTTCATCGCCGTGCTGGTGCTGATCTCCGCCTCGTTCACCTACGTCGTCGCGCAGATCGTCGGCGTCGGCATCATCACGCAGCGATTCCTCGATATCGGCTCCGTCAATCTCGGCTTCGTCGCGCTCAGCGGCTTCCAGGTGTCGTGCTTCGTCGGCCTGCTCGGCATCCTCGTGTGCTCGATGCTCGGCGGCATGAAGGCGGTGACCTGGACCCAGGTGGCCCAGTACATCATCCTGATCATCGCCTACCTGGTGCCGGTCGTGTACCTGTCGTCGAAGGTCACCGGCGTGCCGGTGCCGCAGCTCATGTACGGCCAGGTGCTCGA
>JAEULD010000046.1 GCA_016792765.1 Candidatus Odyssella sp.
ATGCTCGAGACACGTCAAGCCGCGCGACTTGGACGGATGCTGTTCTGGCTCCATACCGCCGCGGCGCTCCTGGTCGCGGCCTTCGGCGTTCTTTCGCTATGGTTGCTCGAAACCCATTGGCAAAAGTGGCTCGTCGTCGCCGGCTCGGCGTTGCTCGTCGTCTTGCTATTCACGGTCGGCCGTTTCTGCAGGCAACTCGCATTGGGTGCTCCCGCCCCCGAGCGCCGCGATCGACGGTCGTTCTGCCTCTCGTCGCTGCTGGCCGACGCCTACTGGCGGCGCGTCCGGGATTAGGCGATTCCGGCCAAAGTCCGGCGTGAGTCGCGATCGGCCGACGGAAGGAACTAGCGTCGCGCTTGGTCGCGTGGCGCCATCGAACGCGGCGACATCGCGCCTGCGTCCATCCTTCGAGGCCGCCGCAAGAGCGGCGGCACCTCAGGATGAGGCTTATTTTGCTGCAACAAGCGAGCCTCATCCTGAGGTGCCCGCCCTGCTTGGGGCGGGCCTCGAAGGATGGACGCAAGCGATGCGCTGCGCATCAAATCGCCTCGTCTCTCTCGATCAGCCACGGCTCCTCGAGCGCCGCTTCGCGCCAGGCGTCGAGCGCCGGCCATTCCCACATCGCCTCGCAATAGGCGGAGGCGGCGCCGTCCATCGGCACGCGATAGGTCGTGAAGCGGCTCACCACCGGCGCGTAGCAGCAGTCGGCGAGGCTGAGCGCGCCGAACAGATAGGGCCCGCCCGCGCCGTAGGCCTTGCGGCAATCGCGCCAGATCTCCTGCACGCGGTCGATGTCGCGCTGCGCGTCGGCGTTCCACTGCGGCGGCGCCTTGGTGCGGTGCATGTTCATCGGCAATTGGCCGCGCAGTGCCGCGAAGCCCGCATGCATCTCGGCCGAAACCGCGCGCGCCACCGCGCGGGCGCGCGGATCGGCGGGCCACAGCTTCTTCTCGGGGAAGCGCTCGGCGAGGTATTCGCCGATCGCCATCGAATCCCAGATCAGCAGGTCCCCATCTTTGAGCGTCGGCACGCGGCCCGAGGGCGCGAACTGGCGCATGCGCCCCCAGCGATCGGGCTCGTCGAGCCGCACCAGCACCTCGTCGAATTCGATCCCGGCCAGCTTGCACATCAGCCAGCCGCGCAGCGACCACGACGAATAGTTCTTGTTGCCGATCCAGAGCGTGTAACGCGCCATCTCACCCCTCCGCGCACGTGCCGAGACATGCGCAACCCCGCTCGCGCTGGCAAGCCCTTCCGCGTTCCGGCAAAGGCAAGCGAACAGGAGCCGGGGAGCCGGAGAGAAGGAAGAATTGCCCGCCAATGGCGCGCCAAGGAATTTTCTTCCTCTGTGTCCTCTGTGCCCTCTGTGGTCTAACCTCTTACGATCTTCTCCCAGTGTCCCCGCCTCCTGTTCCCTTCACCTTGCGTCACCCATGACCGAGCGCTTGCAGTTGATCGAGGCCGATCCGGCATCGGCCGTTCCCGTCACGGTCCTCGCCGAGAGCGAGCTCGAGGGCTGGCTCCAGGGCCAGCCGCCGGCCATCGCCGGTTGGGCGAAGGCGCAGGGCTTCAAGGGCAAGGCCGGCGAGGTGCTGGCGCTGCCGGGGGCGAACGGCGCCCCGTCGCGCGTGCTCGCGGGCCGCGCGGCGGAAGCGGCCGATCTCTGGCGCATCGCGGGCCTCGCGGCGTCGCTGCCCGAGGGCATCTACCGGCTCGAGGGCGGCGCCGAGCCGCAGGCGGCGGCGCTCGGCTGGGCGCTCGGCGCCTATCGCTTCGAGCGCTACAAGGCCGACAAGCGCCCGCGCCCCCGGCTCGTCTGGCCTTCCGGCATCGACCGCGCCGAGGTGCTGCGCCTCGCCGGCGCCATCCACCGTGCGCGCGATCTCGTCAACACGCCGGCCGGCGATCTCGGCCCCTCGGCGCTCGCCGCCGCGGCGGAAGAGGTGGGCCGCGCGCACGGCGCCACGGTGGCGGTCACGGCCGGCGACGATCTGCTGAAGCAGGGTTATCGCGCGATCCACGCGGTGGGGCGCGCCGCCGCCGATCCGCCACGGCTCGTCGATCTCGTCTGGGGCGACGCGGCGAAGCCCAAACTGACGCTGGTCGGCAAGGGCGTGTGCTTCGACACCGGCGGGCTCGATCTCAAGACCGCGGGCGGCATGCAGATGATGAAGAAAGACATGGGCGGCGCCGCGACCGCGCTCGGCCTTGCCGAGGCGATCATGGCCGCCGGGCTGCCGGTGCGCCTGCGCCTCCTGATTCCCGCGGTCGAGAATTCGGTGGCCGGCAACGCCTATCGCCCGCTCGACGTGATTCCGGGACGGAACGGCAAGACGATCGAGATCGGCAACACCGACGCCGAGGGCCGCGTGATCCTGTCCGACGCGCTGGTCGAGGCCTCGAAGGAGAAGCCGGCGCTGCTGCTGGATTTCGCGACGCTCACCGGCGCGGCGCGCGTGGCGCTCGGGCCCGAGCTGCCGGCGCTGTTCGCCAACGACGACGCGCTCGCCGAAGCGCTGCTGGCGCATGGCCGCGCCGCCGACGATCCGATGTGGCGCCTGCCGCTC
>JAEULD010000193.1 GCA_016792765.1 Candidatus Odyssella sp.
AGTACGACAGCGACCGCGCCGGCGACTTCCGACCGCTGCGCCACGTGCCGAAGGGCAAGACGATCGTGCTCGGGCTGGTTTCGACGAAGACGCCGGTGCTCGAAAGCAAGGAGCAGCTGAAGCGCCGCATCGGCGAGGCCGCGAAGCACATGCCGCACGACCACCTCTGCCTGTCGCCGCAGTGCGGATTCGCCAGCAACTTCATGGGCAATCCGGTCACGATCGAAGACGAGAAGAAGAAGCTCGCCCTCGTCGTCGAGACCGCGCGCGATGTCTGGGGCAGCGCGTGATGGGCGGGCGCCCAAGCCCGGCATGATGGCGAGGTTTGCCGGCCGGCCGCCTTGCGCCTAAGATCGATCCAACAAGACGACCGCCAGCCGATGGCAGCAAGCAAGAGGGAGGACCCATGCTTCGAAAACTGACGATAGGTGCCGCCGCACTCGCGCTCGGCGCCTCGACGGCCGCGGCGCAAACCACGCTGCGCTTCAACAACTGGATTCCGGCCACGCACTTCATCATCGCGGACGGCTACGTCAAATACTTCGAGGACATCGCCAAGGCTACCGAGGGCCGGATCAAGATCGAGCTGACGGCGCAATCCCTCGGCGCGCCTCCGCGCCAGATGCAGCTGGCGGTGGACGGCATCGCGGATATCGCGTGGGGCGTGCACAGCTACACGCCCGGCACTTATCCGCTGGCCGAAATGGTCGAGCTGCCATTCATCGGCCACGGCGCCGACAAGGATTCGGTCGCCTATTGGCGCGTCTACAAGGCGATGTTCGAGAAGACGGGCATGCATCCGGCCACGGTGCACACGCTCGCGGTGCACGTCCACCCGCCGGGCCACGTTTACAACAGCAAGCAGGCGATCAAGTCGGTCGAGGACTTCAAGGGCCTGAAGCTGCGCACCGCGAACGCCACGACGACGATCGCGTTCGAGAAGTTCGGCGCCGTGCCGATCACGATGCCGGTGACGCAACTGCGCGATTCGCTCTCCAAGGGCGTCGTCGACGGCACGATGTTCACGAGCGAAGGCTTCGTCAATTTCCGCATCGCCGACATGATCAAGCACGGAACGCTGATCGAGGGCGGGCTCTACAGCCAGAGCTTCTTCATCGTCATGAACAAGAAGAAGTGGGATTCGCTGCCCGAGAAGGACCGCGCCGCGATCGACAAGCTCTCCGGCGAGGCGCTGGCTCGGCGCATCGGCAAGCGCTGGCAAGACGAGGAGAACGCCGGCCACGACAAGCTGACGAAAGCCGGCGTCCAGCTCGTCAAGGCCGACGCCGCGATGATGGCGAAAATGAAAGAGGCACTCGCCCACATCGAGAAGGCGTGGATCGACAAGGTCAAGGCGAATGGCGTCGACGGCGCCGCGGCGATCAAGATGCTGAGGGAAGAAGCGGCGAAAATGTGAGCACGTTCCCTCTCCCGAAGCGGGGGAGGAGGGGGCCCGCGTCGCGCCTTCGGAGCGGCGCGGGAGGTGAGGGGAGGAGCTTCCGCCCGCGCCGCCTCGGCCTGCGAGCGCGGCGCCGGCACTCGCCTCTTTGGCAGTGCCGAAGGCACCGCCCGGGCCCCCTCCTCTCCCGTCGGGGGGATTGCGAGATGCCCGCCGCACAAAACGCATGAACCACATCCCCATCCTCGGCCCGTTGCTGCGCCTGCTGGCGCTGGCGCTCGCGGCCATCGTGTTCCTGATGATGGCGATCACCTTCGTCGACGTGGTCGGCCGCCAGGTGTGGAACGCACCGCTGCCTGCGGCGTTCGAGCTGACGCGGCTGGCGCTCGGAACGATGGTGTTCGTCGCCCTGCCGCTCGTCACCGCGGCCGACGAGCACGTGACGATCGGCCTCTTGAACGGCATCTTCGGCGAGAAGGCCGCGCGCGTGAAACGCTTCGTCGTTAATCTGTTCGTGGCGCTCCTCTCGATCGTGTGGGCACGCGAGCTCTGGATCCAGGCGGGCGCGCTCTGGGAGCAGAACGAGCGCCTGATGTTCCTCGGCGTGCGCCTCGCGCCCTACGTTTATGCGATGAGCGTGCTCACCGCCTTGACCGTCGCGGTCGCGCTGCTCCAGGCGGGCATGAAGCTCCGCGGCACGTTCAAGCCGCCCGAGATCGGCGGGGTCTGACGCACATGGATCTCACCGTCGTCGTCGTCGGTTTCGCCGTCCTGTTCCTGCTGTTGTTCCTCGAAGTGCCGATCGCCTTCGGCATGGCCTTCGTGGGCTTCTGCGGCTTCGCCTACATCGTCGGCCTCACGCCGGCGCTCCGCCTCATCGGTCAGACCGCCTCGGATACGGTCTTCAACTACGATTTCTCGGTCCTGCCGCTGTTCATCCTGATGGGCAATTTCATCGCCTATTCGCGCATCTCGCAGGATCTCTACGACGCGTCCAACGCCTGGCTCGGCCACTATCGCGGCGGCCTCGCCTCGGCCACGATCGTCGCATGCGCCGGGTTCAGCGCGGTTTGCGGCTCGAGCCTTGCGACGGCAGCGACGATGACCAAGGTCGCGATGCCGCCGATGCGACGCTACGGCTACGCCGAAAGCCTCGCCGCGGGCTCGATCGCCGCGGGCGGCACGCTCGGCATCCTGATCCCGCCCTCGGTCGCCTTCGTGTTTTACGGAATCATGACGCAGACCGACATCGGCAAACTGTTCGCCGCCGGTATCCTGCCCGGCATCGTGGGAACGCTGTTCTACATCGCCGCTGTCGTCGCCGCGACGCGGATCAATCCCGCGCTGGGGCCGCCTGGGCCGCGCCGGCCGCTCGTCGAGCGGTTCGTGGCGCTCAGGGGCGTATGGGGCATGCTGCTGCTGTTCACGCTCGTCATGGGCGGCCTCTACGTCGGCTGGTTCACGCCGGTGGAGGCGGCCGGGATCGGCGCGGCCGGCGCGTTCCTGATCGCGCTCGCGCGACGCTCGCTCGACCGGAAGCTGTTCCTCCGCATCCTCGTCGAGAGCGGCCGAACGTCGGCCATGCTGTTCATCATTTTGATCGGCTCGCTGCTGTTCGCGAACTTCATCAACGTCGCGCGCTTTCCCAACCACATCGCCGACTGGGTCCAGGGCATGGGCCTCGGGCCCTACGCGGTGATGGCGCTGATCGTCGTCATCTACGTGGTCCTGGGCTGCATCCTCGAGAGCATCTCGATGTTGCTGCTCACGGTGCCCGTCTTCTTTCCCATCGTCGCCGCGCTCGATTTCGGGCTGGGCGGGCCGGAGCGCACCTTGATCTGGTTCGGCGTCATCGTCGTCGTCGTCATCGAGATCAGCCTGATCACGCCGCCCATAGGCCTGAACGTGTTCGTCTTGAAAAGCCTCTTGCCCGAAACGCCGCTCTCGTCGATCTTCCGAGGCGTCACGCCCTTCATCATCGCCGACTTCCTTCGCGTCGCCGTGCTGATGGCGCTGCCGATCATTTCGCTCGTCCTGCCCGACCTGATGACGACCAAGAGGTAGCCATGACCGTCCAGACGCGGCTCAAGCCCCCCTTCCGCGCCGAGCACGTCGGCAGTTTCCTGCGCCCGCAGCGCCTGATCGAGGCGGCGCGCGCGCACAAGGCCGGCAAGCTCGACGACGCCGGCTTCGCCAAGGTGCAGGACGACTGCGTGCGCGAGATCGCGGCGTTCCAGGAGAATCTCGGCCTGCGCTCGATCACCGACGGCGAGTTCCGCCGCCGCGGCTGGTCGGCCGGCTTCATCGATTCGGTCGAGGGCTT
>JAEULD010000130.1 GCA_016792765.1 Candidatus Odyssella sp.
CGTGTCCTTGCCCGCCGCCCCCGCCTCGGAGCGGAAGCACGGCGTCCACGCCGTGAAGCGCAGCGGCAGCTGCTTCTCGTCGAGCAGCTTGCCGGCGGCGAGGTTGGTCAGCGGCACCTCGGCCGTCGGGATCATCCAGTAGTCGTTCGTGGTGCGGAACAGGTCCTCGGCGAATTTCGGCAGGTTCGCCGTGCCGTAGAGCGCGCGGTCGCGCACTAGCAGCGGCGGGCTCACTTCGGTGTAGCCGTTCGTGGTCGTGTGCAGGTCGAGCATGAACTGCGCGAGCGCGCGTTCCAGGCGCGCGAGAGCGCCCTTCAGGATCGTGAAGCGCGCGCCGGAGATCACGCCGGCCTGCTCGAAATCCATGAGCCCGAGCGCCTCGCCGAGCTCGAAATGCTGCTTCGGCGCGAAATCCGGCTTTGCGATCGGCCCCGAGCGGCGCACGACCGGGTTGTCGTCGGCGCTCTTTCCTTCGGGCACGTCCGCGGCCGGCGCGTTCGGCACCACGGCGAGGAACCGTTCGAGCTCGGCGTCGCTGGCCTTCATCGCTTCATCGAGCTCGGCCTGCCGGGCTTTGAGCGCGCCCACCTTGGCGAGGATCGGCGCCGCGTCCTGGCCCTTGGCCTTGGCGATGCCGATCTCCTTCGAGAGCGCGTTGTGCTCGGCCTGGACGCGCTGCGCCTCGGTCTGCGCCGCGCGGCGCTTGGCATCGAGCTGCTGCACCTCGGCGCCGAGCGGCGGCAGGCCGCGCCGCCGCAACGCCTCGTCGAGGGCGCCCGGGTTCTCCCGGATCCATTTGACGTCGAGCATGGGATTGTCTTGTGCGAGTTGAGCGCGCGTTATAGGGCGCCAGCGTTGGGGGGTAAAGAAGCGGGCATATCGCGGTTCGCAACCCCTTCAGGCTTTCCGCCACACCGTCGCCAGCCAGGGCTGCTGCTCGCGCGGCAGGCCGGGCGGGCGGTAGTAGTGCGCGATCTCGGCGAAGCCGGCGCCGGCGACGTATCCGCGCCAGGTTTCGAGGCTCCAATAGGCGCCGTAGCGTTCGCCGTTGAAGCCTTCCCGGTCGTCGCCGCGCGGATTGGAGGCGAACAAGACGCCGCGCGGCTTCAGCGCCGCGTGCAATTCGCTGAGCACGCGCGGCAGTTCGGCGCCGGGCACGTGGAACAGCGAGGCGTTCGCGAAGACGCCGTCGAAGCGCGACGGCGGCAGGTCGAGCGCCAGGAAATCCTGGTGCCAGACCTCGCAGCCCGAATGTTCGCGCGCCATCGCGACGAAGGCCGCCGCACCGTCGAGGCCCACCGCCGCGTGGCCGAGCGAGCGGAAATAGGCGAGATCGCGCCCCGGCCCGCAGCCGAAATCGAGGATCGCGAAAGGCGGCGCGCCCTCGATCGCGCCGAGCAGCGCCGCGGTGTTCTGCGCGACGTCGTGATCCTTCGTCCCCTCCCAGAACGACCGCGCATTGCGATCGTAATGGGCGAGCGTGGACGTCGAGCGCGTACCGGCTTTCTTCATCGACACAGCATTCCGGTCCTTGTCGTCCCGGGTGCCACGCAGCATGGCGCACTTCGCGCCATGGTGCGTTGCTAACCCGGGACCTAAACGAGACGCGGCCGCAACGTGTGGCCGCGTGTTCCAGCGCCTCGTTTGGGTCCCGGGTCTGCGGAGCACCACGGCGCAAGAGCGCCGTGCTGCACCGCGCCCGGGACGACATCGCATATAGGATTGCGTAGAGAAAGTGCGAGCCGCGCTACGCCGTCGGCTTCTTCTCGGCGTCGGCCGGCGCTTCGCCGCGCAGCTCGGCTTCGAAGGCGGCTTCCTGGGCGGCCTTCTGCTTCTCGATGCGCCGGGCGACGATGATGCCGATCTCGTAGAGGATGCACATCGGGATCGCGAGCGCCAATTGCGAGATCACGTCGGGCGGCGTGATGATCGCCGCGATGATGAACATGATGACGATCGCGTAGCGCCGCTTCTGCGCGAGGCCCTTCGCGCTGGCCAGCCCCGCGCGCGCCAGCAGGCCGAGCAGCACCGGCGTCTCGAAGCAGATGCCGAACGCGAAGATGAGCTGGAGCACGAGCGAGAAATACTCGCTCACCTTCGGCATGAGCTGGATGCGGATCGCGTCGGTGGTGGCGCCGGTCTGCTCGAACTGCGCGAAGAACTGCCACGCCATCGGCATGACGAGGAAATACACGAACGCGCCGCCCGCGAAGAACAGCACCGGCGTGGCGACGAGGAACGGGCGGAACGCCTTCTGCTCGTTCTTGTAGAGGCCGGGCGCCACGAACTTCCAGATCTGGATCGCGAAGATCGGGAACGAGAAGAAGAATCCCGTCCAGATGCCGACCTTGATGTTCGTGAAGAACTTCTCGATCAGGCTCGTGTAGATCATCGTGCGCAGCTCGGGCTTGTCCTTGAAGACGTCGAGCAGCGGCTTGGCGAGGAAATTGAAGATGTCGCCGGCGAAGGTCAGCGCCACGGTGGTGATGACGATGAACGCGAGGAACGACCACATCAGCCGCTTGCGCAGCTCGATGAGGTGATCCATCAGCGGCATCTTGTAGTCGTCGGGATTGCCGGTGTTCGGCGGCTGCGCGGCGGTCTTGTCGCTCATGCGCGCACCCTGCGGCGCACGTCGGGCGGGCCGTCCTTGGGTGCCGGCGGGCGCGTGAGGCGCGCCTTGTAGATCGGCTTTTCGGCCTTCCGCGCCGGCTTTTTCTTGCGCTGGTGGTCCATCAGCGGCCGCAGCTTCGTGCCTTCGTCGCCCCAATTGGCCGCCGCATAGTATTCGGGCATCGCCGGGGTGGCGGAGGTGTCGGCCGGTTTCGGCGAGAGCGCGTCGAACGCCGCGGTTTCGGACTGGATCTGGTTCTGGAACTCGGACTCGGCCTTGCGGACGCCGCTCTCGAACTCTTCCTTGAGGTTCTTGAGCTCGGTCTCGCGCATCATCTCGTCGACGCTCGAACGGAACTCGCGCGCGAGGCTGCGCGCCTTGCCCGCCCATTCGGTGACCGTCTTGATGACCTTCGGAAGCTCCTTGGGTCCCAACACCACCAGGGCGACGCCGGCGATCAGCAGCATCTGCGACCAACCGAAGTCGAGCATGTGCGCAGTCCGTTGCCTCTACATGGCGCGTGCGCCCGCGCTATTGCGGGCGCAGAAGTTCGCGTGCGGCGGAAAGACCGCCGCCCTGGCGAACGGCATGTTTACGTGCGCCGGACCGCTTCCTCGGTCTTCTTCTCGGCGGACGGCGCCGGCGACGGGATCTGCGGCTTGGCCGGATCCGTGCCCGCGGGCTGCTCGCCCGCCGGCTCGTCCTGCTTCAAGCCCTTCTTGAACGCCGTGATGCCGCTGCCGAGGTCCTTCATCAGGCGCGGGATCTTCCCGGCGCCGAACAGGAGCACGACGACCAGCACGACGATGACGATGTGCCAAAAACTGATGCCCATACGATCTGACTCCTTGGCGCCTGGCGGCCTTGTGCTCGGCCTGGATGGCGAAACGGGGGCGGATATTAGCGATAGGCCTTCCTGCCGCAACCACGACGGAGCGCCCGCCCCTCGACCGCGCCGTGACTAGGCAGATTTAGGGGTTTCTGCGGGAAAAACAAAGACCTCGTCGCGGTCGATGCCGGCATAGGCCAGCGCCCCCTCGGCCAGCCGCAGCCGGCCGGGAACGCGCGCATAGATCGGCGGATCGCCCGCGCCCGCATCGCGCCGGCGGAGCAGGATCAGGCTGGCTGCGCCCATCGGACGCACCCAGGAGACGACGACCGGAACGCTGCTCCCCGGCGCTGTCTCGGCCATTGATACGGTCACGCCGTGCTGCCGGATGATCACGGCCGCGGGAGTGCCCGCGGCGAAGCCCGGCGCCGGCACCGCGCCGAGCGCCGTCTCGACCGTGCCGTCGGCGCCGACCGTGCCGCGGAACTTGTTCACCTCGCCCAGGAACTCGGCGACGAACGGCGATTCGGGCCGGCGGTACACGGCGTCGGGCGTGCCGATCTGGAGCACGCGCCCGGCGCGCATCACGGCGACGCGGTCGCCGAGCAGCATGGCCTCCTCGGGATCGTGCGTGACCACCACCGACGCCGAGCCGCTGTCCTTGAGCAGGCGCCAGGTGTCTTCGAGCAGGCGGCGGCGCAGCCGCGCGTCGATGCCCGAGAACGGCTCGTCGAGGAAGAACAGGCCGGGGCCCGGCGCCATCGCGCGCGCGAGCGCCACGCGCTGCTGCTGCCCGCCCGACAGCGTGTGCGGATAGGCCTGGGCCATCTCCTCCATGCCGACGCGCGACAGCGCCGCGCGCGCCCGCGGCAGGCGCTCGGCGGGCGCCAGCCGGTGCAGGCCGAACGCCGCGTTTTCCAGCACCGAGAGGTGCGGAAACAGCGCGAAGTCCTGGAACAGGAATCCGACATTGCGCGCCTCGGGCGGCAGTTCCGCCTTGCCCGCCTCGGCCACGACGCGGCCCTCGAGCGCGATGCGCCCCACCTGCAGCGGCTCGAGCCCGGCCGCCACGCGCAGCAGCGTCGACTTCCCGCAGCCCGACGGACCGACGAGGCACAGAATCTCGCCCTTGGCCACGGCGAGCGACACCGCGTTCAGCGCGACCGTCGCGCCGAACCGGTGGCTCACCTCGTCGATAACGAGCGCGGTCATGTCAGGACAGACGAAGACTCACAGGAGCCGGGGAGCCGGGGAGAAGAAGTTGAAGGAGATGAAGCACGGAGGACACAGAGAAAGAACTTCGCGCGCCCTCGGCGCGCAATCCTTACCTCTGCGTGCTCCCTGTGTCCTCTGTGGTTCAATTCTTTTTTTCCTTCTCCCCGGCTCCCCGGCTCCTGTTCACTGCGCTAGTTCACGCCGCGCGAAGGGCCTGGATGGCCGCGCTCGACTCGTTGACCGTGCCCGGCCGGGCTTTGGCGATCGCGCGGGAGAGCAGGATCACGGGCACGATGCCGACGGCGACGATGGCCAGCGCGCCGGGCGCGGCGAGCTTCAACTGCTCGTCGCTGGCGAACTCGTAGGTGCGGATCGCCAGCGTGTCGAAATTGAACGGGCGCAGCATCAGCGTCGCCGGCAGCTCCTTCATCACGTCGACGAACACCAGCAGCGCCGCGGTGAGGATGCTGCCCTTCAGCATCGGCGCGTGGATGCGGCGGAAGATGCCGCCGGGGCCGTAGCCGAGCATGCGCCCGGCATCGTCCATGTGCGGCGTCACGCGCGTGAAGCCGGATTCCACCGCGCCCAGAGCGATCGGCAGGAAGCGCACGGCATAGGCGAAATAGAGCGCGAACAGGCCGCCCGAGAGCCACAGCGACGCGCCGCCGGTGAGCGCGTTGGCGAGGCGGTCGAAGCCGCCGAGGATCAGCGCCACGCCCACCGCGATCACCGCGCCGGGCACCGCATAGCCGAGGCCGACGATCGCCGACCCCGCGCGCAGCGCGCGGTTGCGGCGGCTGCGCCGCAGCGCGTAGGCGATGGCGCCGCCGAAGATCACGCACAGCACCGCGGCGCCGCTCGCCAGGATGAAGCTGTTGGCGGCCAGGCGCCAGAAGCGCGCGTCGAACGCCTCGGGGCGATCGAGCGTCCAGACGCCGAGCGCCGCGGCCGGCAGCAGGAAGCCGAGGAAGATCGGCACGCAGCAGAACCAGATCGCGCCGGCCGCGCGCCAGCCCTTCAATTCGTAGGCCGGCAGCGGCCGGTAGCGGCGCGACAGGTGCATGAACGCGGCGCGCCCGCGCGAGGCGCGCTCGATCCAGACGAGCAGCGCCACGAACAGGATCAGCAGCAGCGCGAGCTGCGCGGCGCCGGTGGCGTCGCCGCGCGCCTGCCAGACGCGGTAGATGGCGGTGACGAACGTGTCGACGCCGAAATGCTGCACGGCGCCGAAATCGTTGAGCGCCTCCATCAGCGCCAGCGCGGCGCCGATCGCGATCGAGGGCCGCGCGAGCGGCAGCCCCACGCGCCACGCGCTGCCCCAGGGCGTGAGGCCGAGCGTGCGGCTCACCTCGAGCACGCACACCGACTGCTCGAGGAAGGCCGCGCGCGCGAGCATGTAGACGTAGGGATAGAGCACGACGGTGAGGACGACGACGGCGCCCCACAGCGAGCGGATGTTCGGATACCACGAGACGGCGCCGTCGGTGCCGAGCCACTCGCGCAGCGCCGCGTGCACCGGGCCCGCGGCGTCGAACAGGCCCGCATAGGCGTAGGCGACGACATAGGCCGGCACGGCCAGCGGCAGCAGCAGCGCCCATTCGAAGATGCGCCGGCCGGGAAACCGGCAGAGGCTCACGAGCCAGGCCGCGCCGACGCCGCCGGCGATCGTCCCGGCCCCGACGCCGAGCACGATCCACAGCGTGTTGCCGACATAGCGCGGCAGCACGGTTTCGGCGAGATGGCCGAGAAAGCCGCCCTCGGCCGCGAACGCCTTCCAGACGACGGCGGCCAGCGGCAGCGCGACGGCGGCGGCCAGGACGAGGCCGAACAACGCCCAGGCGCGGTCGGGATTAGCGCGCATGGCGAATTCTTCCCCTCTCCCGCGCAGCGGGAGAGGAGGAGCCCGAGCGGCGCTTCGGCGCCGCTTGGGAGGTGAGGGAACGCCCTATCCGCCCGACACGCGCTCGTCGCACGCGCCGCGCCCTACCCTCACGTCCCGTTCGCCGCCAAAGCGGCGAACGGGCCCCTTCTCTCCCGCTGACGCGGGAGAGAGAAGAAAGGCGCGCGGGCGCGCAACGGAGCGAACGTGATTGCAAGCGTGGGGTCCGGAACGGTTGGCTCAAGCGAGGAGCGTATTGATAATTATTCTCATTTACAACGCGACCGGATCACCCGACCGGATGCATAGGGCATGCGCCGCCCTTCCATCAACGCCATCCCGCGCCGGCGGCGCACCTGCGCGGCGGCGCCCCTCGTGGAAATAAGGAAAAGGCCGAGATCAGCGGGCGCGCGGATTCTCGGCCGCCGGGTCGTCCCCGCCCTCCGCGCCCTCGTCTTCGAGCCCTTCGAGCTCGGCCAGCTCGCTGTCTTCGCCCTCGCCCTCCGCGGCCGCGCCGTCCGCGCCCTGGCCGGGCTGGAGCACGTGGACGCGCGGGCGCGTGTCGAGCAGGCCCGAGGCCTTGAGCTCGTCGAGGCCGGGCAGGTCTTCGAGCTTCTCGAGGCCGAAATGATCGAGGAACTCCTGCGTCGTCACCCAGGTGACCGGCCGGCCCGGCGTGCGCCGGCGCTTGCCGGGCTTGATCCAGCCGGCCTCGAGCAGCACGTCGAGCGTGCCCTTCGAGAGCGCCACGCCGCGGATGTCTTCGATCTCGGCGCGCGTCACCGGCTGGTGATAGGCGACGATGCCGAGCGCCTCGAGCGCGGCGCGCGAGAGCTTGCGCGTGACCTTGCGCTCGAGCTGGAGGTGCGGCGCCAGCTCGGGCGCGGTGCGGAACGTCCACGCCTCGGCGATCTTCACGAGGCGGATGCCGCGCTGCGCGTAGTCCGACGCGATCTCCGAAAGGACCGCCTCCACGTCGGTGCCGGCCGGCATGCGGTCGGCGATCGCCTTCTGCGACAGCGGCTCGGGCGAGGCGAAGATCAGCGCCTCGGCCACGTGCTTGGCCAGCGCGCGGCGCTCGGCGACGTCGGCCTCGGCCGCGACCGCGGCCGGCGCGGCGGCGTCTGCCGCGGCGGCGGCCGGCGCGGCGGCATCGCCCCGCTCCGGCGGCGGAGCGTCGGTCGTCGGAACTCCGGTCGTCGGCGTGTCGTTCATGGCGGCCTCCGCAGGGAGCGCCCCGTTCACGAGCGGTCCTCCGCTCTCCGCACGAAGATCGGCCCGAACGGCCGCTCCTGGTGCAGCATCGCCTTGCCGCTCTTCACCAGCTCCAGGCTCGCCGCGAAGGTGGTGGCCAGGGCCGATTTGCGATTGAGGCCCGGTCTCAGGCCCTCGGGGAGATAGCTCGACAGCGTCGTCCAATCCGGTGTCCTTCCGATCAGCCCCTGCAGGCGCCGGAGCGCGTCCTCGACCGAGAAGATCTCGGCGCGCTCGCGGATCGCCAGCACTTCGCCGCCCTTGCGCCGCTTCTGGTCGGCATAGCCCTTCAGCAGCTCGAACAGCGTCACCTGATAGACCACGCGCGTCGATACCGGCAATTCCTCAGCGGTGCCGCGCGCGAAGAAATCCACACCCTTTTGCGGGCGCGCCATGAGCCGCTTGACCACGCCGCGGATGCCCTCGAGGCGGCGCAGCTGGAACGCCAGCGCCTCGGCCATCTCCGCGCCGGTGGGCTCGTCGGCCGTCTTGGTCTGCGGCAGCAGCAGCTTGGACTTGAGGTAGGCGAGCCATGCCGCCATGACGAGATAGTCGGCGGCCAGATCCAGCTTCAGCTCGCGCGCCTTCTGGATGAAGGCGAGATACTGCTCGGCCAGCGCCAGGATCGAGATGCGCGTGATGTCGACCTTCTGGTCGCGCGCCAGCGCCAGCAGCACGTCGAGCGGGCCTTCGAAGCCGTCGAGCGCGAGCACGAACGCGTCGCCGTCGTTGGCCGCCTCGCGCGGCGCGTCGGCGCTGAATTCCGGCGGGGCGATTTCGGGCAGGTCGGTGTTCACGCGCCGTCTCCGATGCCGACGATGCCCGCGATGCCGCCGATGATGCCGTTGACGATCGGGCGGATCAGCATGCTGAAGAGATTGATCTCGCTGCCGAGCTGATGGGTGACGAGCGGCACGATCAGCAGCACGCCGATCACGATCCACATGCCGTAGGGCTCGAGCCGCGCCAGCGGAAAGGCGAGCGAGCCGGGCAGCACGCCCACGGCGATGCGTCCGCCGTCGAGCGGCGGAATGGGGATGAGGTTGAACACGCCGATCAGCACATTGAAGTAGATCGAGAAGGTCAGCAGCCGGCGCAGGAATTCCGGCTCCGCGCTCAGCCCGCCGATCAGCGCGAGAATGACGGCGGAAACGAACGCCAGCGCCAAGTTTATCCCCGGCCCCGCCGCCGCCACCAGCACCATGTCGCGCCGCGGCGAGCCCAGCCGGCTCGGGTTGACCGGCACCGGCTTGGCCCAGCCGAGGATCCAGCCCGAGGCGATGTAGAGGATCAGCGGCAGCACCACCGTGCCGAACGGATCGATGTGGCGGATCGGATTGAACGAGACGCGGCCCTGCTGATGCGCGGTCGGGTCGCCGAGCTTCCAGGCCACGTAGCCGTGCGCCGCCTCGTGAAACGTGATGGCAATGATCGCGACCGCCGCGACGATGATCAGCGATTCGATACTGGGCAGGGCCGGCATGCGCCCTTTATGCGACGGGAGCGAGCAGCGTAGCAAGCCGCGCGAGCGCCTTCCCCACATCCAGTTTTTTCGGCGGTTTGCGCCACTTCAGGGCCGCGCGATAGCGCTTCAGGCTTTCGCCCTCGAGCGCGCCGGCGCCCAGGGCCACCGCGGCCATCTCGTCGGGATTCCCGTTGCAGTGCAGAGCGATGTCGCAACCGGCCGCGCGGCACTCGCGCGCGCGCAGCTCGAACGAGCCGGCCAGC
>JAEULD010000136.1 GCA_016792765.1 Candidatus Odyssella sp.
AAGCGGCCAATTCCCGATAACCATCCGTCAATCTTGTAGCAACGGATTATTAGGTAAATAACCGATCCTTAACCACGAATGCCGGGGCCGGCGCGGCGCGCCGGCGGCAGCGGGGAAACGATGTCGCCTCACGATCCGGCCGCGCGCGCAACCGCGGCGCCCGTTCCGCATTCGCGCGTCCTCGCCGGAGTCGCGCTGCTGGTGGTGTCGGCGCTCGCGTTCAGCCTGCACAACACGCTGGCGCGGCTGGCCTACGACGAGGGCCTGACGCCGACCACCGTCAACGCCGCGCGCACGGCGACGGTGTTCCTGCTGTTCGTGCTGGTGTTCGGCCGCAAGGGCGAATGGCCGAAAGTGCCGCGCGCCGCATGGCTCGCTTTCGCCGCCACCGCCGTCTGCTACAGCCTGCACAATCCGCTTCTGCTGGTCGCCTTCAAATTCATTCCGGTCAGCCTCGCGGTGCTCGTCACCTACATGTTTCCGTTGCTGGTGGCGTTCATGGCCGCGGCGGCCGGCCAGGAGCGCCTGCGTCCGAGCACGCTCGCCGCCGCCGCGGTCGCGTTCGCCGGCGTGGCGCTCGTGCTCGAGGTCGGCGCCGCGGCCTACGATTGGCGCGGCCTCGCCCTGGCCGCCGTCGCGGCCGTGGCGCTGGCCGGCAACGTCGTCGGCGCCGCGCATCTCAACCGTCACATGAAGTCGCTGGCGGTTCCGTTCGCGCTGTCGATCCTCGGCACGGTGGCGTTCGGCGCGCTCATGGTCGCCGACGGCGGGCCCGCGATCCCGGCCACGGCGCGCGGCTGGGCCCTGTTCGCGGCGGCGACGCTGGCGAGCCCGGCCGCGCTGATCTCGTTCTATTTCGCGCTGCCGCTCGCCGGAGCCCCGCGCAGCGCGCTGCTGATGAACGTCGAGCCGGTCGCGACCGTGCTGCTCGCCGCGTGGCTCATCGGCGAGACGCTCAGCCTCCTGCAGGGCTTCGGCGCGGCGCTGATCGTGGCCGGCCTCGCGGTTTCGGCGCTGGCGCGCCTCGGGGCGCGCGTCCGCTGACCGCGCGCAAGCCGCCCCGCTCAGCGCATCATCGTGTTGGGCAGCACCAGCGCGATGTCGGGAAACGCGACGAGGATCGCGACGCAGACGATCATGGCGATCCAGAACGGGACGATGCCGGCGAAGATCTGTCCCATCGGCACGTCGCCGGCGACTCCCTTGACGACGAACACGTTGATCCCGACCGGCGGCGAGATCAGGCCCATCTCGAGCACGATGACGACGAAGATGCCGAACCAGATCGGATCGTAGCCCAGCGCGGTGACGATCGGAAAGACGATCGGCATCGTCAGCACGAGCATCGCGAAGCCCTCGAGGAACATGCCGAGGATCATGTAGATCGCGAGGATCACGGCGAGCACCGCGAGCGGCGGCAGCGCGAGCCCCTTGAGCGCGCCGGCGAGATCGGCCGGAATTTGCGTGAGCGCGAGGAACGGCGTCAGCACGTGCGCGCCGATGAGAATCAGGAACACGAACGCGGTGGTGCGGATCGTGTCGAGCAGCGCGCTCGAAAGGACGGCGCGCGTGAAAGAGCGGCGCCACAGGGTGTAGAGCATCGTCAGCAGCGCGCCGACGGCGGCCGCCTCCGTCTCCGTGAAGATGCCGAGATAGATTCCGCCGATCACGATCACGACGATCGCGAGCAGCGCGCCGCTGCGCATCAGCGCCGCGAAGCGCCGGCCGATCGATTGCCGCTCGCCGGGCGGCCCCATTTCGGGCCGCAGATTGGCGACGACCGCAATCGTGACGACGAACAGCGCCGTGAGCAACAGGCCGGGCAGAAAGCCCGCGAGGAACAGCTTGCCGATCGACTGCTCGGTCAGTAGCGCGTAGACGATCATCGCCGTCGAGGGCGGGATCAGGATCCCGAGCGTGCCGCCCGCGGCGACCGCGCCGGTGGCGAGCCGCGGATCGTATCGGTAGCGGCGCATCTCGGGCAGCGCCACCTTTCCCATCGTCGCCGCCGACGCGACCGACGAGCCCGAGAGCGCCGCGAAGCCGGCGCAGGCCAGGATCGTCGCGGAAGCGAGGCCGCCGCGCCGGTGGCCGATCCAGGCATAGGCGGCCCCGTAGAGATCGCGGCCGAGGCCCGAGGCCGACGCGAAATTGCCCATCAGCACGAACAGCGGAATGACGCTGAGCGCGTAGACCGAGGAATAGGCATACGGGAACTCGCCGAGGATCCTGAGCGCGGCGTCGGGCGAATTGAGAACCGCGATGCCGACCGTGCCGACCAGCATCATCGCGATGCCGATCGGCATGCGTAGCGCGAGCAGGAAAAGCAGCGCCGCGAAGCCGATGAAGCCGATCGTCGTCTGGCTCATGGCGGCGTTCACGGCGCTCCGGCGCCGCGGCGCGGCCCGCGCATCGCGCGCACCGCCTGCCCGAGCAGCACGGCGGCGAACAGCGCTGCGCCCGCCGCCGTCACGAGCTGAAACGGGTATTTCGGGATCGCCATCATGTTCGTGGCGTCGCCCCAGCGATAGCTGCCGATCGCGTGCAGCACCGTGCGCCAGGCGACGACGGCAAGCAGCAGCGCGCCGGCGAGATGCACGAGCGCGTTCACCCAGCGCAGCGCCGGCCGGTCGAGGAACTTGCCGAACAGGTCCACCGAGACATGGCCGCCCAGCGCCGCGCAATACGGCAGACCGAGAGCCACGATGATGACCATCGCGAGTTCGGTCATCTCGAGGCCGCCGAGGAACGGCACGTGCAGGACGCGCCGCATCGCGACGTCGAACGCGACCAGTGCCACGAGCCCGAGCAGCACCGCGCCGCCGACATGGGCGAGGATGCGAAGCAGCGCCGTGAAGCGTCCCTTCGCGTCCCGGACCTCCTCCATGGCGCTAGGGCGTGCCGGCGGGATGCCTGGCGACGCCGAGCATCTTCCGTGCCGGAATGCCCTTGGCTTCCGACTCCTTCACCCAATCGTCGACGATCGGCCGCAGCAATTTCGCGATCTTCTCCTGCTCCGCCTTCGGGAATTCGACGACCTCGGCCTTGCCGCGCACGCTGGCGACCCCCTGCTCGGCGCGCTTGATATAGACGTCGGTGGCCTTGAGGCTGAGCGCGAGGCCGGAATGCTTGTCGATCGCGGCCTTCGCCTTCGCCGAGAGCGAATCGAATTTCTTCTGGTTCATCGCGATCAGGAACGAGGAGCGCCCGAACAGCGGCCCGGGGATCGTGTATCCCTTCGCCACTTCGCCCAGGCGAAAATCGACGATCGTCGAGAACGGCACCATCGAGCCGTCGATGACGCCGCGCTCGAGGCCGGGATATACCTCGGTGATCGGCATCGCCACGGGCGTGGCGCCCATCACCGCAATCTGCCGCGACTGCGCCGCCGACGGCGCGCGCATCCGGAGGCCCTTGAGGTCATCGAGCGTCCTGATCGCCTTGCCGCGCGTCATCAGCCCGGCGTCTTCCGCGGCCCAGAGCGCTATGATCTTCACGCCTGCGTATTCGGGCTTCAGATAGGGATCGATGAGCTTCCACAGCAGCTCGGTGGCGGCGCGCCCGTCAGCGGACAGGCCGGGCAGCTCGACCATCTGCGTGCGCGGGAAGGCCGGCGACGTGTAGCCGGGCAGCGTGAACACCAAGTCTACGACGCCCTCGGCGGCCTGGCGATAGAGGCCGGGCGGGCTGCCGCCGAGCTGCATCGAGGGATAGAGCTTCGGCTTCACTTCGCCGCCGCTGTCCTTCTCCACCTCCGCCATCCACGGCGTGATGATCTCGCGCGCGATGACGTGAACCGGCGGCACGAAGGTGGAAAGGCGCAGTTCCATGCCCTGCGCCCCGGCGGGCGGCGTCGCGAGAACGAGGGACCCGAGCACGAGCGCCGCGGCTCGCGCGCAAGCGGTACGCCTGCGAGTGGCATGCATCGAATCCTCCCTGCCGGTTGCGTCGTTGCCGCCGATCTCCGCCGGCGCTGAACGCGCGAGGCTAGGGCAGGCCGCGCCGTGCGGCAAGCGGCGGATGCGCAATGAAACGCGGCGCCCGCCCGTGCCACGCCGTTCGCGCCGAACACGACGGGCGATCCCGGTCGAGGCGCAATCCGCGAACGCACCCGACTTCGCCCGACCGCCTGCACCGGAGCGTCCAATTCGCGATCCCGCGTCTCGTCGACGACGAAGATCGGCGTGCGCGCGTGCGCCGCCGCGGCGAAAACCCCGGCGACGCTCCGCGATAACCGCGGCGCACCAACAATTTCCGCGGCACCGGCAACGAAGGTCCGGCCCTGCGCGCGGTGCGGGGCCTGGCGATCAGTCGCGAATGCTCGGCGCCACAGGACCGCGCTTCGGTCGTCACGTATCTGCAATTTCCATCTCTGTGAGTCCTGTGGATAAAGATTCTTCCAGTTTTTCTTTGGACTTAGCGCGGCACGGTAGCGTTTTGTGACAGCCATCCCCGCCAGATTTTGTGGTTAGCGCGGAGGAAAAGCCGGTTGCTAACTCCTAGAAATTGTTTGAAGTCCGGGGAAAGCCACAACATCTTGTTGACGCCCTCCAGGGACCAACGCAATGTGTTGCGGCTGGGCGTGCGACCCCTCGAGAGGAGCGGATGAGCGTCCCGGCAAAGCCAAGGACCGAATAGAGGGATCGCGGTCCGAGGCGAAGCAAGTACAGCCCAAGAAGAACCCAGCGCGGCGCGCCGGCGCCGCGATGCTCGACTATTGCCTTTATTCGGGACCGTCCGGCCGCGGTCGATACCAAAGATTTCGGGGGTTTGGAATGCGGATTACCCGTCACTTCACCGTCGAAGGCCGCGACGCTTACGCCGGCATCGAGTTCCGGCGCGCCACATCGGAAATCCGCAACCCCGACGGTTCCGTCGTGTTCAAGAACGACGAGGTCGAAGTGCCGGCCGACTGGTCGCAGGTGGCGACCGACGTGCTCGCGCAGAAGTATTTCCGCAAGGCCGGCGTCGCCGCCGAGCTGGAAGCCGTCGTCGACATCGACGTGCCCGGCTGGCTGTGGCGCAAGGTGCCGCGCGACGGCGCCAAAGTCGGCGGCGAGACGAGCGCCAAGCAGGTGTTCGACCGCATGGCCGGCGCCTGGACCTATTGGGGCTGGAAGGGCGGCTATTTCGACAGCGAGGGCGACGCCCGCGCGTTCTTCGACGAGCTGCGCTTCATGCTCGCGCGCCAGATGTGCGCGCCGAACTCGCCGCAATGGTTCAATACCGGCCTGCACTGGGCCTACGGCATCGACGGCCCCTCGCAGGGCCATTTCTACGTCGATTTCAACAGCGGCGCGCTGGTGAAGTCCGAGAGCGCCTACGAGCACCCGCAGCCGCACGCCTGCTTCATCCAGTCGATCTCCGACGATCTCGTCAACGAAGGCGGGATCATGGATCTCTGGGTGCGCGAGGCGCGCCTGTTCAAATACGGCTCCGGCACCGGCACGAACTTCTCGCGCCTGCGCGGCGAGAACGAGCCGCTCTCGGGCGGCGGCAAGTCGTCGGGCCTGATGAGCTTCCTCAAGATCGGCGACCGCGCGGCCGGCGCCATCAAGTCGGGCGGCACGACGCGGCGCGCGGCCAAGATGGTCATCGTCGACATCGACCACCCGGACATCGAGACCTTCATCGACTGGAAGGTCGTCGAGGAGCAGAAGGTGGCGGCGCTCGTCGCCGGCTCGAAGGCCGCCGAGAAGAACCTCAACGCGATCCTCGCCGCGGCGGCGGGCTTCGACGGCGCCGATCCGTTCGATCCCAAGACCAATCCGGCGCTGCGCAAGGCGATCCGTGCCGCGCGCCAGGCATTCATCCCCGAGAACTACATCCAGCGCGTCCTGCAGCTCGGCAAGCAGGGCACGCGCGCGCTCAAGTTCGAGGTCTACGACACGGATTGGGACGGCAACGCCTATCTCACCGTCTCGGGCCAGAACTCCAACAACACGGTGCGCGTCAACAACGAGTTCCTGACCGCGGTCGAGAAGGACGCCGACTGGCTGCTGAAGAGCCGCACCTCGGGCCGGACGAAATCGCGCAAGGCCCGGCAGCTCTGGCACAAGATCGCCGAGGCGGCATGGCATTCGGCCGATCCCGGCATCCAGTTCGACACCACGATCAACGAGTGGCACACCTGCCCGGCGAGCGGGCGCATCAATGCGTCGAACCCGTGCTCCGAGTACATGTTCCTCGACGACACGGCGTGCAACCTCGCCTCGCTGAACCTGATGGCGTTCCGCCGTCCCGGCAGCACCGGCCTCGGCGCCGCGAACGATTCGGGCAGCTTCGACGTGGCCGCGTTCGAGCACGCGACTCGGCTCTGGACGATCGTGCTCGAGATCTCGGTGCTGATGGCGCAGTTCCCGTCCGCGCGCATCGCCGAGCTGTCCTACAAGTTCCGCACGCTCGGCCTCGGCTACGCGAACATCGGCGGCTACCTGATGGCCTCCGGCATTCCCTACGACAGCGCCGCCGGCCGCGCGCTGTGCGCGGCGATGACGGCGCTGATGACCGGCATCGCGTACGAGACGTCGGCCGAGATGGCGGAGGAGCTGGGCCCCTTCCCCGGCTATCCCGAGAACCGCGACGCGATGCTGCGCGTGATGCGCAACCATCAGCGCGCCGCTTACGGCATCAGGGACGGCTACGACGCGCTGTCGATGCCGCCGGTGCCGCTCGACCACGCCGCCTGCCCCGACCAGGCCCTGGTCAACGCCGCCGTCTCGGCGTGGGACCGCGTGATCGAGCGCGGCGCGCTGCACGGCTTCCGCAACGCGCAGGCCACGGTGATCGCGCCCACCGGCACGATCGGCCTCGTCATGGATTGCGACACGACCGGCATCGAGCCGGATTTCGCGCTGGTCAAGTTCAAGAAGCTGGCCGGCGGCGGCTACTTCAAGATCATCAACCAGATGGTGCCGCCGGCGCTGAAGACGCTGGGCTACGGCGCGGCCGCGATCGACGAGATCGTGCGCTACGCGGTGGGGCACGGAACGCTGAAAGGCGCCCCCGGCATCAACCACACCGCGCTGAAGCTGCGCGGCTTCACCGACGAGGCACTCGAGAAGGTCGAGGCCGCGCTGCCGAGCGCGTTCGACATCCGCTTCGTGTTCAACAAATACACGCTCGGCGCCGAATTCTGCACCGACACGCTCGGCATCGACGCGGCGAAGCTCGACGCGCCCGGCTTCGATCTCCTCGCCGAAATCGGCTTCGACAAGGCGGCGATCGAGCAGGCCAACGCCTACGTCACCGGCGCGATGACGCTCGAAGGCGCGCCCGGCTTGAAGGACGAGCACCTGCCGGTGTTCGACTGCGCGAATCCGTGCGGCAAGATCGGCAGGCGCTTCCTGTCGTGGGAGAGCCACATCCTGATGCTGGCGGCGGCGCAGCCCTTCGTCTCGGGCGCCATCTCCAAGACCATCAACATGCCGAACGACGCGACGGTCGAGGATTGCCAGCGCGCCTACGAGATGTCGTGGAAGCTGGGCCTCAAGGCCAACGCGCTCTACCGCGACGGGTCCAAGCTCTCGCAGCCGCTCTCGGCCACCGTGTTCGACGACATCGAAGACGTGGACGAGAAGGTGGAGGCGGTCGCCGCGGTGGTGAAGGCGCCGGCGGCCGAGCGTGCCGCGTCGGTGGCCGAGCGCGCCGCGCACGCGGTGGCGCAGCAGGTCGCGCGCTCGCAGCGTCTGCGCATGCCGGGCCGGCGCAAGGGCTACATCCAGAAGGCCGTCGTCGGCGGCCACAAGGTGTATCTGCACACCGGCGAATACCAGGACGGCACGCTCGGCGAGATCTTCATCGACATGCACAAGGAAGGCGCGGCCTTCCGCTCGCTGATGAACAATTTCGCGATCGCGATCTCGATCGGCCTGCAATACGGCGTGCCGCTCGACGAATTCGTCGACGCGTTCACGTTCACGCGCTTCGAGCCGTCGGGCCTCGTCGAGGGCAACGACTCGATCAAGATGGCGACCTCGGTGCTCGACTACATCTTCCGCGAGCTCGCGATCTCCTACCTCTCGCGCGAAGACCTCGCGCACGCCTCGCCGCAGGACGTGCGGCCCGACAGCATGGGCCGCGGCGCCGACGAGAGCGCGATCCCGGTGAACCCGCCGGCCATCGCCGCGGCGCAGAACGTGATGGAGCAGATGGAGCGCGTCGTGAGCCGCGGCTTCACGCGCAACCGCTTCAAGCCCGGCAATGGCGGCGGGATCGCGCTCGGGGGCAACGGCAACGGGCTGCACGCGCACGATCACGGCGATGGAGGCGCTTCGCTGCACGTCCATGCGAATGGCGGCGCGCAGGTCCACATCCATGCCGATGGCGGCGTGGCCGCGGCCGTTACCGACGGCACGCGCACGGCGATGGCCGCGATCTCCTCGGCGGTGCTGGCGGCGATGGACGAGCGCGCCGACAAGGCCCGCGAGGCGCGCATGAAGGGCTACGAAGGCGACGCCTGCGGCGAGTGCGG
>JAEULD010000153.1 GCA_016792765.1 Candidatus Odyssella sp.
GTCGGCGACGAAGGCGGCGGGCGCTGGCAGGTCTACGAGCGGCGGCTCACCGGCGACGGCATGGAGCTCACCTTCCGCCGCCTCGACGCCACCGGCGCGCTGCGCATCGTCTCGGGCAAGCTGAAGCGTCATAATTAGCGCCGCCGGCGGCCATACCTCAAGACACGCAAGCCGAATTACGCTAGGACAGTCGGCACCGTTCGCGCGATGCGTGATCGGCGCAGGGGGCTGCCATGAATCACTTCATGCGAACGTTCAAGGCGGCCGCCGCGGCCGTCGTCCTGTTCGGTTCGCCCGCCGCGCATGCCGCCGAGATCAAGGTGATCGCTTCGGCGGCGGTCAAAGAGGTCGTGCGCGACCTCGCCTTGGTCTTCGAGAAAGCGAGCGGCCACAAGGTCGTGACGATCTGGGCCGGCACCGAGGCGATCACCAAGCGGATCAGCGGCGGCGAGTCCGCCGACGTCGTCATCATCGCGGCCCGCAACATCGACAAACTGATCGCCGAAGGCTGGCTGGCCGCAGGGAGCCGCCTGGATATCGCGAAATCGGGCATCGGCGTCGCCGTGCGCGCGGGCCAGCCGAAGCCCGACATCTCGTCCGGCGACGCGGTCAAGAAGGCCGTGCTGGCGGCGAGATCGGTCGCATATTCATCGGGGCCGAGCGGCTTCTACCTGGCCGATCTGTTCAAGAAGATGGGCATCGCCGATCAGATCAAGGACAAGGTCAAGCAGACCCCGTCCGGCGTCCAGGTCGGCGAGGTCGTGGCGCGCGGCGAGGCCGAACTCGGCTTCCAGCAGGTGAGCGAGCTGCTGCACTTGAAGGGCATTGAATACCTGGGCCCGCTGCCGCCGGATATCCAACACGTCACGGTGTTCTCGGCCGGCCTGCACGGGAAGGCGGCGGCGCCGGACGCGGCCAAGGCGCTGATCAAGTTCCTCGCCTCGCCGGAAGCGGCGCCGGTCATTCGAAAGACGGGAATGGAACCCGGCTGAAGCCGTGCTAGAGAGGCCGCGGGAAAATTATTCGTCCGGCGGCACATCATGCAGCTTCAGCTTTCCACGTGGCCCGAGGTCGAGGCCTATCTCGCCGCGAGCCGCAGCGTCATCCTGCCGATCGGCTCCACCGAGCAGCACGGCCCCAACGGCATGATCGGCACCGACGCGCTCACCGCCGCCGCGATCGCGAACGCGGTGGGCGAGGCCACCGGCGCGCTGGTGGCGCCGCCGATCGCTGTCGGCATGGCGCAGCACCACATGGCCTTCGCCGGGTCGATGACGCTGCGGCCGAGCACGCTCGTCGCCGTCGTGCGCGATTGCGTCGTCTCGCTGGCGCGGCACGGCTTCGAGCGCTTCTTCTTCGTCAACGGGCACGGCGGCAACGTCGCCACCGTGACGGCGGCGTTCTCGGAAATCTACGCCGAGGCCTCGCTCGGTGCGCCCGGCAACCGCGCCGGCCTGAAATGCGTGCTCCGCAACTGGTGGGAAAGCGCGCCGGTGAAGGCGTTGTCGAAGGAGCTGTTCGGCAATGCCGAGGGCAGCCACGCGACGCCGTCCGAAGTCTCGGTCACCTGGTTCCTGCATCCCGACGCGCAGAAGCCGATGGCGCTCGATCCGCCGGTGGCGCCGCACGGCAGCTTCGCCGACGCCGCGGACTACCGCCGCAATTTCCCGGACGGCCGCATCGGCTCCAATCCGGGCCTCGCCTCGGCGGAGGCCGGCCGGCGCATCTACAACGCCGCCGTCGAGGCGCTGGCGGCGGATTACCGGGCGTTCGCGGCCTGATCCGGCCGGGGCCGGGCGCAGAACAATTCCCCGAACTTCCTCACGATAAATCCAGGCTTTCCTCAAGCGCCGGCCAAGCACGGCTGGCCGATGCCCGCTATTCCTGCCGCACGCTTGCGAACCCCAGCGTGCCGAAAGGAAAGCCGCCATGTCCGCCCTCGCCGCAGCCGCGACGCCCGAAGACACCGCCTTCGTCCGCTTCTGGAACGAGGTCCTCGCCCCGAAATTCATCCGCTTCAAGCACATACTGGTCGACGGCCTGTCGCAGCACAGCGAAGCGGTCTTCCCCGCACTGCCGGTGCGGGCCGGCGATCACGTGCTGGATGTCGGATGCGGGTTCGGCGACACGGCGCTGAAGCTCGCCGAACGGGTCGGTCCGAACGGCAGCGTCGTCGGAATCGATTGCTGCGACGCGTTTCTCGACTTTGCCCGCGCGGCGGTACGCGCGCGCAAGATCACGAACGTCTCTTTCGTGCGCGGCGATGCGGAGATCGCCCTGCCGATCAATCAGTTCGATTTCGTGTTCGCCCGCTTCGGCACGATGTTCTTCGCGAATCCCGTCGCCGGACTGCGCAACATGCGGCGCGCGCTCAAGCCCGGCGGGCGCATGGTCCACATCGTCTGGCGCCAGCGCGCGGACAATCCGTGGCTCTCGATGGCCAAAGACGTCGTGCTGCGCTTCCTGCCGCCGCCCGGTGCCGACGCGCAGACCTGCGGCCCGGGCCCCTTCTCGATGGCCGACGAGGCCACGGTGCGCAAGATGATGGAGGTTGCCGGCTACGAGGCGATCGAGTTCCGCCGCGTCGACGCGCCGGTACTCGTCGGCCGGGACGTGAACGACGCCATCGCGTTCCAGCTCGCGATCGGCCCCGCCGGCGAGGTGTTTCGCGAGGCCGGCGCCGAGGCCGAGCACAAGCGTCCCGAGATCGAGGCGGCACTGGCCGAAGCCATCGAGAAGCAGAAGATCGCCGCGGACGGCATCGTCATGGACAGTTCGTCCTGGGTGATCGGCGCCATCAACCCGGCCCGCTGAGGAGCGCGACGATGAGAGATCATCAAGCCACGCCGCTGGTTCTCGACAAGCCCGGCCGCGGCCGTGTCTACGGCAGCATTCTCGAGACGATCGGCAATACGCCGCTCGTGCGAATCAACAAGCTCGCGCAGGAGGCCGGCTGCCAGGCCGAAGTGCTTGCCAAGCTCGAGTTCTTCAGTCCGCTGTCGAGCGTGAAGGACCGCATCGCCCTCTCGATGCTGGAAGCGATGGAAAATGCGGGCACGATCGGACCGGGGAGCGTCATCGTCGAGCCCACTTCGGGCAATACCGGCGTCGGCCTCGCCTTCGCCTGCGCCGCCAAAGGCTATCGCTGCATTCTCACCATGCCCGACAGCTTCTCGGTCGAGCGGCGGCGCCTGATGCGCTTCCTCGGCGCCGAACTCGCGCTCACGCCGCGCGAGAAAGGCATCGGCGGTGCCATCGAGAAGGCCAAGGAGATCATCGCCGCGACGCCGAAGGCGGTCATGCCCTGGCAATTCGGCCATCCCGCCAATCCCGAGATCCACCGGCGCACGACGGCCGAGGAGATCTGGCGCGACACGAACGGCGTCGTCGATGCGGTCGTGCTCGGCGTCGGCACGGGCGGAACGCTCACCGGCGTGGGCGACGTGCTGAAGGCGCGCAAGCGCGACATCCGCGTCATCGCGGTGGAGCCCGAGAACAGTCCCGTGCTGTCCGGCGGGAAGCACTCGCCGCACATGATCCAGGGCATCGGCGCCGGCTTCGTGCCCGAAGTGCTCGACACGCGGCTGATCGACGAGGTGATGCTGGTCAGCAACCAGGAGGCGCTCGATACGGCGCGGCGGCTCGCGCTGACCGACGGCATCCCGGCGGGGATATCCTCGGGCGCCGCGCTCGCCTGCGCGATGCGCGTGGCGAAGCGCGACGAGATGAAGGGCCGGACGGTCGTCACCATCCTTCCCTCCGGCGCCGAGCGCTACGTCTCGACCGCGCTGTTCGAGGGCTACGGCGACACCTGACCCGGCCGCCCGCGCGCTAAAGCCGGAGCCTCCTTCTCTTTCGTGCCGTGAACGACGCCGGCCGAAGGCCGGCGATGCCGGAACTCTGCCTCAAACGAAGGGAGACGAACGCCATGAAACGAATGATCCGCACCGGAACGCTCCTCGCGCTGCTGATGGCCGCGCCGGCCGCCAAGGCCGGCGAGCCCAACGACATGTTCTGGGTGCGCACGACAGACAGGTCGCCCGAACAGGTCGTGGCCGCGATCAAGAGCTACGCGGAGACGAACAAATGGCTCTACCTGTCCGACTTCAAGATCAAGGGCGGCGAAGTGACCGCCGTGAAAATCTGCTATCCGCCGATCGGCAAGGACATCTTCGCGGCCGGCATGCATGTCGCCGCGATGATGCCGTGCGGCCACATCGCCGTTTACGTCGAGGGCGGCAAGACGCGGCTCTCCATGCTCCACCCGAAGTTCATGACCGCGCTCTATCCCGACAAGAACCTCGAGAACGCGGTGAAGACCGTCACGCCGCTGTTCGAAAAGATGCTCGTCGACGTCACGCGTTAGCCGTTCCGCCGCAGCTTTGGCGTGGCCCCGCTCGCGAGAAAACGGCGTCGGCCGCCCACGTGCCGGCAGGTCCCTGTCGGGGCGCGCCCTTGGCTTCGGCGCCTTCGCGAGCACGAGAAATGCCAGGGCGCGGACAGGACCGAGCACTTGCCAGTGTCGCACGCTGCCAATTATGGTAGAAGGATAATAAGTACCGGATAAAACGAAGATATATCAAATCCGGAGGGGGGATGGACCGCAAGCTGACAACGATCGTCGCCATGGACGTGGTCGGCTACAGCCGCCACATGGAACTCGACGAAGAGGGGACGCTCGAGCGTCTCAAAGAGATCCGGTCGCACGTCGTCGACCCTGCCGTGGCGCGGCACGCCGGGCGGACCGTGAAGCTGATGGGCGACGGCGCGCTGCTCGAATTCGGCAGCGTCGTCGGTGCCGTGCAGTGCGCGGTCGACGTCCAACGCGAAATCGCCGTGCGCAATCGGGGCACGGGTCGCAAGAGCGGCCTTCATTTCCGCATCGGCATCCACCTCGGCGACATCATTCTCGAGGACGGCGACATCTACGGCGATGGCGTCAACGTCGCGGCGCGGCTGGAAAGCATCGCGCCGCCGGGCGGCATCGTCCTTTCGAAGCAGGTCCACGACCACATCGGCGCGAACGTGGCGGCGCGCTTCGTTTCGCTCGGAGAGCAGTCGGTCAAGAACATCAGCCGGCCGATCCATGCCTACCAGGTCGAGTTTTCCGGCGAGCCCGTGCCCGCGCATGTGATCCGCTTCCGGGACTTCGAGCTGGATACGGCGCTGTTCGAGCTTCGCCAGGCGGGCGAGCGTGTTCCGCTCGAGCCGCAAGTGTTCGATCTGCTCGTGTTCCTCGCGCGCAATGCGCAGCGTACCGTGACCAGGGACGAGATTTTCGCCGAAATCTGGGCCGACCGGATCGTATCCGACGCGGCGCTCAGCAGTCAGATCAAGGCCGCGCGGCGCGCGGTGGGCGACGACGGTTCCGCACAGCACACGATCGCGACCGTGCACGGCCGCGGCTTCCGCTTCGTCGCGCCGATCGAAGGCGCCGTCGCTCCCTCCATGCCGATGGAGCCGCCGCCCGCGCCTTCATCTTCCGCCGCGAAGAAGCCCGGCGTCGCCGTCTTGCCCTTCGTCAATCTCAATCAGGATCAAAGCGAGGACATTTTCGCCGACGGAATCGCCGAGGACATCACGACCGCCCTTGCGAAGAACCGGTGGCTCACCGTGATCGCACGCAACCCGGCCTTTTCGTTCCGGGGCGCGAAAGAGTCCCTCCGCGTCATTGGCGAAAAGCTGGGGGCCGACTACCTCGTGACCGGCAGCGTGCGCAAGGCCGGCTCTCGCTTCCGCATCACGGTTCAGGTCGCCGACGCCGCGTCCGAGCAGAACGTCTGGTCCGAGCGCTTCGATCGCGACAAGGCGGATATCTTCGAGCTGCAGGACGAGATTTCCGCGCTCGTGGCGGGGCGCATCGAGGCGGAGCTCGGCCTCAGCGAGCAGAAAAAGGCGGAGCGGCGGCCGCGCAAGAATATCGGCGCATGGGATCTCTACCAGCTCGGCTCGGCCGAGTTCTACAAGTTCACGCCCGACGCCAATCTGAAGGCCCAGCAGCTGCTGCGCGAAGCGATCGCGCTCGATCCCGGCCTCGCCAGTGCGCATTCGCGCCTTGCCTACGCGATCGTGCTGAGCATGGTCTATTTCGACGCGCTCCCCGATCCCGCCAAGATGGACGAGGCGCTGGCGGCCGCGGCGCGCGCCGTCCAGCTCGACGATCAGGACGCCAACGGATATTTCGCTCTCGGCCGCGTGCGTCTCGCACGCTGCGACTACGAGCAGGCGATCGGCGCGCTCGAATACGCGATCGAACTCAACCCGTGCCTGGCCGTCGCGTATTGCGGATTGGGCGATTCGCTTGCCTACGAGGGGCGGCTCGATCAGGCCATCGAGCAGTTCGAGACGGCGGTACGCCTGAGCCCGCACGATCCGTTTCGCTGGGGATTCTTCTCGTACCGTTCGCTGGCGCATCTTTTCCGAGGCGAGTACGCGGATGCGGCGGCCTGGGCGCGCAAGGCGATACAAGTCCCCAATGCGCAATACTGGGCGCGGGCGCATCTCGTTGCCGCGACCGGCCATCTCGGCGACGGGAAGCAGGCGGAAAGCGCGGTCAGGGACCTGCTCCAGGCCAAGCCCGGGTTCTCGCTCGCCTTCGCGAAGGAGCACCTTTTCTACATCAAGAAGTCGGATCAACTGGCCGCCTACCTGGACGGGTTGCGCAAGGCGGGTCTGCCCGAGGGTCCGTGACGCAGCAAACGAGACTTGACCTCGCGGCGCAGCTTGTATTTAATAATATCGTTAAATAAGGCCGCGCCATGCCCGACGCCCTGAGCGCCACGTTCGCGGCGCTGTCCGATCCCACGCGCCGCGCGATCCTCGCGCGGCTCGCCGCCGGCGAGGCCACGGTCAACGAGCTGGCCGCGCCGTTCGCGATCTCGCTGCCGGCGGTCTCGCGCCACCTGAAGGTGCTGGAGCGGGCGCGGCTGATCACGCGCGAGCGCGAGGCGCAATGGCGCCGCTGCCGCCTTGCGGCGGAGCCGCTCAAGGAGGCGGCCGAGTGGATGGAGCGCTACCGCGCGTTCTGGGACGCGCGCTTCGACGCGCTCGAGAAGTTCCTCGCGCGGGAAACCGCGCCGCACGCGGAAAAGAAGGAGAAGCGCCATGCCGCAGGCCGCCGCCCGCGCCGCAAGTGACGCGCACGTGCTCCGCATGGAGCGCGAGTTCAAGGCGCCGCCCGAGCGCGTGTTCGCCGCATTCACCGATCCCAGGCTGTTCGCGCAGTGGTGGGGGCCGGAGGGCATGGCGTGCCCGGTCTGCGAGATCGATCTCCGGGTCGGCGGCGCGTGGCGCACCTGCATGCGCGGCGCCCAGGGCGAGCATTGGGTGAGCGGCGTCTACCGCGAGATCGCGCCGCCGCGCCGCCTCGCCTTCACCTGGGCGTGGGAAGAGAACGGCGCCCGCGGCCACGAGACGGTCGTCGAGCTCGAATTCCTGCCCGCCGGGCGCAACACGCGCCTCGTGCTCCATCACAAGGGGTTCGAGACCGCCGATTCGCGCGACAAGCACAGCCACGGCTGGGGCAGCAGCTTCAATTGCCTCGAACAGCACCTCCAGGGAGAGTGAACCATGGCCGATGTCGTCATCTACGGTCCGTCGCCGAGCACCTATGTGCGCACGGCGCGGCTCGCCTGCGCCGAGAAGGGCATCGCGCACGTCCTGGAGCCGGTCGATCTCGGCTCCGAGGCGCACGCCAAGCTGCATCCGTTCCGCAAGATTCCCGCGATGCGCCACGGCAATTTCGTGCTGTTCGAATCTGGTGCCATCGGCCGCTACATCGACCGCGCGTTCCCCGGCCAGGCGCTGCAGCCCAAGGACGTGAAGGACCTCGCGCGCATGGATCAGTGGATGAGCGCGATCTCGGATTACTGCTATCAGGCGATGATCCGCGAGATCGTCATCCAGCGCATGCTCGTGCCGATGCGCGGCGGCAAGACCGACGAGGCGATGGTCAAGGCCGCTTGGCCCAAGGTCGAATACCAGCTCTCGGTGCTGGAGCAGACGCTCGGGCAGCAGGCCTATCTCGCCGGCGGCGCGCTCTCGCTGGCCGACCTCACGCTGTCGCCGATCCTGTTCTACGTGAAAATGCAGCCGGAGGGCGGGCCGCTGCTGGCCAGGCACAAGGGGGTGAGCGCCTGGTTCGACCGCATGGCCGCCCGGCCGAGCTTCGGCGCCACGATGCCCGAATTCCCCAAGGCGGCGTGACGGCGCCATGCACGTCCCCGCCGTCGCCGCGCTCTATGCCGGCATGCTCGGCGCGCTCGGGCTGTTTCTGGCCGCGCGCGTCATCGCCGGCCGCGTCAAGCACGCGGTCGAGATCGGCGATGCCGGCAACGAGGACATGACGCTGCGCATCCGCGCGTTCGGCAATTTCGTCGAATACGTGCCGCTGGTGCTGGTTCTGCTGGCGCTGGCCGAGGGTGCGGGCGTGCCGCGCTGGGCCATCCATGCGGCCGGCGTCGCGCTCGTCGCCGGCCGCGTGCTGCACGCCTGGGGCCTCAGCCGGACGCGCAAGTTCAACGCGCTCCGGTTCGCCGGCACGAACCTCACCTTCGCGGCGCTGCTCGGCGGCACGGCGGCGGCGGTGTGGGCGGCGTTGCGCAACGGCGCCCTGTAGCCGCGGCGCTGGCAATCGCGCGCGGCTTGGGCGACAATCGTCCGGGCTCCATCCCGAACGCGCGCGATGACCGACATCACGATCTACGGCCCGGCCATGAGCACCTATGTGCGCACGGCGCGGCTGGCCGCCGCCGAGAAGGGCATCGCGCACGCGATCGAGGAGGTCGATTGGGGCAGCGAGGCGCACCGCCGGCTGCATCCGTTCGCCAAGGTGCCGGCGATGCGCCACGGCGATTTCGTGCTCTACGAAACCGAAGCGATCTGCCGCTACATCGACCGCGCGTTTCCCGGCCCGGCGCTCCAGCCCGCGGAGATTCACGCGCTGGCGCGCATGGATCAGTGGCTGAGCGCGGTGCGCGACTACGTCTACCCGGTGATGGTCGAAGAGCTCATGTGGGAGCGCCTCGTCGTGCCGATGGAGGGCGGCCAGCCGAACGAGGCGATGATCGCCGCCGCCGTGCCGAAGATGCGCGATCAGCTCGCGGTGTTCGAGCGCGTGCTCGCGTCCGACCCCTATCTCGCCGGCGAAGCGCCGAGCCTCGCCGACTGGATGCTGTTCCCGATCGTCGCCTATCTGCGCATCACGCCCGAGGGCGAGGCCGCGCTGCCCGATGTGCCGCGGCTCGGCGCCTGGTTCGCCCGCATCGCGGCGCGTCCTTCGGCGCCGGCCACCGATCCCGCGCGCGGGTGACGCCATGACCATGCCCGTCATCACCGCGCTCTACGCCGGCATCCTCGGCTTCTTGGGGCTCGTGCTCGCCTCGCGCGTCGTCCAGCACCGGCAGAAGCACCGCATCGCGCTCGGCGACAAGGGCAACGAAGACATGCAGCGCGCGATGCGCGTGTTCGGCAACTTCACCGAATACGTGCCGATGATCCTGCTGCTGATCGGCTTCGGCGAGATGCTCGGCGCCCACAAATGGCTGACGCACGGCCTCGGCGCGAGCCTCGTCGCGGGCCGCCTGTTCCACGCCTGGGGCCTCTCGAAGACGAGCGGCACCAGCCTCGGCCGCCTGCTCGGCGTCGTGCTCACCTGGCTCGCGCTCCTCGTCGCCAGCGCGATGCTGATCTGGCTCGCGCTCGCGCAAATGGGGCTCGCGCGGTAGGACGGCCCTTGGCAGCGTAGGGGCGCGCTGCGCGCGCCCGGCTGCCGAGGGACACGCGTTTGCGCGACGGCCGCCGTCGCCCGTCCTCTCTTCCAAACACGGCGTCTCGCGCGGTGAGAGGGCGCGCGCAGCGCGCCCCTACGCGATCGATGCCCTACCTACTTCCCGCGCATGATGCGCGCGCGGGCCCAGGCCGAGAGGATTTCCGAGACCAGCACCAGCGCCACGATCGAGAGGATGATCGCGGCCACGCGCTCGTTGTCGAGCTGCTGCACGTGACGCTGCAGATACCAGCCCATGCCGCCGGCGCCGAAGAAGCCCACGACGGTCGCCGC
>JAEULD010000160.1 GCA_016792765.1 Candidatus Odyssella sp.
ACGACGCCGCCCTCGGTGCCGAACCCGCCCGCGATCACGTTCAGGAGCGAGCGGTTCATGCCCTTGCACATGATGTAGGAGAGGATGGCGCCCGAGGAACCCACGAGCGCGCCGGTGACGATCAGCAGGTTGTTCTGCAGCGTGAAGCCGATGCCGGCCGCGGCCCAGCCCGAATAGGAGTTCAGCATCGAGACGACGACCGGCATGTCGGCGCCGCCGATCGGCACGATGATCAGGAAGCCGAGCGCGAAGGCGAGGATCGTCAGCAGGATCAGCGGCACCGCGCTGCCGGTCGCCGCGAACCAGGCCAGCAGCAGGATCGCGATCACGCCCAAGCCGAGATTGATCGGGTGCTGGCCGGGGAAGACGAGCGGCTTGCCCGAGATGAGGCCCTGCAACTTGCCGAACGCGATGACCGAGCCGCTGAACGTGATCGCGCCGATCGCGAGGCCCAGGCCCATCTCGATGAGGCTCGCCAGCTTGATGCCGCCGCCGGGCTTGGCGATGCCGAACGCCTCGGGGTGCGAATAGGCGGCGAGCGCCACGCCCACCGCGGCCATGCCGACCAGCGAGTGGAACGCCGCCACGAGCTGCGGCAGCGCCGTCATCTGGATGCGGATCGCGATCACCGTGCCGGCGGCGCCGCCGATGATGAGCGCGAGAACGATCCAGACGTAGCTGTCGACGATCGGCTGCAGCACCGTGGTGATGATGGCGATCACCATGCCGACGATGCCGAAGATGTTGCCGCCGCGCGCCGACACCGGCGAGCTGAGCCCGCGCAGCGCCATGATGAAGCAGATCGAGGCGACGAGGTAGAGAAGCCCGGTGAGATTCGGATCCATCACGCGCCCCCTTTCCCTCTCCCGCGAAGCGGGAGAGGAGGGGCCCATCCGCCCCTGGGCGGATGGGAGGTGAGGGAACGGCGCCGCGCGTGTTCGCACCGTGTGGCCAGCGGCGCGCGGCCCTCACTTCCCAGGCAATGCCGAGAGGCATTGCCTGGGCCCCTTCTCTCCCACTGCGTGGGAGAGAGAAGACGAAGGCCGCTCATGGCTTGGCTCCTGCGATGGCTTTGGCAGCGGGGACTTTCTTCTTGAACATGCCGAGCATGCGCTGGGTCACGATGAAGCCGCCGAAGATGTTCACGGCCGCGAGTGCGATCGCGATGAAGCCCATCACCTTGGCGAAGCTGAAGCCGGCGAGCCCGCCGGCGAGCAGCGCGCCGACGATGATGACGGACGAGATCGCGTTGGTGACGGCCATCAGCGGCGAGTGCAGCGCCGGCGTCACCTTCCAGACCACGTAGTAGCCGACGAAGCAGGCCAGCGCGAAGACGGTGAGCGAGAAGACCAGCGGATCGATGCCGGCGCTCTGCTGCGCGGTGACGGCGACGTTCTTGGCGGCGGCGGATAGCTCCTGCGCCTTCTGCATCAGCTCGCGCGCGCGCGCGGCCAGCTCTTCGGCGAGGCGGGTGAGTTCTTGCGGGGTCATCGGTGGCCTCAGGAAGCGGAGGGGCGCGCGGGGATGATCGTCTGCTCGTCGGCGCTCGCGCCGGCGGGCGGCGCTGCCGGCGGCGCGGCCGGGGCCGGCGGCGCCAGCGCCGGGTGCACGACCTTGCCGTCGCGGGCAAGCAGCGTGCCCTTGACGATCTCGTCGTCCCAGTTGGGCTTCAGCGACTTCGTCTCCTTGTCGACGAGCGGCTGGAGGAAGTTGAGGATGTTGCGCGCGTAGAGCGAGGAGGCGTCCACCGCGATGCGGCTCGGGAGATCGGTGAAGCCGAGGATCGACACGTTGGCGTGGCGCACGACCTCGTCGGCCTTGGTCAGCTCGCAATTGCCGCCGGCCTCGGCGGCGAGGTCGACGATGACGCTTCCGGGCTTCATCGTCTCGACCATCGCCGTCGTGATCAGGCGCGGGGCCGGGCGGCCGGGGATCAGCGCCGTGGTGATGACGATGTCCTGCGTCTTCACGTGGTTGGCGACGAGCTCGGCCTGCTTCTTCTGCTCGTCGGGCGTCAGCGCGCGGGCATAGCCGCCGCCGCCCTCGCCCTCGGGCAGGTCGATGAAGACGTATTTGGCGCCGAGCGATTCCACCTGCTCGCCGGCCGCCTTGCGCACGTCGGTGGCCGAGACCACGGCGCCCAGCCGGCGCGCGGTCGCGATCGCCTGGAGGCCGGCCACGCCGGCGCCGATCACGAAGCATTTCGCCGCCTGCACGGTGCCGGCGGCGGTCATGAACATCGGGAACGAGCGGGTGTAGTGGTGTGCCGCCTCGATCACCGCGCGATAGCCGGCGAGATTGGCCTGCGACGACAGCACGTCCATCGACTGCGCGCGCGTGATGCGCGGAATGAACTCCATGCCGAACACGGCGAGGCCGCGCTGGGCGGCGGCGTCGAGCGTGGCGCGGTCGGCGTGCGGGGCCATGATGCAGCACAACAGCGCGCCCGGCTTCATGCGCGCGATCTCCTCGGCCGAGGGACGCTGCACCTTCAGCACCGCGTCGGCCTCGGCGAGCGCCGGGGCGATGTCCGCGGCGATCGCGGCCCCGGCCGCCTGATAGGCCGCGTCGAGCATCGAAGCGCCCGCGCCGGCGCCGGCCTCGACCGTGACCGCGGCCCCGAGGCTCACGAATTTCTTCACCGTCTCGGGCGAGGCCGCGACGCGCGCTTCGCGGGCGCGTCTTTCCTTGGGCACGGCGATCTTCATGGGCGGGCCCCCTGTTCCCCGGCTCGTTGTCGTGGGCGGGCGTGCCGCCGCAGCGGACTATATGACCGGGCGCCGCGCGCTTCCGCAAGCCGGTAGGCCGCGGCGCAATATGTCGCGCTCCGCCGACGAAAAGCGGCGACGGCGGGAACCGCCGGCGGCGACGGGCCGTTTTTCGGACAGCCGGCGACATTTCCAACTTACAGGAGCCCGACATGAAGACGATGATGATGGCGGGCGCGGCTGCGCTCGCCCTGGCCGCCGCCGCCCCCGGTTTCGCGCAGGACCGCACGCCGCCGGGCGTGCCCGGCACCGCGCCGCCCGCGTCCCAGACCGACCGCAGCGCCGACCGGGCCGTGCAGGAGCGCATCTCGCGCCTCTCCGCCGCCCAGCCGGCGCAACAGTTCGCGGTGAGCGGCGACGCGCTGATCGGCACCGAGGTCCGCAACACGCAGGATCGGAAGATCGGCTCGGTGAAAGACCTCATCCTCGCCGACGGCAAGGTGACGGCGATCGTCGTCGCGCGCGGCGGCGTGCTCGGCATGGGCACCGACTACCACCATGTCGACTTCGCCCAGGTGAAGATGACGTTCGACATGGAGACGGTCGTGCTCGACCTGTCCGAGGACCAGATGAAGGCGCTGCCGAAGCTGGCCTACGAGGACGGCCGGTGGACTCCGGCCAAGGCGGATCGCGAGCGCAGCGCGCCGCCCTCGACCGCGCCCGGCGCGCCGCCGAGCCGCACCCAGCCGTCGGCGCCGAAGACCGGCGCGCCGGCCCCGAAAAACCAGTAGGGGCCGCAACCGACGCACGGACGGACGCGCCCCGGTGCAGCGATGCGCCGGGGCGCCGCCGTTTCTGCCGGCTTCAGCCGGGCGGCCCGCTCGCCTGTGCGCCGCGCCGGTGCTATCACTCGGGCTCCCCGCTGCCGGCCGGAGGACTTGCGCATGCTCGATCGGCTCGAACGCATCGCCGGCGCCGCCGGCGGCTACGCCGAATTGCGTCTGCACCGCAACACGTCGCGCGTCGTCGTCATGCGGCAGAGCGCAGTGATCGAAAACCGCAGCACCTCGCTCGCCGGCGCCTCGGCGCGCTGCCACGCGCTCGGCACCTTCGGCTTCGCCTCGGTACCCGGCGAAGACGATGCCGCGCTCGCCCACGTGCTCGGCGAGGCGCGCGCCAATGCCGATGCGCTCGGCCGCCACGCCGCCTACACCGACCGGCCGCTGCCGAAGACCGCGCCCGGAACGGGCGTCTACGATTACCGGACGCGGCGCGCGCGCTTGCCCGCTTCGGCGCGCCTCGACCTGCTGAAATCGCTCGACGCGCGCATCCGTGCGGCCTGCCCGGGCCTGCTCAACGTGGACCTGACGCTGCAGGAGCTCACGATCGAGAAGGCGCTCGCCACCACGGAAGGCGCGCGCACCTTCTCGGCCAGCCCGCGCACGGTGCTGATCGTGCGGCTCGACATGCAGGGCACCGATGGCCCGGTGACGCTCTACGACGTCCTTGGCGGCTTCGGAGAGTTCGAGGACCACGACGCGCTGCTCGCGCGCGCCGAGGCGGCGCTCGGCGGACTTTGCGAAGATCTCCGCCGCAAGGCCGAGGGCGTGTTCCCGGCGGCGGGCTTCCATGACGTCGTGCTCGATTCCGACCTCGCCGGCATCCTCGCCCACGAGGCGATCGGGCACACCTGCGAGGCCGATCTCGTGCTGGCCGGCTCCGTCGCCGGCGGCCGCATCGGCCAACGGGTCGCGTCCGAGAAGATCACGCTGACGGACCAGGCCGGCCGCGGCTTCGACGGCGGCAGCACGATCGCGATCCACGTCGACGACGAGGGCACGCCGTGCCGCGACGTGGCCATCATCGAGAGGGGCGTGCTCAAGGGCTATCTCAACAACAAGGCGATGGCGCAGGAGCTCGAGGCCGAGCCCACCGGCAACGCGCGCGCCTTCACCTTCGCCGACGAGCCGATCGTGCGCATGCGCAGCACCTGCATCATGCCGGGCGCGGACACGCTCGCCGACATGATCGGCGCGGTCGAGCGCGGCTACTATCTGAAACGCTCGTCGAACGGGCAGGCGGATCTCACCTCCGAGTTCATGTTCGGCGTCGTCTGCGGCTACGAGATCGTGAACGGCAGGCTCGGCCGCGCGATCCGCGACACCACGATCTCGGGCGTCGCGTTCGACGTGCTCCAGGCCGTGACGCATGTCGGCGACACGATGAAATGGTCGAACGGCGGCTTCTGCGGAAAGAAGACGCTGATCCCGGTCGGCATGGGCGGGCCGGCGATCAAGACGAAGCTCAACGTCGGGGGCCGGTGATGGACGAGAGCGCCTCCGCCGGCCTCGAGGCCGCGCGCGGCGTGGCGCGCCAGGCGTGCGCCGCCGGCGCCGACGCGGCCCAGGCCGTTCACGTGCGCGAAACGCAGGTGGAGGTGTGCTTCGACATGAAGCGCCTCACGCTGCTGCGCACGACCGAACACGACACGATCTCGCTCGACGTTTTCAAGGGCGGGCGCAAGGGTGCCGCGACGATCGCCGGACGCGGCGACGCGCTCGCCGCCGGCGTCGCGGAGGCGCTGGCGGCCGCGGCGGCGGCGCCGTCCGATCCGGCCCACGCGCTCGCCGAGGCGCCGGCGCTGGCGCCGCGCGTGCACGGGCCGGCGGCCGCCGACCGCGACGCGATGATCGGCCGGGCGCTCGCGCACATCGCGGGCGTGGCGCGCGAGTTCCCCGCCGTCGTCAGCCGCGAATCCTACCACCGCTTCCTGTGCAGCCGCCGCAGCTTCGCGAATTCGGCCGGGCTGACGCAGCAGGAGACGTGCGGCCGCTACGGCTTCTTCACGATGTTCTCGGCGCGCCGCGACGGCCGCTCGACCTCGTTGAACTACGCCGGCGCCACCGCCTACCGCCTGTTCGACGACCTCATGGAGGCCGGCGCGCTGCGCCGCCTCTACGGCGAAGCCGAGCGCTCGCTCGACCCGCGCCCGGCGCCGGGCAAGTTCGTCGGCGACGTCGTGATCGCGCCCGGCGCGCTCGGCGACTTCCTGTGGTCGCTCGCCGGCGCGCTGGGCGGCTACGCGCTGATGTCGGGAACCAGCCCCTACAAGGACAGCAAGGGGGCGCGCGTGGCGAGCCCGCTGTTCAGCCTGCTGAACCGGCCGACCGCGGCCGCGTTCCCCGAGGGCCGCGGCTTCGACGCCTACGGCGTGCCGACGCGCGACCTCGACGTGATCCGCGACGGCGTGCTGCAGGATTTCCTCGTCGACCACTACGTCGCGCGCAAGCTCGGCCTCGCCCAGACCGCGGGCGTGCAGAACTTCGTCGTGCCGCCCGGCGCGGCGTCCGAGGCCGAGATCGTCGCCGGAACCGAGCGCGGCATCCTGCTCACGCGCTTCTCGGGCGGCTCCCCCGGCGCCAGTCTCGATTTCAGCGGCATCGCGAAGAACTCGTTCTACGTCGAGGACGGCCGCATCAGGCACCCGCTGTCCGAGACGATGATCTCCGGCAACCTGCGCGACCTGCTGCTCGCGATCCGCGCGGTCTCGCGCGAGACGGTCGATACCGGCAGCGCGCGCCTGCCGACGATCGCCGCCGGCGGCGTCACGATCCACGGGCGGGGATAGCGCCGCCGCGCTTGCGCTTTGCCGCGCGGCGCGCATGCTGGGCCCATGATCGAGATCACGACCCGCATCGCCATCGACGAGCGCGAGATCGAGGAGAGCTTCGTGCGCGCCTCGGGGCCGGGCGGGCAGAACGTCAACAAGGTGTCGAGCGCGGTGCGGCTGCGCTTCGACGTGCGCGCTTCGCCGAGCCTGCCGCCCGACGTCAAGGCGCGGCTCGAGCGGCTCGCCGGCAATCGCATGACCGGCGAGGGCGTGCTGATCATCAACGCGCAGCGCCACCGCACGCAGGAGCGCAACCGCGCCGACGCATTGGAGCGGCTCGTGGCGCTCGTGCGCGAGGCGGCGATCCCGCCGGTGCCGCGCCGCGAAACCAAGGTCCCGCGCGCCGAGCGCCGCCGCCGCCGCGAACACAAGCGCCGCCGCGGCCTCGTCAAGAAGCTGCGCGGCGGCCTCGGCGACGAGGCCTGAGCGGCGCGCCGGCGCGGTGTGACCCGCTTCACCCGTTCGCCGTGAACGCCTTCACTGCGGCGCGGGCGGGTTTCCTTCATAACGGCGTCAGGTGGGCCGGACAGGGCCCGATGACCAACCCTTACGATAGGACCTCGCCATGAAGATCAAGCTCCTCTCCCTTGCCGCGGTCGCGGCGCTCGCGCTCGGCGCGGGCTCGGCCAACGCGCTCACGCCCGCCGCGCCGGGCAGCGACATCGGCCCGCAGATCTCGACCGACGACAACAGCGTCGTGCAGGCCGGCTACTACTGGCGCTACCGCGAGTTCTGGCGCGGGAACTGCAAGTTCAAGACGCTCTACGTCACCAACGGCTACCGCTGGGCGTATCGCTACCGCTATCGTTGCTTCTAAGCGGAGCGAGCTCGGAACCGGAGCGGCCCGTCTCGCAAGAGGCGGGCCGCTTTGGTTTTCGCGCGACGCCTGCTCTCGCAGCGCTGGCTGCCGCGGCCGCGACCAGGGCGCACAGGCCCGAAACGGGCCTTCCGGCGGGCAGGCGCCGGGGCAATTCCGCATAACGCGGCCCGGCCGGCGCACACGTATTAACGACGATTTTCTTTCACGCAATGTTAGCGAATGTTGCAAAGGATTGGGAAAGGAGACAAAATTTGTCTCGCGTAGGACGGGGTTCGGGCAAGGACTCGCGGCCGATCATGGAAGACTCAAGAGCGCCGAACGGCGCCGTCGCCAACGACGGCGCACCGGGGCACGACAATGGATTCGCGGCCGACGTTGCGGCGGGCGCAGCGTCGGCGCGTGGCCGGCCGCCCGAAACCCCGTCGCTGCCCGAGCTGCGCGCGGAGATCGCGGCGCTGATTGCGCAGAATCCGCCGCTGCAGGCCGAGGATTCGAGCCTTCTGGCGCTGATGGCGCTGCACGATGCCGGCATCGCGGCGACGCTGGCCAAGCTGCCCGACCGCGAGGGCGTGGGCGGCGCCACGCTGGCGGCGCTGGTGCGGAAGTATCGCGGCGCCATCGACCCCTACCGCACCGCGTGCGACGTGGCGACGACGCTGATCTTCTGGCCGGAGCCGGTGCCGGCCGACGAGGCCCTGGCCGAGGCCGCGCTGCGCCTCGCGGAATCGAGCATCGAGGCGGCGCGCGAGTTGGCGCGCGCCCATGTCTTCCTCGGACCGCGCTTCGTGCTGAAGAATTCGCTGCACGTGCTGCTCGAGAAATACAGCATCCCGCAGGCGCAGTTCGCGTCGTCGCACGGCGCGCCGATGGACGGCCTCACCGTGGCCGGCGTCGAGGCGCTGCTCGCCGAGGGCCAGCTCGAGACGCTCAACGAGGCGCTGCGCCCGTTCGAGATCTCGATCCGGCAGAAGATCGGCACCGTCAAGCCGGTCTTCTCGATCGTCGAGAAGAGCAACGGCCGCGCCGTAATGCCGACGCACGAGCTGATCGAATTCCTGCGCAAGCGCAGCGTTTTCGTATAGCCGGCCCGCGCGGCGCGGGGCTGTCGCCGCGGCCGCGAATCGCGCTAGGCTTGCCCGATCCGCCGCCACCGTCCGAGCACGCCCATGCACCGCCACCGAATTCTCGCTGCCCTGGCAGGCGTCGCCGTCGCGGCGCTGGCGTCGCCGGCGCTCGCCGACGCCATCGACGGCAACTGGTGCCGCGCCGACGGCAAGCGCATGGCGATCGACGGGCCGGCGATCGTGACCCCCGGCGGGCACAAGATCGCCGGCGACTATTCGCGCCACGCGTTTTCCTACGTCGTCCCGGGCGGCGAGCCCGGCGCCGGCGCCACCGTCTCGATCCAGCTCCTGGGCGAATATCTGGCGCATGCGCGCCAGGGCAACGGCCCGATCGAGGAATGGCGCCGCTGCCCGGCCGGCGTGAGCTGACGCCCGCCCGCGCCGCGCGGGCTCACAGCCCGGCTTTCGCCAGCGCCTCTTTCTGCCGCTTCGCGAGCGCCTTCGCGTCGAATTCGCGGATCAGCTCGTGGAACATGCGGTACCAGTTGATCTCCGCCTTCAAGCGCATGAACACCGAGCCCAAGCCGATCGCGGCGCGGTCCATGAGCACGAATTCGCGCGGCGGCTTCACGCCGCCGATCTTCCTCAGCTCGGCGTGCACCTTGCCGGCCACCTCGGCGCCGTAGCGCGTCGAATTGTCCTCCTGGATCGCCTGCGCGCGGTCTTTCATCAGCGGCGCGTAGACGTAGCGCGCCCAGATGTTGAGCGTGTCGACGACGGGCTTGCGGAGGTCGGTGAAGCCCCAGGTCTCGTAGGCCTTGACCGCGCGGTCCGGCTCGCCGTCGCGGAGCGCGAAGTAGAGGTCGATCACGCCCTCGACGAATTTCGGCGGGAACACGCGGATGCAGCCGAAATCGAGCAGGTTGATCGAACGGTCGTCGCGCGCCGTGTAGTTGCCGAGATGCGGATCGCCGTGGATCACGCCGTATTCGTAGAACGGCACGTACCAGGCGCGGAACATGTTGTGCGCGAGCGCGTTGCGCACCTCGGCCGGCGCTTCCGTGAAGTCCGAGATCGGGCGGCCCTCGATCCAGTTCATCGTGAGCAGGCGCCGCGTCGAGAGCGCGTCGACCGGCTCGGGCACGTGCACGCCCTTCTCGTTGCGCAGCATGCGGCCGTAGAGGCGCATGTGCTTCGCCTCGCGCGCGTAGTCGAGCTCCTCGCGCAGGCGCTCCGAGATCTCGGCGTGGATGTTCTCGGTCGAGATCGCGCGGTCGTAGCGCTCGTAGAGCCGGAAGATGACCTTGAGCTGGCGGAGATCGGCCTCCACCGCCGAGGCCATGTCGGGATACTGCAATTTGCAGGCGAGGGCTTCGCCGTCGCTTGTTTCGGCGCGGTGCACCTGGCCGAGCGAGGCGGCGCGCGCGGCCGCGTGCTCGAAGCGCCGGAACTTCTTCTCCCAGCCCTCGCCGAGCTCGGCCGTCATGCGCCGGCGCACGAACGGCCAGCCCATCGCCGGCGCGTTCGACTGCAGCTCCGAAAGATGCGCCACGTATTCCTTCGGCAGCGCGTCCGGAATCGTCGAGAGGAGCTGCGCCACCTTCATCAGCGGGCCTTTGAGGCCGCCGAGCGCCTCTTTCAACTGCCGCGCGTCCCGCTCGCGGTCCACCTTGAGGCCGAGATAGCGCTGCCCCGCCGCCCGCGCCGCGAGCCCGCCCACCGCGCGCCCGACGCGCACATAGCGCCCGAGCCGCCCGCCGAACGTGTTGCCCTCGCCGTTGCTCATCGCGCGCCGCGGAAGGAAGTGGAAGCGAACGGGAGCCGGGGAGCCGGGGCGAAGTCCTGAAACCGCGAAGGCATGAAGGCGCGAATGCGATCGTTCTTGCGCGCCAAAGGCGCGCAGACTTTTCTACCTTCGTGCCTTCGTGCCTTCGTGGTGAATCTCACTTGCTTCTCCCCGGCTCCCCGGCTCCCTGTTCATTTCACTTGCTTGTCTCGAGTTCGTCGATGAAGCCTTCGACGACGGAGAGGCCCTTCCGCCAGAACGCGGGGTCGGAGGCGTCGAGGCCGAACGGGGCGAGCAGCTCCTTGTGCCGCTTGGTGCCGCCGGCGCGGAGCATCTCGACGTATTTCCCGGCGAAGCCCTTCTCGGCCTGCTGGTAGACCGCGTAGAGCGAGTTCACGAGGCAATCGCCGAACGCGTAGGCGTAGACGTAGAACGGCGAATGGACGAAGTGCGGGATGTAGCACCAGAAGTGCCGGTATTCCGCGTCGAAATCGAAGGCCGGGCCGAGGCTCTCGCGCTGTACCGCCATGAAGATCTCGCCGAGCCGCTCGGGCAAGAGCTCGCCGTTGCGGCGCTCGTCGTGGACGCGGCGCTCGAACTCGAAGAACGCGATCTGGCGCACGACCGTGTTCAGCATGTCCTCGACCTTGCCGGCGAGCATCGCGCGCTTGCGCTCCGGATTCGTCTCGCCGTCGAGCATCGCGCGGAAGGTCAGCATCTCGCCGAACACCGAGGCGGTCTCGGCCAAGGTCAGCGGCGTGTCGGCCATCAGGTGGCCCTGGCGGCCGGCCAGAACCTGGTGCACGCCGTGCCCGAGCTCGTGCGCGAGCGTCATCACGTCGCGCGCCTTGCCCTGATAGTTCATCAGGATGTAGGGGTGCGCCGAGGGCACGGTCGGGTGCGAGAACGCGCCCGACTGCTTGCCGGGCCGCACCGCGGCGTCGATCCAGCCCTCGTCGAAGAAGCGCTTGCCGATCTCGGCCATCTCGGGCGTGAAGCGCGCATAGGCGCCGAGCACCGTCTCGCGCGCGTCGCGCCACGGGATCGCGCGCTCGGGCGCCGCCGGCAGCGGCGCGTTGCGGTCCCAGTACCGGAGCTTCTTCAGCTTCAGCCAGCGCGCTTTCAACGCATAGTAGCGGTGGGCGAGGCGCGGGTAGGACTGGCGCACGGCCGCCACCAGCGCGTCGACGACCTCGTCCTCGACGTGGTTGCCGAGGTTGCGGGCCGAAACGGGGCGCGGATACTTGCGCCACTTGTCCTCCACCTCCTTGTCCTTCGCCAGCGTGTTGTGGACGTGGGCGAAGAGGCGGATGTTCTCGCCGAACACGTTGGCCAGCGCATGCGCCGCGGCCTCCCGCATCTTGCGGTCGCGGTCGCCGAGCAGGTGCAGCGCCTCGGCCTCGGTCAGCTCCTTGCCGCGCACCTCGAATCGCAGCTTGGC
>JAEULD010000205.1 GCA_016792765.1 Candidatus Odyssella sp.
TTCGCCGTCGGCAGCCCCGAGACCGTGCGCCGCAAGATCGAGGAGGCGCACGCCAAGAGCGGGTTCAAGGTGCTGGTGACGATGATCCAGTTCGGCACCCTGCCCGACCACCTCGTGCGCAAGAGCACCGAGCTGTTCGCGAAGGAAGTGATGCCGAAGCTCCGGCACCTCGGCGAAGGCGCGCCCTCCGCGCGTACGGCCGCCGCCTCGTAGCGGCGCCGGGCGCCCCTGCCGGTGAAGCAATCCGAGCGGAGCGCCCGTGCACTGTCGGACTATTCGAGCACGATGTCCGCGCGGGCGAGAATGGCGTCCGGGATTGCAATATTGAGCGCCTTGGCCGTTTTCAGGTTGACGGCCAGCTCGAACTTGGACGGCTGCTCGATCGGCATTTCAGCGGGCCGCTCGCCTTTCAGGATTCTAATCGCGTAGCCCGCGCCGCGCCGATGGGCGTCGGCGAGATCCGAGCCGTAGGCCATGAGGCCGCCCGCTTCCGCGAACTCCCTGGTCCAGGATATGGACGGCAGGCGATGCCGGTTCGCGAGCTGCGAGATGCGCGTTCGTTCGGTATTGGAAAGCGGGCTTGGGAGCACGAGCACGGCCTGAGCGCGCTGCCGCGCGATTTCCGAGAACCCCTCATCGAGTTCCTTGGCAGCGCGCACCAGGATCAACGCAAGTTCGACGCCGATCGACCGTGCCGCGGCCCCGGTTCTCGACAGCATGTCATCGGCCATCCCCGCGGACAACGAGCCGGGAGACCACAGCGCGGCAATGCGCGATGCCTTCGGGACGGCTTCGTGGAGCAGCGACAGCGCTTTCGGCGCCAGCTCAGGGGCGAGAACCGAGAAGCCGGTGACGTTCCCGCCCGGGCGCGAGAGGCTGAGGGCAAACCCCGCGCCGACGGCATCGCCGAGGGCGAATGAGACGATCGGGATGGCCGTCGTCGCGCGGCGGGCCGCTCGGGTCGCTCCCATGCTGAAGGCAACGATGAGGTCGACCCTGAGACGAACGAGCTCGGCGGCAAGATCCGGGAAGCGATCCACCCTGCCTTCGGCTGACCGATGGTCGAAGACGACGCTTTTCCCCTCCACATAGCCGAGGTCGGCCAGCCCTTGGCGGAACGCACCGAACAATTGCCGCGGCACGGGGTTGTCGAATGCAGCGAAATACAGGCACCCGATCCGGAAGACGCGCCCGGCCGGCTGTGCGCGTGCGGCGCTCGGCCCAGCGAGCCACGCGCTGCCGAATGTCGGGATGAGGATGCGTGGCGCACGCGGGAACATGGCCGCACTGCCGCCGAGCATCGCAACGACGTCGCGCCGTCTCATTCGCCCCTCACCAAGCCTCGTGCCGGGCAATTAGCGGCATGATAGCAGGTGCGCCGCCCCCATGGCCCGAAAAAGTCCGGGCCGGCGCATCGCGTCGCGGCCGTTCGCGGTGCCGGCGCCGCGCATTGCGCGCGCGGCGCCGATAGAGCCAGGGCGGGCTACGCGACCTTCGCGCCCAGGTGCGGGAACATCGCCTTCACCGCCTCGGCGTCCATCTCGGTCTTGAACTTGTGGCGGTCCTTGAGCGCCACGGCGCGCTGCGCGGCGGGCCGCGCGCCGACCTCGTCGACGAGGCGCTTCAGGTTCCGGAACTTGTCCCAGGCGCCCTCGCCGAGCACCACCGGGATGAGCCGCGCCCAGCCCCAGACGTCCATGTCGACGATCGTGTAGACGTCGCCGAGCATGTATTTCCGGCTCGCGAGGCGCTCGTCGACGATGCCGAAATGGCGCTCCGCCTCGAAGGCGTAGCGATTGATCGCGTAGGGCAGCTTCTCCGGCGCGTAGACTCGGAAATGCACGGACTGGCCGGCATAGGGGCCGATGCCGGAGGCCACGAACATCAGCCACGAGAGCAGCTCGCCGCGCGCCTTGGGCGTGTTCGGCGGCAGGAACTTGCCGGTCTTCTCGGCGAGGTAGAGCAGGATCGCGTTGCTGTCGAACACCACGGCGTCGCCGTCGACGATCGCCGGCACCTTGGCGTTGGGATTGATCGCCCTGTACTCGGGCTTGTGCTGGTCGCCCTTGCGCGTGTCGACCGGAATCGCCTCGTAGGGCAGGCCCGCTTCCTCGAGGAACAGCGCGACCTTCGTCGGGTTCGGCGCGCCGCTGTAGTAGAACTTCAACATCGTATCCCCTCCGGTGAATGGACGGGAGGAAGATAGATGTCCGCGGGAAACGGGCAAGTGCCGCCTCAGAACACCCAGTAGCCGCCGTCGATGAGGATCTCGTCGCCGGTGTGGAACGCGCTGGCGGCGCTGGCGAGGTAGACGGCGATGCCGCCGAAATCCTCGGGCCGGCCCCAGCGCCGCATCGGGATGCGCGTCAGCACGGTCGCGCGGAACTTCTCGCCCGCGAACCAGTCGGCGGTCATTTCGGTTTCGATCCAGCCGGGCAGGATCGCGTTGGCCGTGATGCCGTAGCGCGCGAACTCCACCGCCATCGCCTTCAGCATCGCGACCAGGGCGCCCTTGGTGGCCGCGTAGTGCTCGTTGCGCGCGGCGCCGGAGCGCGCGGCGAGGCTGGCCATGCCGACGAGGCGGCCGAACGGATCGCCCTTCTCGGCGCGCGCCACCATGTGACGCGCCGCGGCGCGCAGCGTGAAGAACGCGCCGTCGAGGTTGACGGCGACCACGCGGCGCAGCTCCTTGCCGTCGATGTCGAACATGCTCCTGGCGCGGCCGGTGACGCCGGCATTGGCGAAACAAGCGTCGACGCGGCCGAGGCGCCGTATCGTCTCCGCCATCGCCTCCTCGGCGGCCGCTTCGTCGGCGACGTCGACGACCAGCGTCTCCACGCGCCGCCCGCTCCGGGCGAGGCCGGCCTTCGCCGCCGCGTTCTTCTTCGCGTTGGTGCCCCAGATCGCGAGATCGGCCCCCGCCTCGGCCAGCGCCGCAGCCATGCCCAGGCCGATGCCGCCATTGCCGCCGGTGACGAGCACCACCTTCCCCGAAAGATCGAATGGTTTGAACATCCTGCCTCCCCTCGCCGGGCCGCCGTCGCCGTCCACGGAACGGCGCCATGCGGCGAAACCACTTTACACGCCGCCCCCCGTCTCCGAGAAATCCCCCAGAGAGGGAG
>JAEULD010000224.1 GCA_016792765.1 Candidatus Odyssella sp.
GGCGCTATCCGAAGTACACGGCGCGCCAGAAGCAGGGGCAGCTGAAAGGCGATTTCGCCGCCGAGGCGAAGCCGGTCTGACGCCTCTCAAGTCACAGGTCGCGGCCCACAAGAATTGTCGCCCCCGCGAAAGCGGGGGCCCCCGCTTTCGCGGGGACGACAGGCAATATTGTGTCCTACGACTGCTTTTTTCCCCCGGCGAGCGGCAGCAGCTCGCGGTACGTCTTTTCGTGAATCGGCGTCGGGATGCCGAGCTCCTTGCCGAAGCGCACGACGGCGCCGGCCAGCCATTCGAGCTCGAGCGCGCGCCCGGCCTCGAGATCTTCGAGCATCGAGGGCTTCGCGTCGGGCGGAAACGCGCGCGTCGTCGCGATCGTCGCCGCGACGATGTCGGGCGGCAGCGCGATCTTCTTCGCCGCTGCGATGGCGGCGACCTCGCCGATCGCGGCCGTGAACTCGGCCAGCAGCGCCGGTTCGCCGAGCACCGCGCCGACCGGCTTGCGCGCCAGGCACGCCACCGCCGCGAACGGCGCCAGCATCGCGAATTTGCGCCAGAGATCCGCGTCGATATCGGGCGAGACCGCGCACTCGATGCGCGGCGGCTTGTGCAGCGCCGCCGCCACGCGCTGCACGTCGTCGCCGCTCGGCCCCGGCGCCGCCGCGATGCGCAAACGGCAGAACGGCGATTTCTGGAGGATCGTTCCGGGCGCCACGAGGAACGAGCTGATGTAGATCGTGGCCTTCAGCACCTTTGCCTGCGGCAGGGCGCGCGCGAGGATCGGCTGCGCCTCGACGCCGTTCTGCACCGGGATCACGATCGTGCCCGGCGCCACCATCGGCGCCGCCTGGCGCGCGATGCTTTCGAGGTCGTAGAGCTTCGGCGTGACGATCACCGCCTCGGCGCCGCCGAGCGTGCGCGCGTCGTCGCTCGCCCGCAGCGGCCCGGTCTCGACCGGGCCGAGCGGGCCGGTGAGCCGGATGCCGCGCTCGCGCAGCGCCGCGAGATTGGCGCCGCGCGCCAGCAGCGCCACTTCGTGCCCCGCCTGTGTCAGGCACGCCGCGAAATAGCCGCCCACGCCGCCGATACCGACAATGCCGAACTTCACGCACGCCTCCCGCTCACGACGATACCCAGGCCGATAGTGCGGCGCCGGATGCAGGAGCGCAAACGGCGCGCACCGGCGGCGGGCGCACGGCGCCCGCGCCTCATTGGGGCACCGGCCCGGGCTTGGCGCTGCGGCGGAGACGGGCCTGCATCGCCTGGCTGCGCTCGCGCATCGCCTCGACCAGCGACGACAGCGCCGGCGTCCGGTTATCGCGGCGCCAGCACATGGTGACGTTGGTGTGCGCGCCTTCGGCGAGCGGGCGGAAGGCGGCTTCGCCTTCCCACACGCGCAGCAGGCATTCGGGAACGAGCGCCACGCCGAAACCCGCCGCGACCAGCGTCAGCACGGTCGGCAGCTGCTCCGATTCGCGCACGATCCGCGGGCTGAAGCCCGCGAGCTGGCACAGCCCCACGACCTGGTCGTAGAAGCCGGTGCGCGGCTGGCGCGGCAGCATGATCCACGGCTCGTTCGCGAGATCGCGAAGCGCGATCGTGCGCCGGCGGGCCAGCGGATGATCCAGCGGAACCGCGACGACGAGGCGCTCGTGCGTCACCGGCATCACGTCGATCACCACGCCGTTGACGCGGCTCTCGGCCGTGCCCGCCGCCAGATCGCAGAAACCGGCGTCGAGCGTGCCGTCGACGAGCATGCCGAGCTGCTCCTGCGAGCTTCGCTGCAGGAGCTGCACTTCGATTTCGGGCAGCGTGCGCGCGAAGCTGCGCAGGACCGGCGGAAAGATGTCGAGCATCGCCGAGCTCATGAATCCGATGCGAAGCTGGCCCAGCTCGCCGCTGGCGACACGCTGCATCTCGGTCATCGCGCGGTCCGCGGATTCGAGGATCACGCGCGCGCGTTCGAGGAAGAGGCGACCGCCGCTGGTGAGATCGACCTTGCGCTTCGTGCGGTTGAACAGCCGGGTGCGCAGCTCCTGCTCGAGCTTGCGGATCTGCTGGCTCAGCGGCGGCTGCGCGATCTGCAGGCGCTGCGCGGCCCGGCCGAAATGCAACTCCTCGGCGACGGCGACGAAATAGCGAAGATGGCGCAGCTCCATCGCTCATACTCTCGAAGTATTAATAGGCCGACAAAAACATATTTGACATATCGAATGCGGTCAACAAAGGTCGCCGAGGGATTTCGGAACGCACCGAGGGAGGGAACACGATGCGCAAGACCTATGGCGTGCTGATCGCGGCCCTGTTCTGCGCCGCCGCGGCGCCGGCCGGCGCCGAGGAGCTGAAGATGCTCAGCTCCTGGGACGACCGCTACGCGGGTACCCGCGTGATGGCCGACGCCTTTGCCGAGGCCGTGACCAAGGCCACCGGCGGCAAGATCACGATCAAGCGGAGCGGACCGGAAGTCGTGCCGGTGATGCAGCAATTGCAGCCGGTGTCGGCCGGGGTCTTCCCGCTGCTGTTCAGCCACGGCGGATACCACGCCGGCGCGACCGGCATCGCCCTCGCGCTGGACGCCGTCGCCGGCGATCCGGTCAAGCGCCGCGAGTCCGGCCTCTGGGACTTCGTCGACGCGCACTACCGCAAGCACAACATCAAGGTCATCGCGCTGCCGATCGCGGGCTCGAGCGGATACCACTACTTCCTCCGCAAGCCGGTGACGGACGGCTTCAAGGGCCTCAAGGTTCGCGGAACCACCCTCTACCACAAGATGATCACGACGCTGGGCGGATCGCCGGTGGTGCTGCCCGGAACGGAAATCTACACGGCGCTCGAGAAGGGCGTCGTCGACGGCGCGGGCTGGGCGCTGATGGGCGGCCTCGATTACAAGTGGTACGAGGTGGCGAAATACGTGTCGCGGCCGACCTATGGCGTGAGCACGCATCTGATCCTCATGAATCGCGCCGCGTGGGAGAAGCTCGACGCGCCGACGCAGAAGGTTTTCCTCGACGTCGGCCGCAAGCTGGAGACCGAATCCATCGCTGCGTTCGACAAGTTCATCGCGGCCGAGATGGAGGAACTCAAGAAGCGCGGCGTCCAGGAAACCTCGCTGGGCCGGCCGAAGGAGGAGATCGAGCGGCTGTGGGCCGACGGTGTCTGGCAGGTCGCCCTTGCCGGGCCGGCGAAGGCCGACGCCGAGCTGATGCGCAAGCTCGCCATCGAGAAGGGCCTCACCAAGTAACGGCCCGGGCGCGGCCGGACCCGAAGCATGCCAGCCGTGCGCAATGCCGGCCCGTGGCCGATCCGCGCGCTCGATGCGATCACGCGCTTCGGCTACGGGCTGGCGCTTCTCGTGCTCGCGGCCATGGCCGTCGCCTACTGCTACGAGGTCGCGGCGCGCTACTTCTTCAATGCCCCCACGCGTTGGATCAGCGACTACGTGGCCTACGGTCTCTGTGCGACGATCTTCCTCGCCGTGCCGGATCTGACCCGCCGGCGCGCGCACGTCGCAATCACCTTTCTGCTCGACACCGCCTCAGCCGCGCGGGCCGCGTTGCTGCGCCGCGCGATCGCGCTGGCCTGCGCCGCCGCGTGCCTCGCCGCCGCGTGGATCAGCGCCGGCGAGAATCTCCGGCAGTACCGCGCCGGCGAGGAGACGATCGCGGCGCTTCCCGTCGCGAAGTGGTGCGTCTCGATCTTCATCACCTACGGTCTGCTGGGCGCCGGCCTGCACTTCCTGAGGCAAGCGTTCGAACGGGCGCCGCCCGCGGCGGCGGATAGCCCGGCATGACCTGGTGGCTGGCGCTCGGGATCGGCCTTGCGTTCCTGCTGTCGCTGTTCGCGCTCGGGATCCCGATCTTCGTCGCGTTCCTGATCGTGAACATCGTCGGCGTGCTGGCGTTCTTCGGTCCCGCGGGCTTCGGCCTGTTCGCCAACAGCGTCTTCACCACCGCGACGACCGCCGCGCTCGTCACCGCGCCGCTGTTCGTGCTGATGGGCGAATTGCTGTTCCGGTCGGGCGCGATGGAGGTGGTGCTGAATTCGCTCGACCGCCTGATCGGGCGGATCCGCGGGCGGCAATACGTCCTGTGCATCCTCTTGTCCGCGATCCTCGGCGCGCTGTCCGGGGCCGCGATCGCGGTCGCCGGCATGCTCGGGCGCTCGCTGCTGCCGGCGATGCTGAAACGCGGCTACGACCGCAAGCTCTCCGCCGGCACGATCCTGGGCGGCGCGAGCCTCGACCCCGTCATTCCGCCGAGCGTGCTCGCCATCATCATCGGGACTCTGGCCGACGTTTCGATCGCCGCGCTCCTGATCGCGGGCATCCTGCCCGGCCTGCTGCTCGCGCTGCTCTTCCTCGTCTACGTGCTGATCCGCGTGTGGCGCGACCCCTCGCTCGCCCCCGAGCCCGCGCGCGACGAAGGCCCGGCGCGCGGCAGCAAGACGATGGCGGTGGTGCGGATGGCGCCGGCCGGGCTGGTCTTCTTCATGGTCATCGGCCTGATCATGCTCGGCATCGCGACGCCCTCGGAAGCCGCCGCCACCGGCGTGCTCGGCGCGCTCGCGGTGGCCGCGCTGTATCGCGCACTCAGGCTCTCGGCGATCGTCGAGGCCCTGAAATCGGCCGTCAACGTCGCCGGGCAGATCCTGCTGATCATGTGCTCGGCCGTGATGTTCAGCCAGCTCCTGACCTTCACCGGCGCGACGACCGAACTCACGAAGATCGTCGCCGGACTGGAACTGGGCCGGCCGCTGATGCTGCTCCTGATGATGGCGCTGCCGTTCGTGCTGTTCATGTTCCTGGATCAGGTGGCGCTCATGCTGGTCATCATCCCGATCTACCAGCCGCTGCTGAAGATCCTGGGCTTCGACGCGGTCTGGTTCTGGACGCTGTTCCTCATCAACGCCGCCGCCGGCGCGTTGACGCCGCCGTTCGGCTACGTGCTGTTCGCGCTCAAATCGGCGGCGCCGGAACTCACCATGGGCGAGATTTTCAGCGCATCGTGGCCGTTCGTGTGGCTGCTGGTGCTCGGCATCGCGATCCTCGCGCTGTTCCCGCCGATCGTCACCTTCCTTCCGAGCCTCATGTAACGACCGCCGTTGGGGAGACACCGACATGTCCGACACGCTCTATCGCGGCTACGATCCGGCGCAGCTCGACGCGCAGTACAATCCGCGCGCCGCCGCGCCGCTGTTCCAGCTCCTCGTCGACCGCTGGGCGGCGGACAGCGAGGCGACGGTCCGGTCGTTCGCCAACCGGCTCGATCTCGCCTACGGCCCGTCCGCCGCGGAGCGGATCGATGTCTTCCCCGCCAAGTATCCGAAGGCGCCGGTGCAGGTTTTCTTCCACGGCGGCTATTGGCGCGCGATGGACAAGGCCACGAACCGTTTCCTCGCGCGCGGTTTCGTGCCCGCCGGCGTCACGACCGTGGTCGCGAATTACGGCCTGTGCCCCGCCGTTTCGATGGACGAGCTGGTAAGGCAGACCCGCGCCTGCATCGCGTGGATCTGGAAAAACGCGGCGTCGTTCGGCGGCGATCCGGACCGCATCTACATTTCCGGGCACTCGGCCGGCGGCCACATCGTGTGCATGGCGCTCGCCACGGACTGGCCGGCGTTAGGCGCCCCGCCCGGCGTCGTTAAGGGCGTCTGCGCGATCAGCGGGCTCTACGATCTCGAGCCGATCCAGCGCATCTTCGTCAACAAGGAGCTGCGCATGACGCCGGAACAGGCGCTGCGCAACAGCCCGCTGCTGCACATGCCGAAATCGCCCACGCCGCTGATCATGGCCGTGGGAGCGCTCGAGAGCGACGAGTGGCGCCGCCAGACCTCCGACTACGTGGCGGCGTTCCGGTCGCGCGGCTGGCCCGTCGAGCACATCGTCGTTCCGGGCCACGATCACTATTCGATCCTGGGGCCGTTCGAGGACCCCAGCCACGCGCTGCACGACGCCGTGCTGCGGCAGATGAAGCTCGGCTAGGACTTGGCGGCGACCTTGTCGAGCACGGCCCCGAATTCCTGCGAATCGTAGGCGAGCATCGTCTGGACCCGGCCGAAGCCCTGCTCCATGTACCAGATCGAGAACGCGGAGGCGGACGCCGGGTCCGGGCAGTCGAGGACGCTGACGAAGTCGTACTGGCCTTGCGTGAAATAGTTTGCGGTCACGACGATGCCGAGCTCGCGGGCCTTGGCGCTGGCGCGCGGCGTGCGCTCGCGCGAGCGGCCGACCCATTCCGGCGCGTGCGTTCCGATCAGGATGAACTTCATGCGGCGATTCTCCGGTGAGGTGCCGGTCGGACACTAAGACGATTGGCATATGAAAACGCCAGTGATTGCATATTTGACATATGAGATACCGTCAATGATTGTTGCCGCGTGCGGCCCGTGCCGCTGGCCCGTTCCCGATATCCGATTCCGATGCAGACGGCCTTCACCGACGCGCAACTGAAGCGGTCCGAGATCGCCGACGCCGCCGCGATCCTCAAGGACTGCGTGCATTACGGCTTCTGCACCGCCGTCTGCCCGACCTACGTGCTGCTGCGCGACGAGAACGACGCGCCGCGCGGGCGCATCGACCTCATCCGCGCGATGCTGGAGAAGGGCGGCGCGCCGGATGCCAAGACCGTCGGCCACATCGACCGCTGCCTGTCCTGCAATTCCTGCATGACGACCTGCGCGGCCAAGGTCGACTACATGCATCTCGCCGACATCGGCCGCGCCTACATCGAGCGGCATTACCGCCGCCCGCTCGGCGACCGCATGCTGCGCGCGCTGCTCGCGCGCGTGCTGACGCGGCCCGGCCTGTTCCGCGCCGCCGTGCGCGCGGCGAAGCTCGTGCGGCCGTTCGCCGGCGCACTCCCGCGGCGGCTGCGCGGGCTCGTTGCGCTGTCGCCGGGCGCACTGCCCCCGGCCGGCGCGGCGACGAAGCCCGGCGTGTTTCCGGCCGAGGGCGCGCGCCGGCTCCGCGTGGCGCTGCTGACCGGCTGCGTGCAGAACGCGCTGGCGCCGCGCCTCAACGCGGCGACGATCCGGCTGCTGACGCGCCACGGCTGCGAGGTCGCCGTCGCCGACACCGGCTGCTGCGGCGCGCTGCCGTTGCACATGGGCAGGGAGGAGCAGGCGAAGGCGCTGGCGCGCGGCGCGATCGGCGCGTGGCGCGCGGCCGAGCGCGGCGCGCCGTTCGACGCCATCGTCGTCAACGCATCGGGCTGCGGCACGACGGTCAAGGACTACGGCAAGATCTTCAGGCACGACGCCGACGCCGACGAGGCCCGGTCGATCGCCGCGCGCGCGCTCGACGTGACCGAGCTGCTGGCGCGGATCGGCCTCGCCAGGCCCGCGCGGCGCATTCCGCTCGCCGTCGCCTATCACGACGCCTGCTCGCTGCAGCACGCACAGAAGGTGATCGAGCCGCCGCGCGCGCTGCTGCGCGCCGCCGGCTTCCGCGTCCTCGACGTGCCCGAGCGGCATTTCTGCTGCGGCTCGGCCGGCACCTACAACATGCTGCAGCCCGAGATCGCGGCGCAGCTCGGCCGGCGCAAGGCCGCGCACGTCGAAGGCACCGGCGCTGCGGTGGTAGCCGCCGGCAATCTCGGCTGCATGACCCAGATCGGGCTGCATTCGGGCCTGCCGATCGTCCACACCGTCGAACTCCTCGACTGGGCCACCGGCGGCCCGCTGCCGGAAGCACTCAAGGGTGCGAAGCTGCCGCCACCCGAAGACGAGAAGGCGGTCGCCGCGCCCGCCGCCGACGCCAATGCGATTTGGTGAACGCATGCGAGAACCAGCACACTCTCGATTGTCGTCCCGGGCGCGGTGCAGCACGCGCCTTCGCGCGTGGTGCTCCGCAGACCCGGGACCTAATCGAGCCATCGACGCGAGTCCGGTCGAGCGACCGGGTATCGGCGCCTCGACTAGGCCCCGGGTTGGCAGCGCATCATGCCGCGCAAGAGCGCACCTTGCTGCGCAGCACCCGGGGCGACACGAAAACCTACGTTTGCTGAGGGATAGAAGATGTCGAACCTGAATGCCTTCCTCAAAGACTGCGAACGCGCGCTCGGCGCCGAGAACGTCGCCCTCGTCGAGGAGACGATCAAGCGCTACGGCGAACACACGCTGCCGGCGGCGGACCGGCGCCCGGGCGCCGTCGTCTATCCGGGCTCCACGGCCGAGGTGCAGGCGGTGGTGCGCGCCGCGAACGCGCACAAGGTGCCGATCTTCCCGGTCAGCACCGGCAACAACATGGGCCTCGGCACGCGCGCGCCGGTGGCGCCGGGCCAGGTCGTCGTCGATCTCGGCAAGCGCATGAACCGCATCCTCGAGATCGACGAAGTGCTCGGCTTCGCCGCGGTCGAGCCCGGCGTCTCGTTCCAGATGATGGCCGACGAGCTGGTGCGGCGCGGCGGCCGCTACGTCATCTCGACGACGTCGGGCCCGCCGCAGGGCGGAATGCTCGGCAACGCGCTCGACAAGGGCGCCGGCTACGGGCCGATGTTCGACCATTTCGGCTTCAGCTGCGGCATGGAGATCGTGCTCGGCAACGGCGACGTGATCCGCACCGGCGACGGCGCCATCGACCACCCGAACGCGCCGAACTGGCACGTCTCGAAATACAGCTTCGGCCCGATCCTCGACGGGCTGTTCGCGCAGTCGAACTACGGCATCGTCACGCGCCTCGGCATCTGGCTGATGCCGAAGCCGCCGGCCGTGCGCTCGTTCCACTTCGCGTTCCCCGACGACGACGATCTCGAGCAGATCGTCGATCTGTGCCGGCCGCTGAAGCTCGCGAACTTCGTGCCGACCCTGCTGCGCGTCGCCAACGACCTCTATCTCATCAGCAACGAGGACGTTTATCCCGACTACGCCAAGACCGGCGGCAAGGCGAGCATCTCCGACGCGCAGAGGAAGGCGCTCCAGCAGAAGCACGGCGTCGGCGCGTGGACCGTCTCGGGCGCGTTCTACGGCCCCTCGATGGAGGCGATGGAGCCGCAGATCGCGCGCGTGAAGCAGGTGTTCCTGCAGTCGGGCAAGGCGAAGTACATCCCGCACGAGGACGCGCTCGGCAATCCGCCGCTCAAGACCGCGATCGACAGCTTCTCGGGCATCCCGACGCACGGCGAGCTCGGCCTGCTCAAATGGCGGCCGGGCGGCGGCAATAGCTGGTGCCCGCCGGGCACGCCGATGGTCGGCAAGATCGCGCAGAAGTTCCACAAGGTGGCGCGCGCGATCTACGAGAAGAACGGCCTCGACTACACGATCATGAACGTGTGCGGCGGCCGCTTCGCGCGCGGCCTGCACGTGATCTCGTTCAACCGCGAGAGCGAGGACGAGCGCCGCCGCGCCGACCTCGTCTACAAGCAGCTCGCCGACGCGTTCGCGGCCGAAGGCGTCTCGGTCGGCCGCGCGCCGAC
>JAEULD010000238.1 GCA_016792765.1 Candidatus Odyssella sp.
CGGCCGCTCGCGCCGGGCGAGATCGTGCCGGTGGACATCGCGCTATATCCGAGCAGTACGTTTTTCGCCGCCGGCGAATCGCTCGAGCTGATCGTCTCCGCGAGCGCCATCATCCGGTCGCCGCCCTACGAGAAAGACGCGAGCTTCAACCGCGGCATCCACGTGATCCACTGCGGCGGAAGCCACGATTCGCACTTGCTCGTCCCGGTCGTCCCCGCGCGCTAACGCGGCGACTCAGGCCGGCAGCTTCAGCCTGCCCTTGATGATCTTGCGCGTCGGCGTCAGCGGCATTTCGGGGACGACGACGAGGCGCTCGGGCAGCTTGTTCTTGGCGATGCCTTTCGCGAGCAGGTAGGCGCACAGCTCCTCGAGCGTGGGCTCGGCCGCGCCGGGGCGCAGCGTCGCGAACGCGCAGGCGCGCTCGCCGAGGACCGGATCGGGCATCGGCACGATGGCCGATTGCAGGATCTGCGGGTGGCCGTCGAGCAGATCCTCGACGTCGCGCGGATTGAACTTGACGCCGCCGCGGTTGATGACGTCCTTGCTGCGCCCCGTGATCGTGACGTACCCGGCCGCGTCCATCGTGGCGAGGTCGCCCGAGCGGTACCAGCCGCCCGGCGCGAAAGCCGCGTCGGTCGCGGCGGGATTGTTAAAGAAGCCCGGGAACAGCAGGCAGCCGCGCACCTGCAGCTCGCCCTCCTCGCCCGGCGGGCACGCGCGCCCGTCGGCGTCGGCGACGCGCACCTCGGTGCCGGGGCTCGCGCGCCCCGTCGTCGTCGCGGTCAGCTCGATCGGATCGCCGGGCCGCGTGTAGAGCGCGCCCTGCGTCTCGGTCATGCCCCAGAGCTGCGTCACCGCGCAGCCCGGCAGCTGCGCCGCCACCCAGCGCGCGAGGTCGGGCGGGCACGACGTGCCCGAGATGATCATCATCCTGAGCGACGAAAAATCGTGCTTGGCGACGAGGCCCTGCGCGCGCAGCGCGGCGAAATGCGCCGGCGCGCTCCAGAGCGCGGTCGGGCGGTCGCGCTCGATGACGGCGGCAAGATCGGCCGGCGCGAAAGCTGGCAGCAGCACCATCGTCGCGCCGACGGCCAGCGACACGTGGATGCTGTAGAGCGCGTAGAGATGGCTGAACGGAGCGGCCGATAGCACGCGGTCGGCGGCCGTGATCTTGTGCTCGGGCGCTCCGAGCCGCGCGTTCGACAGCAGGTTGTGATAGTTGTGCGGGCAGCCCTTGGGCGCCGCCGTGGTGCCCGAGGTGTAGAGCAGCAGGAACGGATCCGCCGCCACCGGCGGCTCGACGGCCTCGGCGTCGAGCGGCGGCGACTGCTCGATCATGTCTTGGAGCACGAACGCGCCCGGCACCTTGCCGCCCTGCGCGAACACCGAATTCAGGTGCGGCAGGCGCTCGCGCATCGCGAGGATCGCCTCGGCCGGGCGGAACTCCTTGCTCTCGGCGAGCACGATCGCCGCCGCCGCCTTGCTGTGGCCGAGCAGCGCTTCGATCTCGGCGGCGCGGTACGGCATGTGGAGCGTCGTCATCACCGCGCCGAGCCGCGCGATCGCGAAGAACGCGATCAGGAATTCCGGAACGTTCGGAAGCTGGACCGCGACCACCTCGCCCCTCGCGACGCCCGCGCCGTGCAGCGCGTGCGCCAGCCGCGCGACCTTGTCGGCGAGCTGCGCCCAGCTCAGCACGCGCGCGCCGTGCACGACCGCCGGCGCGTCGGGCCGCTCGGCGGCGTGGCGGGCGAGCCATTTCGTGATCGTGTCGTCGCGCCACCAGCCGCGCCCGACGTATTCGCGGGCGCGCTCTGGATCGAAGCGGATCGCCGCGCGCAGCGCCAGCGCGGCCTCGCTGTATTTGAAATGGTCCAGCTCGGGCGAGAAGCGCTCGGCGCGGAAGCGCCTGCCGCCGCCCAGTTCGAGCAGCCGCGCATGATGCCCGGTGCGGAAGCGGCGGCGCTCCATCACCGTGCGGATGAACAGAACCTGGTTGCGCGTGAGGCCGAGGCGGTCGCCGATCTGCTGATCGGTGAGGCCCATCTCCTCCTTCTGGCGCTCGATCTCCGCCCA
>JAEULD010000250.1 GCA_016792765.1 Candidatus Odyssella sp.
GCCGCCGTCCGCCGCCTAAGTCTCTTTCTTCGGCAGGCGCACGGATTTCGGCAGCCGGTCGGCGCGCACCTGCACGCTCAGCGGCCGCACGTGGATGCAGGCGCCGGCCACGGCGCCGTGCTTGGCCGAGAGCGCGGCCACGTCGGAGGCCGGGCGCGGCGCGGGCATCGAGCCGCCGTTCCTCGCCGTGCGCGCGGCGTGGGCCTTGATCTCGGAGCGGGCATTGGCGAGCGCCTCGTCGACGCTGCGGCCTTCGGCGCGGCAGCCGTCCACGTCCGGAAACACGGCCCGGTAGCCGCCGCCGGGCTGGCGCAACACCAAGGCGATGTAGCCGTCCATCCGTCCCCGCTCGCTTCGAAGCGGCGCCGACTATACAGCCCGCCCGCGGCCGCCGCCACTGATGCGATGCAAGCGGCCGGCGCCGCGGCTCATCGCTCGTCGCCGGCGACGGTGCCGGTCGCGAGAATGGCGGCCGTCGGCACGTCGAAGGCCGCACCGTTGCGGAATCGCGAGACCGCCGCCGCCGCCGCGGTCCGGATGGCGGCGAGGCGCTCTGGCGTCTGCGCGGCGAGAAGCCTCGCCGTGCGCACGGTGCCGGCGGCGAACCGGTCGATCAGATCCTGAGGCCGGTCGAGCGTCCAGACCGCGTCCACGCGCCGCGCGCTCGCGCATTCCGGCGCGAACCCGGCGCGCGCCAGCAACCCGAGGCAGTCCTGCTCCGAAACCAGGTCGCCGCCGGGCGGCGCCGGATAGTTCCCGGCCGCCGCGCCATGGGCGCGGACGGCGGCGAACACGATGGCGAACGCCTCGTTGACGCCCTTCGCCCAGACGGTGAAGGCGATGCGGCCGCCGGCGCGGGTGACGCGCCGCGCCTCGCGCAGCGCCGCCGCCGGGTCGGGAAAGTGGTGGGCGCCGAAATTGATCGCGACCGCGTCGAACGAACGGTCGGCGAAAGGCAGCGCCTCCGCGTCGCCGACGTGGAACGCGATGCCGCGGTGCAGGCGCCGCGCGGTCTCGATCATCGCCGCCGAAAAGTCGATGCCGGCAGCCACGGCGCCGCGCGCCGCGGCCTCGCGTGCGCACACGCCGGTGCCGCACGCCACGTCGAGCAGCGCCGTGCCGGGAGCGGCGCCGGCGGCGTCGAGCAGCAGCGGCACATAGGGCCGCGTGGCTCCGGCGAACGCCGCCTCGTAGCGCGCCGCCGCATTTTCCCAGCCCGCGTGCTCGAAGGCGCGATAGGCCTCGTGCGCCCGAGCAGCGGAGGGATCGGGGCGATCGGGCATGGTGCGGCGTCCGCCGTCGGCGCTGGCGCTCAGAATTCGCACACCACCTTGCCGAAATGCCTGCCCTCGGGAAACGCCTTCAGCGCGTCCTTGAGCCCGTCGAACGCGAAGCGGCGTTCGTCGAGCGGCGGCTTCACCTTGTGCAGCGCCAGCGCGCGGTTCATCCGCTCGAACAGATCGCGCGAGCCCACCGTGATGCCCTGAAGGCGGATGTTCTGCGTCACCACGGGCCCGAGATTCACCTCGCCCGCGCCGCCGGCCAGCACGCCGATCAGGCTGACGATGCCCGAGGGCCTGACGGCGCGGATCGAACGCTCGAGCGTGCCGGCGCCGCCCACCTCGACGACGTGGTCGAGCCCGTGCCCGCCCGCGATCTCGCGCGCCGCCTTGCTCCAGTCCGGCGTCGTCCGGTAGTTGATGACGTGATCGGCGCCGAGCGGCTTCGCGCGCGCGAGCTTCTCGTCGGAGGACGAGATCAGGATCGTCTCGGCGCCGTGCATCTTCGCGAAGATCAGCGCGAACAGCGAAACGCCGCCGGTGCCCTGGATCAGCACGCGCTGCCCGGCCTCGACGCGGCCCTGCTCCACGACCGCGTTCCACGCGGTGAGCGCG
>JAEULD010000214.1 GCA_016792765.1 Candidatus Odyssella sp.
ACGATCTGAGGGTCGAGCCTCGCCTCGGCTGCCGCCAGCGCGGCGGCGAGGGCGCGCGCCGTCTCGGGGCCGGCGCCGAGGCCGGCCAGCGTCTTCTCCTCCTTGAGCGCATCGCCACTGCAGAACAGCACAACCCAGGTGCCTTGCCGGCTGTGCAGCAACGCGCGCCCGCCCATGTCTCCCTGGACCCAGCCGGCGACCGCATATCCGCCGGAGACCACGATCGGGCCGACGGTCAGCGGCGCGTCCGGCCGGTCCCAGGTGCCGCGCAGCAGTGCGCGAATCTTGGCCTCCTCGCCCGCGGGCGTTTCGGCGCCGGGCGCCGCGAGCGGAGGAAGCAGAACGGCGAACAAGAGCAGCAGTCGAACGAAGATCATGTGTGTCGTCCTTTCGAGATCGGGGCCGGGCGCGTTCAGTGCCGGTGCCCGCCGGGCATTCCTTTGCGCACCGGCACGGTGAGCGTCACCGTGCCCGCACGCTCGAACACGAGCGTGAGCGGCGCGCGCTCGCCGTCCTGGAGCGCGCGCTTGACGCCGAGCAGCATGACGTGGAGGCCGCCGGGCTTCAGCTCGGCGCCGCCACCGGCCGGAACGTCGATCGCCGGAACTTCGCGCATCTTGGCGACTCCGTTCTCGATGAGGTGCGTGTGCAGCTCGACCTTGCCGGCGACCGGCGATTCGGCGCGCAGCAGGCGATCGGGCTTTCCGTCGGTCGTCTGGATCGTCATGTAGGCCGCGGTGTTGGGCACGCCGGCGAGCGAGGCGCGCATCCACGCCTGCGACAGCTCGATGTTGTTCTGGCGCTGCACGTGCTGCGCCTGCGCCGCCGCGGCTGGAAGCGCGAGTGCGAGCAGAAGGGCGATGAGTCTGGTCATGGGTTCGTTCCTCGAAAAGCGCGCGGATCGCGCGTGTGAGAGCAGGAGCGTCCCGGCACATGGAATCGCCGAAGCAGGTTCCGTTCGCGCCGGCTTGTCAGGGGCATGGGGAGCCGCGCCTGCCGCCGGAAAAGCCGGCTGGCGGGTGCGGCGCCGGATCACGCCGGCGGGCCGCGCGGGCGATACGGCTCGTGGCGCCGCTGCGTCGGCGCGGCTTCGGCGGCGGGGACATCGGCCGGCGCCGCGAAGCGCAGCGGCGGCGGGTCCGGCACGCGCGCGGCCGCGGCCGCGAGGCTCGCGCAGCCGGGCAGGCAGAACAGGCAGAGCCGAAGCGCATGGCCGTCTTCGCCCGCGCCGTCGGCGGGCTGCGACCGGCAGATTCCGGGATCGGCGAATACGGGCCCGGCCCCGCCGAAGGCGAGCATACCGTAGAATGCGATGATGGCCGCGAGCAGCGCCGCGACGGCGCGGCGCCGCACCGCGCCGCGCGGCGGCGCAACCGGATCGCGATCCCCTCGCATAGGTTGCATCTAGGTTCGCGCGCGCGCGGCGTGCCAGCCGCGATTTGTCACAGCGCCGCCGCCGACCCTATTGCCGCGGCGCGGGGCGCGCCTCTAGAGTCGGGTTCCGATCGCAGCGGAGCTCCGGAATGCAGACCTCCAATCGCGTGCTCGACGACATCGCGCGCCTCGCCAACGGCATGATGGGCGTCGCCGCCGGATTCCGCGGCGAGGTCGAGGGCATGATCAAGGCGCGGCTCACCGCGATGCTCGCCGACGCCAATCTGGTCCCGCGCGAAGATTTCGAGGTGGCGCGGGCGATGGCCGCCAAGGCCCGCGACGAGCAGGAAGCGCTCGCCGCGAAAGTCGCCGCGCTCGAGGCGCGCGTGGCCGCGCTGGAGGCCGTGGCGCCGAAGTCATAGGGGTGCGCTGCGCACGGCCCGATTTCGCCGGCGTGTCGCCCGCAGATCGCACGATCATACGTGCGCTTCTATCGCCGATGCCGTTCTAGCGGGGGCGGGGCGCGCGCCATGTGCGCCCAAGCGTGCGCTTCCGTCGACTATGCACAGGCAATTCGAACGCAGTCGCGAGTCATTTCAAGCGATTAGACCGACTCGTCCCGTTCGCCGATCAATCTCTTGTGGAATCATCGCGATAGACCCGCAAAACCTATTGCGGCATGACTCCGAATTTGGCAACGTGATCGACGGGTGGTGTTCCCGTGGCCCTCGGCCACAACATCTCGGCGGGGGATTGCGGCGACAGCGAACCGCAGAAGCGCGGCGGCTCTCCAGCCAGCCGCCGCCGCGAGGAGGACGATAGGCCGTTATGACCGCCTTAGCGCATCGCGAGACGAGAGCCGCACGCAACCCCCTCGATATCGTCGAAGAAATCGTCACCGCCAACGAATGGTCGTTCCAGCGTTCCGCCGACGACGAATTGTCGGTCGAATTCCCGGGACACTGGTGCGGCTACCACCTCCACTTCGTGTGGAGCGAAGACCTCTCGGCCATGCACCTGTCCTGCTTCATGGACATGAAGGTGCCGAAGAAGCGCTTCACGCCGGTGGCCGAGCTGCTGACGATGATCAACACCAAGCTCTGGCTCGGCGCATTCGTGCTGCCGGCCGAGGAATCCACCCCGGTGTTCCGCCACACCGTGCTCTTGCGCGGCGCCCAGGGCGCCAGCGTCGAGCAGCTCGAAGACATGGTCGACATCGCGCTGACCGAATGCGAACGCTTCTACCCCGCCTTCCAATTCGTCACCTGGGGCGGTAAGACCGCCGAAGAGGCGATCGCCGCCTCGTTGCTGGAAACCGTCGGCGAGGCATGATCCCATGACCAGCGCGGCCGGCGGGGTCTTGCTCGTCGGCTGCGGCAAGATGGGCGGGGCCCTGCTCAGTGGATGGATCGAGGCCGGGCGCGCGCCCGCATCGATCACCGTCGTCGAGCCCGAAGCGTCCTCTTTCGCGAAGGCCACCGCCGCGCTGCCGGCGGGCATCGCCCACGTGCGATCGCCGCACGAGCTGTCGGGCGCCTACAAGCCCGACATCGTCGTCCTCGCCGTCAAGCCGCAGATCATGGACGAGGTGGCGCCGAATTTCCGCCGCTTCGCGCAGGAGGGCGCCGCCGTGCTCTCGATCGCGGCCGGGCGCACGATCGATTATTTCCAGGACGCGCTCGGCAAGCGTTCGGCGGTCGTGCGCGCGATGCCGAACACGGCGGCCGCGATCGGCCGCGGCATCACCGCCGCCATCGCCAACGCCTACGTCTCCGCGCCCCAGCACGCGCTCTGCGAGCAGCTGCTGACGGCGGTGGGCGAGGTGGTGTGGGTTACCGACGAGGAACAGATGGATGCGGTCACCGCCGTGTCCGGCAGCGGCCCGGCCTATGTGTTCCTGCTGACCGAATGCATGGCCAAGGCCGGCATCGAGGCGGGGTTGCCGCCGAAGCTGGCGGACCAGCTCGCGCGCGCCACCGTGGCCGGCGCCGGCGCGCTGCTCGTCGTCTCGCCCGAGGAACCCAAGAAACTGCGCGAGAACGTGACCAGCCCCGGCGGCACCACCGAGGCGGCGCTCAAGGTGCTGATGGCCTCCGACGCGCTGCCCGCGCTGATGACGAAGGCCATCGCGGCGGCCGCCAGGCGCTCGCACGAACTCGCGCAATGATCCGCATCGCCCTGGCCGGGGCCACCGGATGGGTGGGCCGCGCGCTCGTCGCCGCGATCGCGAAAACCGACGATCTCGCGCTCGTGGCCGCGGTCAGCCGCAGCGGCGCCGGCCGCGATGCGGGCGAGGCGGCCGGCATCGCACGCAACGGCGTCGTCGTCGCCGCCACGCTCGCCGAGGCGCTGCGCACGCCGTCGGACGTCGTCGTCGATTACACGAAGCCCAACGCCGTGAAGGGGCACGCGCTCGCCGCCATCGCCGCGGGGCGGCACGTCGTCGTCGGCGCCTCGGGCCTCGGCGCGGACGACTATGCCGAGATCGGAGCGAAGGCCGCGGCGGCCGGGGTCGGCGTCATCGCCGCCGGCAATTTCTCGATCACCGCCACGCTCTTGAAGCGCTTCACGCTCGAGGCGGCGCGCTACGTGCGCGACGTCGAAATCGTCGACTACGCGAGCGCCGGCAAGCCCGACACGCCCTCCGGCACCGGCCGCGAACTGGCCGAGATCCTGTCGGCCCGGCGCCAGGCGCCCAGCTCGACGCCGGTCGAGAAGCTCGCCGGCATCCCGGCGACGCGCGGCGCCGCGGTGAAGACCGGCGAGCATCCGGTGCAGGTGCACAGCCTGCGCCTGCCGGGCTACGTGCTGGCCGTCGAAAGCGTGTTCGGCGCGCCCGACGAGCGCCTGACGATCCGCCACGACGCGGGCTCGAGCGCGTCGCCCTACGTCGCCGGCACGCTGCTCGCGATCCGCAAGGTCTCCGGCATCCGCGGCCTCGTGCGCGGCCTCGAGAACCTGATCGGATGAGCGAGGCGCGATGAACGACGACGCATCGATCCCGGCGGCGCTGCCGCCCGCCGCGCAGCGCGTGCAGGACGCGCTGGCGGCGCTCGGCCATGCCGGCCGCGTGCGCGTGATGCCGGCGAGCACGCGCACCAGCGCGGAAGCCGCCGCCGCGGTGGGCTGCACGGTGGCCGAGATCGCCAAGTCGATCATCTTCCGCGCCAAGCAGTCGCAGCGCGCCGTCCTCGTGATGGCGTCGGGCATCAATCGCGTCGACGAGAAGAAGGTGGCGGCGCTGATCGGCGAGGGCATCGGCAAGGCCGACGCGGAGTTCGTGCGCGCGCGCACCGGCTTCGTCATCGGCGGCGTGCCGCCGGTGGCGCACGACACGCCCTCCACGGTGCTGATCGACGAAGATCTCTTGAAGCTGTCCGGCCTCTGGGCGGCGGCCGGCACGCCGCACGCCGTCTTTCCGCTGACGCCGGCAGAACTGGTGGCGCTGACGAAGGGCAAAGTCGCCGACGTCAAGCAATGATCCGGGGTTCCAGCGACGGAGGCGTCCGTGCCGTATAATATCGCCTATTTCCACAACGCCGAGAACAGCGGCGTCCTGACCGCCGAGGTCGGCGGCGTTCCGGGACGCGTGAAGCTCGCGTCCCCCAACCCGGCGAGCGTGCTGCACCGTTGGCGCCTTCAGCGCGCCAACACCGGGCCGGGCGCGACGCCGTGGTGGCGCATCCGCGTTTCCGATCCGGGGATCGACCTCTATCTCACGGCGGCGATGCAGGCCACGCCGAGCCGGAGCAACGGCGGCACGTTCGACGCCCACGCGCTCGAATTGCAGCCGCCGGCCGCGGGCTTGAGCGATTCGCGCCGGCAGCAGTGGTTCTTCGAATCCTATCCGAACGCGTTCGATCAATCCGCGCCGCTGTTCGGCAACGCGGTCCGCATCTGGAATCGCGAGACGCGGTCGGTGATCTGCTTCGATCCGCCCTATGGCGGCGGCGCGCTGTTTTCGCGCGTGAACGCCAACGA
>JAEULD010000335.1 GCA_016792765.1 Candidatus Odyssella sp.
CGGCCGAAGCGAGCGGCTGGCCGCGGGTCGGCACCGACTGGGCCGGCGCGCCGGGGAAATTGGGCTTTTCCTGGCCCGCGCAGGCCGAAAGGGCGGCGAGCAGCCCGGCCGCGAGCGCGAGGGAGACGAGACGACGCATGGGTATTTCCTCTCGTGGGTGTAGATCCGGCGCCGACAATAGGGCCCGGCCCCGGCGCTGGCAATGCGACGGCGGGGCGGGCCGCCCTAGGCACGCAAGGCTAGGCTTTGGCGCTCGGCCGGCTCGACACGCTTTCGTACCAGCGGCGCGCATTGCTCGCGCCGGCCGGCAGTTCGAGCTTGATCCATTTCGCGAAATCGACGCAGACCATCGCGTCGAGGTCGGCGACGCTGTAGCGGTCGCCGCACAGGAACGGCTTCGGCCCGACCATGAAATCGAGCAGTTCCAGGAATTGCTGCGCCCGCTTCCGTCCGCGCTCGGCCAGTTCGGGAATCTGCGCGTAGGGCACGGGCCCGGTCACGGCGCGATCCTTCATGCCGGGCGCCGAATTGCGCAGCGCCTCCGACAGCGCCTGCATGCCCTCGGCCTCGATGCGCCACTGCGTGTCGGCGATGATCGCCTTTTCCTTCGCCGACGTGCCCATCAGCGGCGGCGCGGGATGCGTCTCCTCGAGGTAGCGCCAGATCGCGGCGGTGGACACGAGCCGCGTGCCGTCGTCGAGCACCAGCACCGGCACGGTGCAATGCGGGTTGATCATGCGGAACTCGGGCTTCAGGTGCTCGCCGTTCCTCAAGTCGACCTGGACGGTCGGGATCTCGATCCCCTTCTCCGCGATGAACACGCGCGCGCGGCGCGGGCTCGGGGCCGGCTTGCAGTCGTAGAATTTCATTGCACGGGCTCCACGGTTTCGCACTCCAGTTTCGCGTCGATCGGCCATTCGCGATCGGGCTTCCAGGCATCGCTGAACAGGCGCAGCGAGGGCTGCGCCGTGGTCATGGTGCCCGAGAACTTGCAGGTCAGGCGCAGTTTCGGCAACGGCGCCGGCTTGGCCGGCTGCGCCAGCGTCACTTCGCCCGCGATCCGGAGCGGCACGCCCTCGGCGTTCACGACCGCGAGCTTCGCCGGGAACGCGACCGGCGGCGGCGCGGCCTGCGCCATGGGCTTCCATTGCCCACCCTCGTGGAAGAACGCGACGTAGAGCATGCCGGCGACGAGCCAGAGCGCCGTCACCGACAGGAAGCGAAACAGACGATCCACGTAGTTCATGGCGTCCTCCTCGCGATTTTCGCGCCGTGGGCGAGCGCATTCACGGCGCCGGTTCGATTTGCAGCGCTCGGAGAATTATGGCCCGCCAGCTGCACGGTGGCGAGCCGGCGCCTTCCCATTTTATTTCTCGGGTTCGAGCGTCTGCATGTGCGCGGCGATCCAAGCCGCGTATTCGCTTTCGCTGCACGCGCCGGCCGCCAGCTCGAGCGTCATCACGACGGCCTCCGCCTCCGGCGCCACGAGTTCGTGTCCGTTGAGCTGCAAAAACACGTCCGCAACGGCAAGGGCGATACGCTTGTTGCCGTCGATAAACGCGTGATTGCGGCACAAGCCGAACGCGTATGCAGCCGCAAGCTCCGCCAGCGATGGGGCGCCATAGGCATTCTTGTTTGGCGCGCGGGCGAGCGCGGACTCGAGCAGGCCCTCGTCGCGAAGGCCGTGGCTTCCGCCGTGCTCGGTGATCAGTTGATCTTGGATTGCTTCGACCAGTGCCCGCGTCAGCCAGACGGGCTCGGTCATTTCGCCAGCTCGCGCAGCGCGTTCCGGTATTTTCGCCGTGTGCGCGCAAAGGCTTCCATACCCTTGGCCAGCACCGGATTGTAGGGCGTGAGCTTGATCCCTTCCGCCGTGTCGACGATGTAGAGCGTATCGCCCTCGGCAAGCCCGTGGCGCTCGAGGATCTCCTTCGGCAGGACTACACCCTGGGAATTGCCGATCTTGCGAAGCTTGATCTTCTCCGACATGGTCCGTCCCTAATGTTATTACTATAGTTATAACATCGCGCCCTCAATTTCAAGCCTCATCTTTGCCGGTGTCCGCTCCTTCGCACCTGCAATATACTGGCGATATCGAGTGCACGAGGCGGACGCGGGCGATGGGCAAATTCGGCGGGAAGACCTCGAAAGACTGGGAAGCGGCGGCGCGCAAGGATCTGGGCGGCGAGCCGCTCGACAAGCTCGTCTGGCACACGCCCGAGGGCATCCCGGTCAAGGCGCTCTATACGGCCGCCGACATCGAAGCGCTCGAGCATGTGGGCACCCTGCCCGGCCTCGCGCCGTTCGTGCGCGGGCCGCGCGCCACGATGTATGCGGTGCGGCCCTGGACGATCCGCCAATATGCCGGCTTCTCGACCGCCGAGGATTCCAACGCGTTCTATCGCCAGGCGCTCAAGGCCGGGCAGATGGGCCTGTCGGTGGCGTTCGATCTCGCGACCCACCGCGGCTACGATTCCGACCACCCGCGCGTGGTCGGCGACGTCGGCAAGGCCGGCGTGGCGATCGATTCGGTCGAGGACATGAAGATCCTGTTCGACGGGATCCCGCTCGACCGCATGTCCGTGTCGATGACGATGAACGGCGCGGTGTTGCCGGTGCTGGCGATGTTCATCGTTGCCGGCGAAGAGCAGGGCGCGAAGCAGAGCCAGCTCAGCGGAACCATCCAGAACGACATCCTCAAGGAGTTCATGGTCCGCAACACCTATATCTACCCGCCCGAGCCCTCGATGCGCATCGTGGCCGACATCATCGAGCACACGGCGCGCCACATGCCGAAGTTCAACTCGATCTCGATCAGCGGCTATCACATGCAGGAGGCCGGGGCGACCTGCGTGCAGGAGCTCGCCTACACGCTGGCCGACGGCTGGGACTACGTGCGCGCGGCGATGTCGAAGGGCCTCAAGATCGACGAGTTCGCCGGGCGGCTATCGTTCTTCTGGTGCCTCGGCATGAACTTCTTCATGGAGATCGCGAAGCTGCGCGCCGGGCGCCTGCTGTGGTCGCGCATCGTCAAGACGTTCGACCCCAAGGACGAGCGCTCGCTGGCGCTGCGCACGCATTGCCAGACCTCGGGCGTCTCGCTCACCGAGCAGGACCCCTACAACAACATCATCCGCACGACGATCGAGGCGCTGGCCGGCGCTCTGGGCGGCACGCAGTCGCTGCACACGAACAGCTTCGACGAGGCCCTCGCGCTGCCCACGCCGTTCTCGGCGCGCATCGCGCGCAACACGCAGCTGATCCTCGCCGAGGAGACCGGCATCACCCACGTCGTCGATCCGCTCGGCGGCTCCTACTACGTCGAGGCGCTGACCGCGTCGGTCGCCGAAGAAGCCTGGAAGCTGATCCAGGAGGTGGAGGCGATGGGCGGCATGACCAAGGCCGTCGCCGCCGGCCTGCCCAAGATGCGCATCGAGGAATCGGCCGCGCGGCGCCAGGCGCGCATCGATCGCGGCGAAGAGGTCATCGTCGGCGTCAACAAGTACCGCCCCGAGACCGGCGAGCGCGTCGAGATCCTCGACATCGACAACACCAAGGTGCGTCAGCAGCAGATCGAGCGCCTGAAATCCGTGCGCGCGAAGCGCGACGCCGGACGGGTCAAGTCGGCGCTGGAAGCGGTCACCCGGACCGCCGCCGGCGGCAACGAGAATCTGCTCGCCGCCTGCATCGAGGCCGCGCGCGCC